>NZ_JBEPQI010000020.1:0-186155 GCF_040547725.1 Bradyrhizobium sp. LA2.1
AACCGCCGCTGCCTGAACGGGTCAGATGCCGCCCTCGATACGAAGGCCATCCGTCAAAAGCGCGGGCGTCACCGTGCGGAGAAAATCGCGCTTACGATTGACCCAGAACAGACGTCGATTGTTCAGGCAAAGGGACCGTTTGGCTCTTTCAAGGCATCAAATTGCGTCGCTGACCGCACATGGTGGGTGTACAGTAGACCAATCTTCGGCAGCAGATGGGCGCGCTGCGGACTTCTTGAACTCGACCACACTTTGTCGGTCATCAAGCGCGGAACGTTCGGGATCGCGCGTGCTCCGCGTCGGCGGCGTGTTTTCTGCTGCTACTTGAGTGTCCCGATATAGGCGGCGATATCTGACGCTTCATCCCTGCTGAGCTGCATATTAGGCATCTTCGGGTGTGGATCGAGCAAGAAGAACGCTAGCTTGGCGGGGTCGAAATCCGGCCTCGCTGCGATGGACGCGAACGTTGGAGCGTCGGCTCTCGCGCCCTTCTGATCGGCTGCGACAAGATGGCAGCCTGTGCACCATCGTTTGACGAGATTTTCGCCTTGATCAGGGTTAGCCGCGAAGGTCGAAGTCGTGGTGATTGTCGCGCACACCATCAAGACGCAGCGAATTCGATTAGATTGTTCCACACTCAAATAACCTTTCCAGCATTGGGCATATGCCGACAACGTCTGCCTGATTTCACGACGGGAAATCTGGCCATGATGGAAACTTCACGCAGCTACTGTTGCGGACATTTCCTGCTTGGAGGCTTCCTGGTCCTTCACTCCCGTCGCCTCGATGCACAGCTTGACCGCCTCACCGAGGCTCGCGGCAACGAGGTCGGCTTTCGC
This sequence comes from Bradyrhizobium sp. LA2.1, assembly GCF_040547725.1. Classification (NCBI taxonomy): domain Bacteria; kingdom Pseudomonadati; phylum Pseudomonadota; class Alphaproteobacteria; order Hyphomicrobiales; family Nitrobacteraceae; genus Bradyrhizobium; species Bradyrhizobium sp. LA2.1. Next base: position 840 of record NZ_JBEPQI010000020.1, read on the forward strand.
GCCTTCCCGCAACAATTCTAGCGCAGCCGGGTCGATTTCCTTGACCCAACAGCCCAGGATAATGGTTGCCTTCGGTAACTTTCGCCTTAGGCGTCGAACGGAGTAACGCATGTGCGCTGGTCCATTGGCATCGAGATAGACCAGGCATACGATCGCAACGCCGGTGGTATCAAGGCGGAAGACATTCGTCGTGGAGAGCGCTTCCGCCCCTTCCACTCGCGCCGCCAGGCCGTGCGTCGTCGAGAGCTGAGCCAGCATGATCGCGGCCGCCTCATCGATGCGACTGCGCCCCGCCACGCAGAGGACGGGATGTTCACCCTGCCATCCCGGCGGGAGGGATTCCTTGCTGAGAATGGGCAACGTTTCATTTGTCGCATTTTCTGCAACGCTTTCCACCGCGGACGATGCTTCCGCGTCGGTGGTTGAATTGCTTTTCGCCGGCGGCCGGTCCTCCTGATCCGAAAGGTCGCTGGCAAATTCGTTCACCGCGTCTCGAATCTTCGTTAGACGTTCCTGGTCAAGCGCGCCGCGCTCGGCATCGGCTTGCGCTAGCTGCAAACCCTTCAAGGCGACTTCATCATAGTACGAGGCCAGCGACCGTTCTTTCAGAAATTCTTCGGCCTTTTCGGCGGCTTCCGTCGGATCACCAGCCAGCATCCGCTGGTAAAATATTTCGGGGGGAGAAAGGGCCGGCCGGTCCCCGAACATGACATCAAGAAATTCCAGACGTTCCACATGACGCCCTAGCACGACAAGGCACACCGTCAGCGGCGTCGCGAGGACGAGCCCGATTGGACCCCATAGTGCAGTCCAGAACGTTGCCGACACGACCACGGCAACTGGAGAAAGCCCTGTGCTGTGGCCGTAAACCATCGGCTCGATGACATGGCCCACGACCGGCTCCACAACTAGGAAAAGCGCGAGCGTCCATAGCAGCATCGACCAGCCGGGATCGATGGCTACTGCCAACGCAAGCGGGAACGCGCCCGCGATGACGGCGCCGATGTAGGGAACGAAGCGGAGAGCTGCCGCCAGGATGCCCCAAAGGATCGCGCTTGGAATCCCGATGAGCCACAGACCTATCCCGATCACCACGCCAAATGCGCCGTTCAAGATGAGCTGAGTCAGGAACAGCCGGCTAAGGCGGCTCGCCGCGTCGTCGAGCGCCGCCGTCGTACGTTGGAGATCGGATGACCCCGCCAATCGAATGAGACGATTACGAAGATCTTCGCGTTGAAGCAGAATGAAGATGACGAAAATAATGATGATGCCGGTTGTCGCGAGAGGATGAACCAGCGGCGAGATCAAAGTCCGCAAGCTTTCCAGCGCGCCAGGATCGGGCTGGCGTACTTCTACCGGAACCGGCGTCAGCGGCGCGGGCGTGTTGAAACCAGCGACAGAGCCTGAGCCACGTGCGGACGGTGCATCCTTTGGCTTATCAAGTTCTTTGCTGAGATCCTTCAGCATGTCGGAGGCGCGTTCCAGCGTGCCCCTGCCGGCTTTTGTGTCCCGGAAGGACTGAATTTTTTCGCTTATCGTCGATTGGTAACGCGGGAGGTCTCCCGCGAGTTGCGTCAGTTGCGTGGCGAGGAGACTCCCCATCGCGAAAATCAGCGTGAAGGCAAGTATAACCACGCTCACGACGGCTAATCCGCGGGGGACATGGATACGCTGCAGTATTCCGACCAGCGGCGCCAGCACGAAGCTGAGTAGAATAGCCAAAGCAACGGGCACGAAGATATCCCGGCCAAAATAGAGCATCGAGATAATGATGACCGCAAGAATTGCAGTAGCTACTGCGCTGAGCAGCGCCATAAGTTCTTCGGTGGTACGTGCCCTAAATGGCTGTCTCGCTAAAGGCCTCATCTGCTTTCGTCCCAAACCTCGGAGCCTGCTGATGCGCTGATAAGGACACGGCGCATAAAAAAGCCGCTCGGGCATTGCTCCGCGCGGCTTTCTCAGACGGCTGCCGTTTTCCGGTTCCGCCGCTACACATACCAATAGATGAGCAGCGTAATGGTTTCGTGCTGCGAGAAAGATAAAGCCGCGCTCGGCACTGGCCGGTCTCGGGAAGACTTTTGCTGGTGAGCAAATGTCTCCTATTGGCCCATCAGCGAAGTGGCGACACGCCTCACTGAGGTCAGCTTAGTGGGGCGTAGCGGACGAGATTGGCTCACGCTGAGTTCTTCGCCTTTTGACCCGGAGCAGAAGTGTTCGACAGTGACATGGGAACGATCAACGATTCGAGAGGTTGTGTCCGTGTGGCAGGTTCCACATGCCAGGAGGATGTTGTGCGTCAACTCCTTGGAATGATTGCCGCGATGATCTTGATGGCTTCTGGATTTGCGGCCCATGCCGGACAGACCGAGTATGACCCGGCCAAGGTTAGTGACAGCCTGAAGGCAGTCTTCCAATTCGGCTCGGTCTCGACCAAGAAGGCAATGAACGCCAACACGGTCACGCTGCTTACTGGTACGATCGGCGGCACCTATGTGCAGTTCGGTGCAGACCTCGCTTCCGTGCTCGACGACGACGGTAAGCTGCGCGTCCTGCCGATCACCGGTCGAGGCTCGGTGCAGAGCATCGCCGACATCCTCTTTCTTAAAGGCGTCGATCTCGGCATCGTGCGCGCCGACACGCTCGACTATCTCGAGAAGAAGGGCTTCGCCAACAACATCAAGAAGCAGTTCACCTATGTGACCAAGCTCTACAATGAGGAGATGCAGGTCATCGCACCGAAGGCAGTCAAGACTCTAAGCGATCTCGAAGGTAAGACGGTGAGCGTCGACCTGCCCAATGGCGGCACGTTTGTGACTGCACTGACAATTTTCGAGCGGCTCGGGATCAAAGCGAACTTCGTCTATATCGAGCAGCGGATCGCAATGGAAAAGTTGAAGAAGGGCGAGCTCGACGCCGTCATCGTGGTGGGCGGCAAGCCATACGTGTCTGTCACTGCCTTCAAGAATGACGGCTCCTTTCATCTTGCTGCGGTCGACTATTCGAAACCCCTGCAGAGCGATTATCTGCCGGCGACGTTGACCTCGAAAGACTATCCGAACCTGATTCCCGAGGGAGAAACGGTGGAAACGATCGCGGTGCCGGCGGTGCTCGCAGCATACAATTGGGCCCCCAACACTGAACGCCGTCGCAAGCTCGCCTTGTTCGTTGACGCCTTCTTCTCGAAATTCGCCGATTTGCAGAACCCGCCCTTTCATCCCAAGTGGAAGGAGGTCTCCCTGACGGCACCACTCGCGGGCTGGAATCGCCTGCCGCTCGCGCAGCAATGGCTCGACCAACACGGCGTCGAACCGGTAAAGCGACAACACTTTGAGGCATTCCTGCAAGAGAACCCGGCCGTCGCCAATATTCAGTCGGAGGCCGATAAGGAAGCACTATTCCGGCAATTTAAGACCTGGGAACAGGGGAGAAATGCGCAGGCACGGATGGACTCCCAAGTGGACTCCAAGAAGGTTCGAGAGCGGGACCACACCTTCCACTCGGCACTGCAAGCTGCACCTCCACGCCACCCGCCCCGCCGATCGCACCCAAGACGAGCACTCGGTAGCTTGACGGGGCAAGGCTCGGTGAGCGAATGCAGCTATCCGGATTTCTGCAATCGCACGAGCGAGGAAGCCTGGCGGAACCCATTCCTCGGCGCCACTCCGCCCGACGGCGCCAAACAAGGACTCTCAACTTCCGATGATCCGTTTCGGGGCTTCGCTCCGACACAGCCTGTTCTCAGATAACGGAAGCCCTTCGACCACGCGCTGATGTTCGTCAGCGGGCGCCGTATTGCGCGCCTCCTTCAAGACATGCCGCACCGCGAGCGAGGCCGCCCAACTGAGCTTGATCGAACTGTCGGTAACTCTTGATTACAGGCTTGCCACGTGGTCGACAAGAAACCCGCGTCAAACCCAGGAGCGTCGTGACGTTGCCGGAGGTCCGCTGCTAGCCCTAAGTGGACATGCCTTTGTCCGCGCCTGGTGTCCGATTTCGGGGCCTAACCCGGCATCACATGTGAGTACACGGACTAGATTGCGAACGTCGTACCAAGATTAAGGACCATCTTTACCATCCACTGGCCCCTGATCGTAAAGGTCATCGGGTTCGTGTTGGGTAAATCGAAATTAAAAAAGACGCTTCCACTCTTATTGAATGCCACGCCGGACAAGTCATCTGGTGAAAAGGACACGTTTTGCGTGACGTCACCGCGATGCCCCTTAATGTCCTTCAACGAAAATGGGCCGCTGAAGGTGCGCATAAGTTGCGTGTCTAATTGGAAGTCCGTGTCCGCAACACCACTTCCCGAGATTGGTCCGGAGCAACCCAACAGTGCTGCGATGTTAGCTACCCTGCTGCCAATCTTAAACGATATCGATGCGGTGCCCGACGACGTGCGTACCCTCAGCACGTGCGCAGCAATAAACCAGTCGTCCGCCTTTGTGTCTGCTGCCACGGCCGCCTCCCGCTGTAACTGAAACCTCTCGCCAGCGACTGGAGATTAACCGTCCTGATGTCATACCCATGTGAAGAGGTTAACACGACGCAAAACGACATCGGGTGACGCGCCCATTGTGTTGTTCAACAGAAAGGCCGCAGCGGCGAACCACTGCGGCCTGCTGCCGGGTTAAAATTTATAAGTGAAATATGGGTCCAGCCCCGGCGAGATGAAGCCTACAGCGCGGGGCGGGGCGCAATGTCGTCGGTGTTACACTGTGGGACAATTAAATGCGTCAGCTTCGCTGACTGAGGTGGGACTCGCCGGGGCTGGCGAAGGCGAGCCCTCAACCCCAAGGCCGCGAAAGCTAAAAGCTCCGGCTGCCTTGACGGACGCAGTAGTCTGCACCTGATCGGCGCAGATGCGAGCGTTAAAACAATATCGAAATTTGGCGGCTCCCTCAACGAAGCCAGCGTCAATTTACCGCTGATGCCCCAGGCCGATACCCAACACGATCGCCTTCTGACGTAGCGCGCCCTCGGTTCGCTTGGTCATCTTGGCGATTTTGACGACCGGCGTGCGAGCCTTGGAGTGCGCCTTCAATTCTTTGATATTTTCCTTCGTCCACTCGCGGCGAACCAGCTTTTTCTTCTTCCAAAACGGCGCTCCTTCCATGTTGAAGGCGCGGTCTAACAACATGGCGCAATATACGCAACAAACGCTCTGCGCACTTACGGAGATTTAATGGCCGACAACGAACAGCTAGTTCTATCTATTTCGGCTGACACGCGGGAAAATGCAGAACCAGCAAGACAATCGAAACGGCGACTGAGGCGGTAGACGCCAAGACCACGACATCGAAGACCTTGCCGCTCGTTCTGCTCGGCACTTTGCGCCAGTGCATGGCAGTCTTCTCGCTCAGATTTTCGGCGCAGCACCAGCCCGGTCAAAGACCGGCACTTTTTCTTCGTCGTCAGGTGCTGCAGCAGATGGCGTATCTTCTGCCGCGTGCCGCAACGCTTCGGTTTGAGCGTCCAGGCCATCGACAGTTTCATTCGCCTGACTGCCGGAGTCGTGCGGTTTCGTCGGAACTTGGCTGGCGCCGGAACCAGTAACGGGATCCATTGTGCTCGACCCACGTGGCGTCCGATTTTTCTGTGTCATCGGAACCTCCCTGACGAGTCAATTTTTTCGCTCGCTGCAGGTTCCAGCCAGCAGAGTCCGCTAGCAATCGCGGCTATGCCGACGCCGCCGGTTGAAGATCTACTGGCCGCGGGATGGCAAATTGGCGCGGATCGCGATGCGCGCAACGCGGAGGTGGATCTACTGCACATGATGGAAAGTCCAGCGGCGACGCCCAGCCAGCGATGGCCGGCATTACATAGGCGGCCATCGGTGCTGACGACGGTGACCGCGGATGGCGTGACGCAGCGCGCGGTGCATCGTTGGCGGGAGGATCGGGCGGGGAAGCCGGTGAGGCCGCAAGGAGAGGCGCGGAGGAGGGCGGCGTGAGGTGGATGACGCGAGCCCGTTTGCTAGCGCCGCTGTCGCACGGACCCTGTCGTTTTGAACAGGTGCGGACCTCCCGGGGTGAGCGCATGATCGCGGCTAAAGGACGAGGGCCGCGGTTATGCGACGTTACTACTTCCCGATCTTCCACAATGGCGAGGCGCAGACGGACCAGGTTGGCGAGCTATTTGGCGCTGCTGAGCTAGCGGTCCAACACGGCGCCCGTGTCGCTCGGGATATCGCCAGCGATCCCGAATATGACCCTAGTGCGGGCACGGTTGTGATCGTGCTCGACGACTCCGGTGCAGAGGTCGGGCGGCGGAAGCTGAGGGGCGGGCGGAAGCGGTGGAGGTGAGGAGCTTGGTGGAGGCCTTACATCGGGGGTCTATGACCACTTGCCCATAGCGCGTCCCGCGTTGACAACGAACGTTCCAAAAGTGCCGACCGCAGCAAAGATTGCGATCCATCTTTCAAGTGTGCCCAAGCGGATGGCGTTGCGCGTAACTATCTCCTTTCCGTCCCAATAAAGTTTGCCGGATATCTCGTGTATTCCGAGCAATGCTGAACCCTTTACAGAGATCGCATATACATCTTTCGGCCATTCGGGGGGCCGCTCGTTCGACAGACGATGTTTACGAACTACTTCCCAATCGACGTCGGGCATTCTGGCTCCTTAGATGTTCAGCGGAGTAGGTCGATCGAACCCCAAGGCTTGGTCAAGCTCGTGGTGAAGGGCTCGTCCGGTGATGAAGCTCTGACACTCGCTCGAAGAGAGCGCTCAGTTCTTTAAGCGAATGTTCAGCGACCGCCAAAAGCGTCAATCCCGCGATGATTGCCGGAACGTCGCGCATTGCCTTCCGGGCGTCATATGTCACCGTGCCGTTGCTGTAGTCGGTCGTCGTAAACATCTGATGATGACCGAGGGAGTTTGGATGGCATCGCTCCGACAACCGGTTGTAGTGGTCCAAAGCGCCCGGCAAAAGCTTGTCCAGCTTTTCGATGTGTGTGAGCACATTCACCGTTTTGAACTCAGGAGACTGCTTCAACCATTCTTCGTCGCGGCTGGAGAAGATCCTGTTCATCGTGAGTTCATCAAGCCCCTTCAGATCCTCGGCGTTGAGTAGCTTGGACACACGCCCTTCGAAATCGACAAGTAGGGCAACGGTTTCAACGAGCGCTCGTGTGCAGAGAAAGGCCGGTAGCGGCATCGCCTCGTTCCAGGAGAGTGCCGTCCCTTCGGCAAGTGCTACGATCCTATAGAGCACAGCCTCGGCGAAGGTCTCAATTTTCCATGCGATTTTTGATCGGGCCAGGTGACCGGCCACGGAAATCGTTGATCGGCGTCGTTTCGCAAGCCTTACAATTTCATCATTGATAGAGGTCAGCGCCTCGGCGTCGTGCGGAGCGATGTCGTCAGTTATTTGGAACTGCTGGGCTGACAACGTAGGCATCTGAATGTCCGAATTGAGGCCGCATCCAACCGCAACCGAGGCGTGAACGCAAGCAGGAGTGCAGCGCATCTGCGAGACTTTGGACGAAGGGAAAAATACGGGTGCGCAGACAAGTAGCGAGGAGTCCGCTTTAGTCCTCCCACTTGCTCCTTGGGGGCGGCACGAACTCAAATCTGGAGCTTGGCCGATTGGTTGGCTCAACCCGCGTATTGTCCAGCGAGATGTGCTGCCAACCATAAGAGAACGCGACCACCACAGGCCAAAACCGGGCGCCCATCAATTCGCTGATCTTCGGCAAGCCCTGCTTGTCTACCAGGACTTTAGCGATTCGCTTCCAGTCCAGTGAGCCACGCATTCCGCCACGAGATTAGAATCTATATCCCAGCGCCATGTTCACGGATGGCGTGTAGTAGAAAGTGAAGCCGCTGTTGGGAATCGAGTGTCCTGTAAGTTCGGCCTCTGCTCTTAGGAAAAGGTTATGGAAGTTGCGCTCAATGCCGGCACCTATAGAGACTAAGGGCGCGTAGCCGTTGATAAGAGTCACTGTCGTAGTCGGTCCATTGCCTTGTGACGCACACGAGTTGGCCAAGTAGTCGATGCCACCCGTTGAGTTCGGCCTCTGAACAATAGTCGGCCTGTAGCAGTAGACCGACCTGGAATCGTCGGCGGTAGAGATCGATTCTGATTTCTCGATACCAGCACCGGCCCGTCCGTAAAACAACCAGTCACTGGCTGTGAAACCAACCCTAAACGAAGCATCGATGGCGTAGGGCCTTCGGTAACTTGCGCTATATCGATGAGCAGAGAACAAAGTTACCGCGTCGGTGGAAATGCCACCACCAGGCCCGCACCCCCAGCACGAGCCGATTAAGACGGGCAACGGCGTTGAAATTGGAGATGATTCCACCGAATCCTCCACCTTCGCGAAACTATAGCGGCCTCGCAACTCGGCCCCAATCAACAGATGGCCTTCGACGACATTGTAGCCTGCGAAACCACCAACCGACGCCCCTTGTACAACTCCGCCGGGTGCGTATGGCGTCGCGCCGACAACGCTTTGGCGGCCGGTCCCCATGGCTGGGATGTCATACCCGCCCGAAAGACCAACGTAACTCCCCGCGAACGGGGAGGGTCGGGAAGGCGTTAGAGGCGGAGTGGGCTTTATCACCGCGGATGGCGGACCGAGGCTGGCAATCGGCTTAATCCGCTCGATACGCGCGGCCGCGTCATAACACGCAAGTCGGTCCTTGCCCGACGTTAGACTTGCACAGAATTTTAGATCTTCTGAAATGTCGGCGCGAGCCGGCAGCCCCCACATTGCCACCACCGCGGCAATTATCAAAAGACGCATAATGAAAAATCTCCTCACAACCCCGCCGCCACCATAGGGCGAGCAAAGCTGAGGGGGCAACTAGTCTTTGGTTTGGCGTTGGGGGCGCGAAATATGCCTCAGACAGGCTTCTGCCCTCTCGGTGGCGGGACAATTTGAATCCGGGACGGTGGGGCGTATTCAGGAATGCTGCCGCTCATTGGAACGCACTGCCATCCATAAAAGAACGCGACCACCGCAGGCCAAAAGCGACCGCCCATCAACTCCTTGATCTTCGGCAACCCCTCTTTGTCCTCCAGGAGCTTGGCGATGCGCTTCCAATCTTTGGCCCGGTCACCCAGCACCGCGCGCGAGATCTGAGCCTCAGTGGGGTAGAGGGGCATGTCGTGGGTCGGCTCGCGCGATCTTCGGGTCTTATTTTCGTGCTCAGCAGTCGTCATTTATACTTCTTGATCCGGTGCTCTTGCATAACGCGCGCGGCTCGCACGCGCATTCGCTGCATCATGTCTTCCTTCGCTTTGGCCGCGGCAAGCTCCGATTCAAGCCGTTCGTAGATCGGAAGATAAACCTCGCCACCCATTGGCGCTCGCGCCATCTCAAAGGCAACCGGTCGAGGCACCATTCCAGCGTGGCGACGGTGATTGGGTCACCGTCTTTCCATGGCGGGCTGCTCTTCGCGGATCGTTTGGCCATTGTGATGTGCCTCCCGCGCTTATCGTGGAGCGCAGGGAGTGGGGGCGTCAACGCTGGGCCAATCTCACGACGACCCACCCGCGTTTGCCGCACAAAAGAAACGGGAGGCCGAAGCCTCCCGCCTGCTCAGATGAAGCAATGAATGATTGCGGCGATTGCCCAAAGGCAACCAGCAACATTCACGTTCACGCGAACGTCGACTCGGTGTGTTGGCTTTTTCACAGCCAGCCCTCCGGGTCGGGCGCGCCTCGACCCTTGAAGGTTGAGGAGTTGGCCGCCATCGGAACGGAAAAAAACCGCCGTTCATGTGCTCGCATCGGCCTGCCGTCCGCGTTACGTACCGCTTCTAGCAGTCCCACGTCTCTTCTGGGTGCCTAGACATCGCGTCCAGGCGGGTGGTCGACACGGGATCACCCCACATCGACGCCCCAGCGTGGGGCGACAGTTATCGCCTCCGGGTCGCGGACTTGAGAAGTGTCCGGTCCGGATTCGGCCGCCGCTGATACCAAGCTATAGGAGCCGGGTGGGATGCGAAAGGCAGGTTGCGAGATCAACCTTGGGAAAAATACGGGTAACGCCCTAACGTGCAACGTCTAGCCGTAAAAACCCACGATAAAACGTATGGCAAAGAACGCCCCAGCGGCGACGGTCACTGTCGCGCCGATCGCAAGCATCACTCTCAAGCTCTCGTCCATGGTACCTCGCATGCAGAACGGCCCCCGCGGGGGCAACGCGGAGGCCGCTGTTGAGGCGCCTCAGGCCGGGGAAACCTGAAGCAAGAGAGAAATCTCTCGCCCGCAGGATGGTTCCTGTGCCTTTGACGGCGAAATGCGAGCCAGCCTTCGGCGTTAGGGTATCTTGACGCGCAAGGCAGCGAGGCCCGCCGGCGTGATCCGGTACGTCCCTGCCGTGCTCCCACGTTCGATCCAGCCCTTTGGCAGCATGTTTACGATGGTGCGCTGGCCGGTGGGCTCAAGAGCTCTCAGTGTCAGCTCGCGACCTGCCCGCAGTTTCTGCAATGCATCTCGCTCTGAGCTGGTCGGCAGATGGCTGGCGCGGGCTGGCATCTATTTCTTGGCCTTCAGTCCGATCTCAACTAGCCGGCGGATACCCTTGGCTACGGCGCCAGTCGACTAATTCCTTGGCCATGTCGGGCTGGATACGGACCATAACCGGGGCCCCGGTCACAGCAGGCCGCTTCTGTGGAAGCGTGCGATCATTCGTTGTTTCTTCATGGAATCATGATGCCACGAAATCATGTCCTCTGAACGCTCGCGGGACGGGGGTAGGGAAATAATACCAATGACTAATCTTAGCGGCGGCGCCACCATCAAAATCGACCCATCCAGACCTTTCTTTGCGAAGACCTTTATTCCGGGCTAAGAGCTAAGTGGCTGCGACTCCGTTGTTCACAAGGGCGGTCTTCACGTCCTTCCCAAGGGGCATCCACAGACAGCCTAAACACGTGGGCCGCGAGCCACGATCGGGACGGTTTGCTCCGGCTAGAACACGCACGCGCTGCGTGGGCGAAGCGAACTTCGGATGATGAGGTGATTCTGCTTGGCGCGCGGCAGTAGGGCCGTTGACCGCGCCGCCGTAGCGCCTCACCCGCGAGGGTGGGGCGTTCCCGCTGCAACGCGCATTAACCGGCGGCTGAGCTGAAAAGCTAAGCCGAGGCGGTTTGCGGGTGTTGCGTTCGATGAACGCGAAGCGAGAGCTTCAACTTCGAAGCTTCCACCATGACAGCACCTTCGCTCCGGCCCAGTTTAGCGGCAATCTGGCCAACTGGCATCTTCCCCGCCAGGCTCTTGAACTCGGAGATATCTTCTTCACTCCACCGCCGATGAGCGGAGGCATGCCGCCGTAGCGCCTCACCCACGAGGGTGGGGCGCATGCTCTTTTTTTGAGTTACCAGCCAGCGTAAATTGGACGTCCCCATCCGCCATAGTACCGAGGACCGTAGTACCCGCCCCATGCGTAAGGCCGGTAAAAAATGCGGGGGCGGTAATAGCGGGGGCCATAATAGCCATACGGCGGGCCGTAGTAGCCTGGATAATAGCCTGGCCCATAGTAGTAGGGAGATGCCGCAGCGGCGGCGCCAAAGGCCAGTGCTCCAGCGGCAAGGCCAAAGCCAATTCCTGGACCCCAGCCGCCATGCCATCCGCCATGCCACCGGGCTTCGGCCGGAGCGACAGCGGTGAGGGAGATCGCGCCGGCAGCCAAGGCTGCAAGTGCAATTTTTCGCATTCATACCTCCATGTTCGAGTAGGCCGACAAAGAAATGCAATGCGATGATGGCTCGTTCCTACGACTTTCGCCTGCGGCGGGCCTGTCTGTAGGTGGGAGAGCCGGTCGCGCTATAATCGCGCGAGCGCGAGCCGAGCGCGCAGCATGCCGCAGCGCAAGTTGAGGCGGGCTACCGCTTTCCCAGGAGCCTTTCATTTACTCACACGGGACGTGATTTCGATTATCCCTTTTGAGTAGGGCGCGCTAAGCGTGTTCCAGCAGGGGGCGTCACATGTCAGACAAGGCCCGCGAGTTTATCGATTTCTGGGTTGAGAACAGCATCAACGCTGTCGAACAGTACCAGACTGCGGGCGCATCGCAGGATGTGGCGGAACTCACGCGGCGTCTCATCGAGGCTGCCAACGGGCAGGGCATTTCGGAGGCCGATTTGCGGGCGGCGATTGGCGACATCGCCGCCTACATCGAAGAGCTTCTGAGGGCCGTCAACAGGGCTGAAAGCGAGCGACGTCAGAATATGTAGGCTCCGTCCAACCTGCGGACATCGCCGGGCTCTAGGTTGAGTTCTTCGAACATCAGCTGCTCAGCTGTCAATGCGATATCCAACACTTCCGCCGTCCAGCCTTCTGGAACGGCGGCGAGTACCAGGGTCGGCGCCTGGCTCGGCTTGGCCAGGGCAATCCAGATCTCAGTTTTTGCGCCGTCCGAGGCTACCTCAACGACAGTAAAACTGTTGCCGAACGACTCCGCCATCCACCCCCCAATTCAACAGCTCGCTACTCGTTTCTACTTGCGCAGATAAGAAACCGCAGCATGGCCGAAGCCCGTTGAACGAATCCGGCTTTCGACGGACTTATAGAAAAGACCATCGGAATGTCCGCCTTGCCCAACCAGAACGAGCGCGTAGAACTCGCGATGAAGATTCTGGCGTGTCGCCAAAAGTTGCGTCGGGTTGGCTGGGACGTGGAACAGACCGAACGGCTACGCACAGAGATGGAGCGGCTAGACAAGCTCCGCGAGATCGACGAGTAACGTCGCTCCGCACCACTGTAGCTCGTCTAACGCTAGCCGGAAGCACCGCCTCCCTGGCCTCGTTTTTCCGTTCGGCCGGGCTCCAGCGCCGTCGGCAACTACAACCCCAGCGACCTTTCGCTGACGTGAGTGCCAGTCTCAGCCTGACGGGCGCGCCGGAGAAGGGCATCTTTCTCAACCCCCGGAGGCATCGCCTTAGCCCGCTCCCGCAGTTCCGCGGCTTGCTCAACCAGACGTTCTTCAGCAGATTGAATTTGTTCGAAGCGGCGGCGGATTTTTCGCATGGCGTTCTCCGTGCAGTTCCCGCCCGGCAGGAATCAAATCTTGCGGGCTGGTTTAGGTTCCTCGGGCAATTTTCCACTCAGCGCAGCGGCGATCTTACCGCCGATGGCCTCAACCGCGCGGCGGGCTGCCTCGTCGGCCAGGTGAGCGTATCGGTTTGTCGTACTCGGATCGGCGTGACCGAGCAGGGTTCCGATCACCGGGAGGCCCATCTGGTCACCGATCCCGACGCTGGCAAAGCTGTGCCGCAGATCGTGGATCCTGACACCGGTCACGCCAGCCCGCTTGCAAATGGCTGCCCATGGGCGCTTCAGGTCCGCGCGCGGTTTCTCATTCTTGGTACCAGCCGATTCGCCCGCGATGACGAATGCACCCAGCTTGGTCAGGCCCTTGATGATGTCGATTGCCGCAGCCGGTAGATAGATCGTCTTTTTGCCGGTCTTCGAGTCGGGCAACCGCAACACACCTCGATCCAGATCGGCTTCGTCCCAGCGCAAGTGCAGGATCTCCCGCAAGCGCGCGCCGGTCAGCATAAGAAGCCGGATTGCGGCGGTGGCGTATGGTGACATTTTCACAAGCTGCCCGACAGGCGCGTGCTTGGCGTCACCGGCCTCGACAGGCAGGCCAACGGTCTCCGCATCTATCATGGCGTTGCCAATCGCTAGTAACTCGGCGGTCGTTAAATAGCGCTCGCGGCCTTCCTCTTCGTTCAGCTTCGCGCCGGAGGCGGGGTTCGTACCTTCCGGCACGTGGCCATGCCGCGATCCCCAACCGTAGGCCGCAGACACTAGCTTGATTGCCCGGTTAGCGGATATGCGGGCCTCGCGCGTCATCAGAGCGTGCGCGCGCTGTACATCAACTCGGGTCAGCACCACTGCCTTAATCGAGCCCATCCGAGGCTTGACGTGCTTCTTTAGGAGCATGCGGTAAAGGCTCGCGGTGGACGCTTTTTTGTGCTCGGCGACGTATTCCTCGATGTATTTCGAGACCAATTCCTCAACCGTTAGGCTGGCCCGCTCGTCGCTCCGATTTTGGGCAAGGTCTTTCCCCAATGCGGCGTTCGCGATCGCCTTGCGGGCCGCCTCGCGGGCCTCACCGGCCTTCAGGGTGCCGACCCGGCCCAACTTCAATCGCTTCTTGCTGCCGCCGGCTACGGGGCGGAATTCGGCGAAGTAGGTGCCGGTGCCCGTGGTGGTGCGGTAGAGACCGAAGCCCGCAAGATCGTCGTCGAAATAGTAGGTCGTCTTGTTGGGAACCGCAGACTTCATCAGCGCCGCTACGCTATCGGTCGAAATCCTGATCGTTGCCATGCCCCACCAAATTTATAGCCAGTATGTAGCCAGCAGTCTGGCTATTGGCTCGGAAAAGGCAAGTGGCCATTGGTTGGATTGCGTTTGATTTTCAGGGATTTGCTGCACCCCATCCAACGTCAGGAATGGCTATAAATCAGGTCGTTTATAACTGGGAGACTAGGGGTCGGAGGTTCAAATCCTCTCGCTCCGACCATTTTTCTCAACTCATCTGTCGGGTGGATTAACCGTTGGCGTGGAGCCTGCTCCCGCGGCGTGACGCATGCGCGACGATCAGGGCGGCTGCTTCTGGGGGCGGTAAATCAAAATGCCGAAAACAACCCCATGCACAGTAGCGAACCCATTGGCGAATGACGTTTTTCCGAAGCGATTTGACGCGTCGGGCAAAACAGGAGCATGATGTCATCATGCCGGCCTGTGGACGGGGGAATATTCACGACAGCTGCTTCAATGCATTGCGTCGCAGGGACTTGGGAGGCGCGACGTCCGGAGCGGAGTTGTCTTCTCCCCGCGCTATGATGTGTAACCTGTCATGGCGGCAAGCAAGTAGCATGCTTCACGGTAGTCAACCTCCCGGTTGCGAAGGCGCTCGGCCTGGTGCTTCCAACTTCCGTTCTGAGCCGCGCAGACGAGGTGATTGAATGACATCTTGCTGATGAAGTTCACCAGACCTCATGTCTTGCGTCGGGGGTTGCTAGGATGGGTAGGTAGCCCGCTGCCCTTGGCGAGGTCGCGGACAGGTTTAAACGGTTTGGTAAGAATGGAGTCTTGATACTGGGACGGGCTTGGGGACTCACGGGGTCCCTTAGATGGAGCGTTCAGCGCGATCCAAACGAAAAGTAAGTCGAAAGCGCTGGGTTGTTTGTTACGGTAATTTTTCTATTGAATGTCGAGACGAAGATGGCGCGAAGAATTTGGCAGCCAAGCTCCGTAAGCGCCGATACCGTGTCACAGCCCGGACAGCCGATGGCGTCTCGCCTTCGTGGCGAGTAGAGCCAGACGAAATCGACGAGTGGATATCTTCACCCACGCGCCCTAGTCGTTCGCCGCGGGTTCGGCCTACGAAGAAACGATGATTTGCGAAACACTCGAGTTGGATCGCGGCTTCAGCACGTTGGTTTCGCCCGCGTCTAGTTCAACTTCGGACACACTCTAGCCCCGATTTGGCTGCTGGAATGCTGGCTCTCGCGACTCATCTGGAGTTGCAGCCAACTTGGGTCGAGATTGGTTCCGCAGGAGGAACGAGCGCTCCTGCAGCTATCCTGCGATCGGTCTTGCGTGTGATCCATCGCAAGGCCTGTGAAGGCCCCGGTCTTCCCCATTGGCTGGGGCCTTCCTTTTGCGCCAGATCACAAAAATATTGGCATCGCGGCGTCTGAGGAACGACTCTCCAAGGGAGAGATTGAAAAATCGGTCTGTGGCGAATCTGGACCTCCTCAAGGTCTCGCCATCCACCCGGAACGGCCCCACCGTCCGACGCGCGTTTGGCGATGGGCCGGTTTTCGTAGGTATTCACTCAACTCCCGCCGGCTCACAAAGTCGGCGGGGTTTTTGAGCTAGCCGTCTTGGCATCGGACTCCGAAGTTGTCGCAGGTGCGAGCGAAGGCATCTGTAGCATTTGCGTCTTCAAAGCAAAAAAGTGTGCCGACGTCGGCACGATCGATCCACCAGTCGACCTTGTTCGCCTTCGCAATGCGGGAAGCCTCTCCGCGCAGTAGGTCGAGCTGTCTTCCGGCGGCATGGACTATCAGGCAATTTTTCTTGGGCATATGTTTTGTCCTCAATAGGAAAGCTGAATTGATCGCCATCAAAAATGGAAAACTCATGGCCATGGGCTCGGCTCAATGCAGCCCGCAGATAAATCAACTGCTTAGCAGGATGCCCGCTCTCCCGCGTAGAGCGGGCATGAGGCGACGTTTTCGCAAACTACCTCAAATATCCCACCACCATCCGCGTTGTCTCGTCCACCAGCGTCCGCACCATCTTCTCCGAGAGCATCTCGGCCTGGTTCAGCACCGTGTTGTGCGCGACCGCCTCGATCGCACTGACGCAGATGAAGGTCGCCAGTCCCGGGTCGATCTTGCGCATCTCCTTGCGGCGGCTTTCGAGATAGGCGCGCACGAGGGTGTGGACCTCGCGGTTGAAGGCTTCGACGTCCTTGAGCTGGCCGGTGCGCGGGATCTGCTCGGCAAGCACCCGATGTAGTTTGGGATCGATACGGTGGGCTTCGATCGCGACGGTGACGAGGCGGCGCACGGCTTTGTCGATCGGCAGGTCGGCGACCTCGGTGAGGGCGGCACGGACGATGCCCATGATCTCCTCGTTGTGACGGTCGATCACGGCGGCGACGAGCGCCTCCTTGCTGGGAAAATACTGATAGAGCGAGCCGACGCTGACGCCGGCGATTTCGGCGATCCGGTTGGTGCTGGCTTTCTCAAAGCCTTCGCGGACCAGAATGCGAGCGGTTGCCTCGACCAGCGCGTCGACGGTGGCGCGCGATCGCGCTTGCAAGGCATTTTTCCGGGGTTTTGTCGGCGGTTTGCGCGCCATGGGCCTGCGATCCGAATGCGAGTAGGAAAAGCGAGCGAATGCTCGCATTATATCCGCATGTGGCGGCGGTCGACACAAGCCTTTTCGTCGCCCATACAGAGAGCCCGGTCTGGAGGAGACCTGACATGAGCGTTGCAAAGATCGCATCGGCCTTCCAGTTCTGTCCGGGCGGCCGGCTGTTGAGGATGCGGCCATCCGGCGATCCCGCGCCGAGCCTGCAGAGTCGTTGCTTCAACGCGCTGTTGCGGCAGCTTCCGTTCAAGAAGCACCTTGCCCCGGCCGAGGCCGTGCAGGCGCATGTGCAGAAACTCGCATTGCAGCCGGCCTCCTACGAGCCGACGGGTTTGGGCCGCGGCGTCGAGGTGACGTTGACCAAGATGGGCGGATGGCCGGTCTATTACACGGCGCCATCATCGGGCCATGAGGGCTGCAACCACGTCATGTTCCTGCACGGCGGCGGCTTCATCAACGAGATCGTGCCGGCGCATTGGCGCTTCGTCGGCCAGATGACGCGCAAGGCGCGCGTCGTCTGCGTCGTGCCGATCTATCCGCTTGCGCCGCATGCCACCGCCAAGGATCTCGTGCCGGCGACGGCCGAACTGTTGCGGATGCTGCTGGAGGATGTCGGGCCCGCAAAGGTCACGGTGGTCGGCAATTCCGCCGGCGCGGGACTGGCGCTCGCTGCCTGCCAGTGGCTGCGCGACCGCGGGCATCGGCAGCCGGGCCGGCTGATGCTGATCTCGCCGGCGGCCGATGCATCGGTCAGCCGTCCGGAGCAGGTCGAGATCGCAGGCCGCGATCCGATCCAGGACATTCCGGGGATCATTGAGGCGGGGCGGCTCTATGCCGGCGAGCTCGATGTCGGCCATCCCTTCGTCAGCCCGCTCAACGGCGCCTTCCGTTCGCTCGCGCCGATGACAATCTTCTCGGGCACGCGCGATCTGCTCTATCCCGATAGCGTCGATCTCGCGGAGCGCGCGAGGGCGGCGGGCGTGCCGGTCGAGCTGCATCTGCTCCGTGACCAGCCGCACAATTTCGCGCTGATGCCGACGCCGGAAGGGCGACAGGCGCGTGCGATCATTCTGCGTGCAGTGGCTTAAAGGGAAGGCGTGATCGTCGTCACAGGGGCGCGCCGCCGCAATGGGGTCTGGCGCTAGCGGTGCCCGCGCGGAGAGACCAGGCTACCTCCGGGGCGTTTCCTCATCCGTAGTCTTGCGGGGCCTTAGGCGTGGCCCTTGATCTCGTAGTGACCCGGCACGCATTTGTAGCGCTCGAGGCGCCAATTGGCGTGATAGATCGGATGCTCGCCCATCCATTTGGCAAGCGGGGCCTGTGCGCCGATCGCGCACTGCATCATCGACATCTCGGGCGTCATGTTGCTGTCGGTCACGATTTCCTCGATGCAACTGCCTGAGCTGGCTGCGCTCAGCCGGCAGAGCACGGCAACCACGGTCACGAACATTCCTGTCACCTCATCGGTAGTTTCAGACCACGAAGAGGATGCAAGCGGAGTGCCAGAGCCTGTGACACAAACAACACGCTGACCTAGCCGACTCGACCCAGCGTCCACCTCCATTTGGTGATTCGGATTGTAAAAAAATTGCCCCTAAACCGAAGCCGGGCAAATACGGGGAATCCCCAAGGAAAAGGGCGAGGAAGGATCGCAGGAATGAGCGATTGTGGGGGCAGCGCCGCGTGAACCGCCCCTTCACAAGGCCTGCGCAGCCGATAGGCTCGAAAGCGGACGGATACTCGTCAAGAGAGCGGGACCGCCACAGGACCAAAGGAAACGCGAGGGCAGACCATGAAGGCACGACCGACCGGCGTGATCCCGCCGATGACGACGCCGTTCCGGAAGGACGGCGAGATCGACCTTGGGCTCGTGGCGGCCCAGGTCGACTGGATGATCGGCGCCGGCGCGCATGGCGTCGCGGCCGGCGGCTCGACCGGCGAGGGCCACACGCTGGATCACGAGGAATATCGCGACCTGATGGCCGCGACGGTCGAGGCGGTGAAGGGACGCATTCCCGTGATCGCCGGCATCATCGTGGACTCCACGCGCGATGCGATCCGCCGCGGCAAGCTCGTGCGCGACATGAATGTCGCAGCGCTCCAGGTCACGCCGGTGCATTATCTGTTCAAGCCCGATGACGAGGCGATGGTCGCGCACTTCCGCGCCATGGCTGACGAGACCGGCATGCCCATCATCATCTACAACGTGGTGCCGTGGTCCTATCTGTCGCCGGCACTGCTGGTGCGGATCATGACTGAGGTGCCGCTGGTGGTCGGCGTCAAGCAGAGCGCGGGCGATCTCAAGCTGTTCGCGGATCTCATGATGATGGCGCCGGACAAGCTGATCTACAGCGCGGTCGATGCCCTCATGTATCCGTCCTACACGCTCGGCGCCCATGGCTCGATCGCCGCGATCCTGACCGCGGCGCCGCATGCCTCCGTCGCGCTGTGGGATGCGGTGAAGGCGGGCGACCATCCGCGCGCGCTCGATCTGCACAAGAAGCTGTTGACGCTGTGGAACGCCGTTATCGCCGACAATCTGCCGGCCTGCACGCGTTACGCACAGACGCTCCAGGGCTTGCCCAGGACCTATCCGCGCGCACCGATGCCGGAGGCCTCGCCGGCGCAGCAGGCCGCCACCCGCAAGGCGCTGGAGGCACTCGGCGCGTTGAACGGGGTGCGTGTCGAAGCGGCCGAATAGTCCGCCGGCCGAAATTATCGATGTCGAATGGCAGCGCCGATCCGCTTTTACCTGCGGATGCGGCGCTGCTACATTTTGCGCGCGCCGCGATGCGCGGCGCCAGCTGTGAAGAAACATACCGACAAGGGGAGGGACCGAAGTCCCATGAAGGATTTTGCAGGAAAGATCGCCGTCATCACCGGCGGCGGCACGGGGATGGGACGCGAACTCGCACGGCAGCTCGTCGCGGAGGGCTGCAATGTCGCGATGTGCGACGTCTCCGAAGCCGCGATGGCCGAGACCAAACGGCTTTGCGAGGTCGAGAAGCTGCCGCAGGGCCTGCGGGTCACGACCCACGTCGCCGACGTCTCGATCGAGGACCATCTCAAGCGGTTTCGCGATGAGCTCGCCGAGCAGCAGAAGACCGACCGGATCCATCTCCTGTTCAACAATGCCGGCATCGGTGGCGGCGGCAGCCTGTTCACCAACACGCGCGAGCAGTGGGAGCGTACCTTCAACATCTGCTGGGGCGGCGTCTATCTCGGCGTGCGCACCTTCCTGCCGATGCTGGTGGCGGCGGACGAGGCCCACATCGTCAACACGGCGAGCGTCAACGGCTTCTGGGCCTCGATCGGCATGGGGCAGGCGCACACCGCCTACAGCTCGGCGAAGTTCGCGGTGAAAGGATTTACCGAAGCGCTGATCAACGACCTCCGTCTGCACGCGCCGCATGTCAAATGCTCGGTGGTGATGCCCGGCCATATCGGCACCTCGATCGTCTCCAATTCGCGCAAGGTGCAGAGCGCCGACGGGTCGGAGCGGCTCAATGCCGACGAGGTCGCGCTGACCCGCAAGCGCATGGTCGCGGCTGGCGTGCCGGATGCTGACAAGATGTCGGACGAGGACATCCAGGCTGCGTTCGCCGAACGCGCCCGCAGCTTCCTCGAGGACGCGCCGACGACTGCTGCGCAGGCCGCGAAGATCATCCTCAACGGGGTCAAGGCGGACCGGTGGCGCATTCTTGTGGGCGAAGACGCAAAGCGCCTTGACGAACGCGTGCGCGCAACGCCGGAGCAGGCCTACGACCGCGCCTTCTATGAAAGCTTTACGCAGGAAGTTGGCTGGCGGCTCGGTTGATTCGGTTTGGCTGAGACTGTCAACGAACGTCCGCGTATGTAGGTATGACGACCATCATGGCAAGAGGCGCGGACGTATTATTACACAGGTAATTTACATGTTACGCAGGTAACTTTACGTGCCACCTCTTGCCACTTTCCGACGCCTTATGACGATTTGGAATGTCACGCATGCGACATGCTCCGTCGTTCAAGCAATGTTCAAGCGATGGTGATGTGAAACGGGTCTCATTCGGCGCACGGCAGCTTGGTTGGTGAACCAAAATAGTTTAGTCGATCAGGGGTAACGCCATCATAAAGCGTAGCTCCGATGATACCCGCATGCCTCTCCGACGACTGGATCCTCTGCCCGGAGAGAGAGGATATTTCCGCTGAATTCACGCGGCTCCTCACCGCGGCGCAGGAGGGTGGCGCCACCATCGCAGAATGCCTGATGATCGCGCGGCAGCTCAAGCAGGGCGGTGAGCAGTCCTGGCACCGCGAATGGAAGCGGCTGGCGCAAGCCAACCGGCAGCGTGCCGAGGCGGCGTTCGCGGAAGGCCACATGGCGACCGCGCAGCGCAACTGGCTGCGGGCGATGAACTACTACGGCGCGGCCGCGATGCCGCTGGACCAGGCCGACGAGCGCCGCTGGGTCGCGGTGCTCGCCATGCAGGAATGCGCGCGCCGCTTCCTCACCGCGCGCGGTCCGGCTGGCGAGGTCGTCACGATTCCCTGGGCCGATGACGGACACGTTTTGCAAGGCTATTTCCTGCCTGCGTCCCCGGCCGGCAAGCGGGCTCCGACCGTGATCTGCATCGGCGAGCCCGGACACCGCAAGGAAGAATTCCTGTTCAAGCTCGCGCCGCATGCGCGCGAACGCGGACTGTCGATGCTCGCGCTGGACCTGCTCGGCGACCAGCGTGACGACTATACCGACACGCTCCTGCAGCGCCGCGACCTCGAGAGCTCGATTGCCAGCGTCATGGATTATCTGGAGACACGCGGCGACGTCGATTTCGATCGCGTCGCCATCGTGGCCGACGGGTGGGGCTCTTCCTTCGTCGCGCGCGCGGTGTTGCAGGAGCCGAGGCTCGCCGCGGCCGTCTGCGACGGCGGTCTGTGGGACCTGCACGAACGATCCTTCTTCGCCAGCCGCTTTGCGATGAGCGACCTCAGCATCGTCCCGGTGCCGTCGGCGCCGTTGATGGCCTCGAGCGTCGACTGTCCGGTGCTGATCACGCTCGGCGAGGACGGCTGGCTCAAGGCCGACCGGGCGCGCCAGATCGTGCAGAAGTCGCGACTCGGCAGCTCCGACATCGTGCTGAAGGTGTTCACCGCGCAGGAGACCGGCGCGGCGCAGGCCCATGCGGACAATCCCAGCCTTGCCAACGAATACATCTTCGACTGGCTGGAATCGCAACTGGGCGCCACGGGGCGGCGGATCTGAACGCCGCCTGCTGTCTTAAAGCGCGATGAGATTGGGATGAATCGTCATCGCGATTTAGGTTGTTGCTTGGGCATGATCTTTTCGGAAAACCGCTTCGCACTTTTCCGGATCATGTTTTAGTAGTCGAGGGATATCCTGACGCAGGCCTTTTCGAGCCGGGTCTTCAGCGTCGCCAGCTTGCCGGTGAATTCGGTCAGTTCGTTCTCGTCGAATTCCTGGAAGACGAATTCGCGGATCGTTTTGTACTGCTCGTTGAGGCTTGCGATGTGCTTCTGCGTCTTCTCGACCAGCGACAGCCGCACCACGCGGGCGTCGGTCGGCGAGGGCCGCCGCCGCAGCAGGCCCTTCTTCTCCAGCAGCTTGGACTGGGTGGTGACGAAGGACGGATCGACGTGGAGCAGCTTGGAGACCACGTTGACGGGCACGCCGTCGTCCTTGTCGAGGTCGGAGATCGCCATCAGGATCAGCCATTGCGGACCGCTGATGCCCAGCGTTCTCGCCCAGAACTGACGCAACTCCTCCAGATACATGTTGATCGACGAAATTTCCCAGGTGAAACGCCTGATGATATCGAGATTGCCGATGGAGCGGAGGCGCGCCCCTTCCTTCCTGGTCGCTGACACAGCGTCACTCCCGTGATCTGATTCTTTTCCGGCCGGTGTCTTGCACGGCCATAGTCCACGCAAGTCTGCCCTGACGCAAGTGCAGAGCAGGGTAATTTTGTCACTAAAACTACAAAGATGATCAGCTCAGCATATTCCCTCACTCGCGGTGTTGCGCGCGGGGCACAGGTTTAGTGAAACAACAAAGCTGACTAAATAAACTATTTTGATTAGCGGAACGGCGCAGGCATATTGGCCCGTGACGGTGGGGGGTACTCAATCGTCCCGTTGCAGGTGGTTCGCTCACGTCCCTCGCGTCGATGCGGGTGTGTCCAAAAGCGCGAAGCGGCCGAGCGGATTTGAAAAGACGGGGATCTGGGGGGCCTCACGGTCCGGTCTCCGTAAAATGAGCAACTTGGAGGTTTTATATGAAAGTGGTGAAGAGCCTTTTGCTCGGCACTGCGGCGGGTCTGATCGCCGTCGGCGGAGCACAAGCGGCCGATCTTCCGGTCAAGGCCAAGGCGGTCGAGTACGTCAAGATCTGCTCGCTCTACGGCGCGGGCTTCTACTACATCCCGGGCACCGACACCTGCATCAAGCTCGGCGGCTATCTGCGTGCTGAAGTCGCGCTCAATGCCGGCGGCAACTACAGCGCCGCCTACAACGGTGTTTCCGGCGCGAACAACCGCCTGTCGAACTACTATTTGGCGCGCGCTCGCGAGGACCTCAACATCGATACCCGTACCGCGACTGAGTACGGGGTGGTTCGCACTTACTTTGACGCGGTGTTCACCTGGACGACCGATAACTATACGGGAAGCGGCTCGGCAACAGGCGCGACCGTTTACTCGCAACTCGGAAGCACGGGCGTGTCTGCGCCGAACAACGCAAACTCGGGCACGATCTCGGGTGGTACGCTCGGCGTCTACTATGCGTTCATCCAGTTCGCCGGCTTCACCATGGGTAAGTCCGTGTCGCAGTTCGACGCGCCCTGGACCAACTATCCCGGCAACAACTTCGACCAGCTCGTCGGTGGCAGCGGCTCCGTGAACGGCGTCGCCCAGTTCACCTACACGGCCGATTTCGGCCAGGGCGTGACCGCGACCGTTTCGGCGCAGGACCAGACCCAGTTCTTCACGACCAACATCTGGAACACCGCCGGCATGTCCACCAGCGGCGTCCTCGGCGGTGCTTACGGCTCGAACGATATCGGCGGCACTAGGTCGCCCGACATCGTCGGCATGGTTCGTGTCGACCAGGCCTGGGGCCTGTTCCAGGCGTCGGTGGCTGCGCACGACAACCACGTCGCCTACTACGGCGCGTCCGAAGTCACCGGTCATCCGGAAGACAAGTGGGGCTGGGCCGTTCAGCTAGCTCTGCAGATCAAGAACATCCCGACCGGTGCTGGCGACGTGATCAACATCTCGGGCGTCTATACCGACGGCGCGAGCCGCTACAACTTCCAGTCGCTGGCGGCGACCAGCTACTCGATGTTCGGCGGTTCGGGCAGCGCGTATCAGAGCATCGGCTTTGCCGGCGTGTCTGACGCGGTGTTCGGTCCCAACGGCCAGCTCGAGCTGACCAAGACCTACGGTTTCCGTGGTGCCTACACCCACAACTGGAACCCGTACTGGAATACGGCGCTCTACGGCGCGTGGGCTGCGGTCAACTACAGCGGCACGGCGAAGGGCCTGATCTGCGGCAGCGCTGCGTTCGCCTCGCTGACCGGCACCTGCAACCCGGACTTCAACATCGGCCAGATCGGCGTCATCACCCGCTGGACGCCGGTCAAGAACCTGACCTTCTCGGCTGACTTCGTCTACAGCCACCTCGACCAGAAGTACTCGGGCGTGATCACCACCCCGGCGCTGGCGTCGGTTGCCAAGCCTGCGGCAACCTACGAGCTGAAGGACCAGGACACCTACAGCCTGCTGCTGCGCGCCCAGCGCAACTGGTAAGCTGAAGACCGTTCCGATCTGATAGAGCCCCGGCGGGAAACCGCCGGGGCTTTTTCATGAAAGCGGCCTTCGGAAAATCCGGCAACACGTTGCAAACGACGAAGACGAGCTATGCGAATCGATCGCCCTCAAACTTATTTACTTACCTGAGTTGATCAGCTATCTTGTTTTCAGCCGATTACGAAAGTCACGGCTCTTAGCTTCATGCTAAGCCTCCAGAAACCTCCGGTGATGCCCCGCCGGAGGTTTTTCGTTTTGGGATTTTCCTTCAGCCGCGCATCACACGGGCGCGCGAGTTCGGCCGGTAGGCGAGGCGGCTGTGGCCGACGCAGTAGGACTGGCCGTCGGGCGCGGTATTGCCGCAGAAGCAGAAGTCGTCTGCGCCCGGCGTCGAGATCGGCCAGCGGCAGCGATTCTCGGCGAGCTCCAGCAGCGAGCAGCGGTTGGCATCGTCGATCGGACCCGCGACCACAGGTGTGTCGGTGTCGCCGTAGATCGTGGCGAGCATCTCATATTGCAGCCGCGGTACGGCTCTCGTCCCGCGCCGCGGCGCGAGGCTCCGCTCGAGCTTGCGCTCGTCGCTCGTCCTGCCGCGCGTGAGATTGAGCCGGGACAGCTTGCCGATCACCGCGTTGCGGCTGACGCCGATGTCGGCAGCGATCTCGCTGCAGGTGAGGCCGGCCTCGAAGTGCTGCTTCAGAAGCTCAATTCGTTCGTTGGTCCAAGTCGGTGAAGAAGCAGTCGGTGAAGAAGTTGGTGAGAGAACAGGCATTGTAACGGTCCCAGGTTGCAGATGTCGGCCATCCGCCTCTCGAGATCCGTCCGCCTCACGTCCGGCGCGCCCTCACGTTCTGCCGTTGTCGCGAATCGACAAAAGGCCGTCCTTGATGGCGAGACGGATGCCTTCCTCGATCAGAGTGCGTGCGACGCCGGGAACGCTGGTGCCGTGGGTGCCCTGTCTCACCAGTTTTTCCAGATAGGTGATGGTCGAGAGCGCCAAGGTTACGGGAATGCGGTCAGTCTCGGCTTTTTCGGTGGCCATGGCCCGAACGCTAGCCTCTTACTCGGGTACATAAAAGTAACGATTAAGACTCTATTTAGGTTCAGGGGTGGAAGTCAAATCCGGGCGAGACCGGTGTTTCAGCTCATTGGAATCACTCGGAAAATCGGGCGCAGCGCCGCGCGCCGCGCGGGATGCCGAGCGGCGGCGGCGTGGAGACGGGGCCGGGCAGGCGGGTGGAGCTAGCCGTGCACGATCGCTTTTTCGATCATGCAATGGATGCCTTTGCAGCCGTTGACGGTCTGCGTCACCCGCAGGTCGGCGGCCAGGCTGCACAGTGTGTAGGCGTCCTCGCGCGACAGGTTTCGCGTCTCGCCGAGCAGCACGATCATGTCGCGCAGCGCGCGCACCACGCACTGGTCGAGGTCGGGGTCCATGGCCATGGTCATGTAGTGCGTCGCCGTCTCCGCGCGGGGATAGTCGAACCTGAGATCCTTGCGCAGCGTCAGGCGGAAGCGGCCCTGGAGCGCGGTCTCGATCGCGGTGACGCAGACCTCGCCGTCGCCCTGCACACCATGGCCGTCGCCGCAGGAGAACATCGCGCCTGGGACGAACACCGGCAAAAAGAGCGTCGCACCGGCGCCGAGCTCCTTGTTGTCGAGATTGCCGCCCATTGCGCGCGGCACAAGCGAGGAGATGCGACCCCAGGCCGATGGTGGCGAGACGCCCATCACGCCGAAGAACGGCTTGAGCGGCAGATCGAGGCCCCAGGGCATGCGGCCGACCATCCGCGACCGGTCGAGCGGGATGTTCAGGATGCGCGTTTCGTGGAAATCGTCGGGCAGGGTGCCGGACAGCGGCTTGATCATGTTCCAACCCCAATCCTGCCGGAGCTGGACGTCGAGGATCTCGACCGCGAGCACGTCGCCGGGCTCGGCGCCCTCGACTGCGATCGGGCCGGTGAGGATGTGGCCGGGCAGCATGCGCTCGTTCTTGGCGTGAACCTCGAACATCTCCGGCGGAATGTGAAATTTGGTGCGGTCCGGCAGCATGTCGGGCCCGCCGCTGATGGTGTCGACCGTCACCTCATCGCCGCTTTTGACGGTGAGGACGGGTTTGAGCGCGGCTTCGAAGAAGCCCCAATGGCAGGTCTCGGGGCTTGAATGCAGGTGGTGATGGGTCATTAGCCGCGTCCAATCGGTTTCATCAGAACTCGTCATGAGAACCTGTTATGCCCGGGCTTGACCCGGCGATCGATCCTCTTTCAAGAAGATTTCTGAAGATGGACGGGCCGGTCAAGCCCGGCACGATCATTCCAGCGAGGCTCCCCTGTATTTCGTTCTTTCCAAGACCCTCGGCACCGCTCTGCTGCCGATCAATCTCCTGATCGAGCTCGGAATCCTGTCGCTGCTGCTGATGGCGACGCGGTTTGCTGCGGTCGGCCGCAAGCTCGCCGTGACCACGCTGGTGCTGCTGGCGCTGGTCGCGTTCTCGCCGATCGGCAATCTTCTGCTCTATCCGCTGGAGTCGCGTTTCCCGGCGTGGGACCCGTCGCGGGGCGCCCCCGACGGCGTCATCGTGCTCGGCGGCTCGATCGACACCGATCTGTCGGCGGCGCATCGCACGCCCGTGGTTGCGCACGCGGCCGATCGCATGCTGGCGCCGGCCGACCTCGCGCGGCGCTATCCGAACGCGCGTATCGTCTTCACCGGCGGCTCGGCGAACCTGGTCGCGACGGAGGCGAGGGAGGCTGACTACACCGCGCCCATCCTGGAAAGCCTGGGCATACCGAAGGAGCGCCTGATCCTCGAGCGCGACTCCCGCAACACCTGGGAGAACGCGATCTTCACGAAGCAGCTGGTGACGCCGAAGCCGGGCGAACGCTGGCTTCTGGTCACGTCGGCTTTCCACATGCCGCGCGCGATGGGCATCTTCCGCAAGGCCGGGTTCGATGTCGAAGCCTATCCGGTGGATTGGCGGATGGGCGGTCGCGACGGGCTCTTCGCCTTCACCCGCAATGGGGCCGATGGGCTCGGCAAGACCGATGTCGCCGTGCGCGAATGGATCGGCCTTTTGGCGTATCGCATCATGGGGCGGACCGGCGAGTTGCTTCCGGGACCGGGCAAGGACTAAAACGGGAGCCGCAAAACAAGAACAGAGTACCGGCGCGCGATCGCCGGTCGGGAGGACGCCATGCAACAGCAGAGCGCAGACAGGATCGATCTTGCCGGCCTCGTCGCCGACCTCAACAGCCTGCTGCGGCTGAAGACGACGGTGATCGGCATGAAGCTGTTCGCGCGCACCGCCGACATGGAGGCGATCCCGAAAATCCGGCGGCCGAACGCGGTCCACACCACAGACCAGATCGTCAGCATGGCTGCACGTCTGGGTTGGACGGTCGGTATCACTGCCGACGATCTTGTCGGTGCGCAGTGTCGCGCCGTGATCGGGCTTGCGCCGCAGGACGAAAAATGGCTCGCCGGCGAAAACTATGTCGGGGTCTGGCACGGCACCGCCGAGGACGCGCGCAAGCGCCAGGAGGCGCTGGACGTGGTTCCGTTCGGGCAGTATCAGGCGCTTGCGGTCAGTCCGCTCGCGAGCGGGCGGCTCGATCCGCCCGACATCTGCCTGGTCTATGCAACGCCGGGGCAGATGATCATCCTGATCAACGGGCTGCAATATACCGGCTACAAGAAGTTCGAATGGGGGGTGGTCGGTGAGACCGCCTGCGCGGATTCCTGGGGGCGGGCGCTGAAAACCGGCGAGCCCAGCCTGTCCTTGCCATGCTATGCCGAACGGCGCTATGGCGGCGTGCCGGACGAGGAGATGCTGATGGCCTTGAAGCCCTCGCATCTTGCCAAGGCGATCGAGGGCATGAAGGCGCTGGCCAAGAACGGCCTGCGCTATCCGATTCCGCCCTATGGGATTCAAAGCGACGTCCGCGCCGGCATGGGCGTGAGTTACGCGAAGAAGTAAAGGTCGACCATGAGCTCAGCGAAATTCGACATCGTCGTCTACGGTGCGACCGGTTTCACCGGCCAGCTCGTCGCCGAATATCTGACTCAGCATTACAAGGGCGACCACGCGCTCAAATGGGCGATGGCAGGCCGTAGCCTCGGCAAGCTCAAGTCGGTACGCGATGCGATCGGCGCGCCCGGGAATACGCCGCTGATTGTCGCGGACGCGTCGGACGCGGCCTCGCTGAAGGCGATGGCGGAGCAGACGATGTCGGTGATCACCACCGTCGGCCCGTATCAGCTCTATGGCGAGGAACTGCTCGCGGCCTGCGTCGCCACCGGCACCGATTATTTCGATCTCTGCGGCGAACCGATCTGGATGCGGCAGATGATCGACAAGTACGAGGGGGCCGCCAAAGAGAGCGGCGCGCGTATCGTGTTCTCATGCGGTTTCGATTCCGTGCCGTTCGAGCTCGGTGCATTTGTAGTGCAGGAAGAGGCCAAGCGCGTGTTCGGCGCTCCGGCCTCGCGTGTGAAAGGCCGCGTGCGCGACATGCGCGGCACGCTGTCGGGCGGCACCGCGGCGAGCGCCAAGGCGACCTTCGATGCGGTCGCAAAGGACATCAGCCTGATCGCGATCCTGAACGATCCGTTCGCGTTGACTCCGGGCTTCACCGGCCCGAAGCAACCGAAGGGCAACAGGTCGCTGCTCGAGGAGGACCTGCAATCCTGGGCCGCGCCGTTCATGATGGCACTGATCAACACGCGCAATGTCCACCGCTCCAACATGCTGATGGGCTTTCCCTACGGCCAGGACTTCGTCTACGACGAGATGGTTCTGACGGGTCCCGGCGAGAAGGGCGAAGCCAACGCGCAGCGCGTGGTGGCCGCCAACGCCGAGAAGACTGGTCCGAACGCGCCGAAGCCGGGCGAGGGGCCGTCGAAGGAAGAGCGGGAGAACGGCCGCTTCGACCTGCTCTATGTCGCGATCGCGCCCGACGGCCGCATGGTTCGCGCCGGCGTCACCGGCGACCGTGATCCCGGTTACGGCTCGACCTCGAAGATGATCTCCGAATGCGCGATGTGCCTGTTGCGCGATGTGACAGACGTCCCGGCCGGATTCTGGACGCCGGGCGCGGCGATGCAGCACAAGCTGATCAAGCGCCTGCGGGACAATGCTGGGCTGACGTTCGAGGTGGAAGCGTAAGGTCCGTGTCCGCGAAGTTCGACATCGTCGTCTACGGCGCGACGGGATACACCGGCCAGCTCGTCGCCGAATATCTCGCTGCAAGCTATGCCGGTGACGGCGCGCCGACTTGGGCGATGGCCGGGCGCAGCAGGGACAAGCTCGCCTCCGTTCGCGATGCGATCAGCGCACCCGCAGACACGCCGCTGATCGTGGCGGACGCAGCCGATCCGGCTTCGTTGCGGGCGATGGTCGATCAGGCGAAGCTGGTCATAACCACTGTCGGTCCCTACCAGCTCTACGGCTCCGATCTGCTTGCCGCGTGCGTCGCGTCGGGCACCGACTATATGGATCTCTGCGGCGAGCCGATCTGGCTGAAGCAGATGATCGACAGGCATGACGCGGCGGCGAAGGCGAGCGGCGCGCGCATCATGTTCTCCTGCGGCTTCGATTCCATCCCGTTCGAGCTCGGTGCGTTCTTCGTGCAGGAGGAAGCCCGTCGCGTGTTCGGAGCGCCGGCGCCGCGCGTCAAGGGGCGCGTCCGCGACCTCAGCTGGAAGTTCTCCGGCGGCACCTCGGCGAGCGCGAGGGTCACCTTCGAAGCAGTCGCGCAGGATCTCAGCCTGGTGTCGATCCTCAAGGACCCCTTCGCATTCACGCCCGGCTTCGAGGGGCCGAAACAGCCGCGCGGCAACAAGCCCGTTTTCGAGGAAGACCTGCAATCCTGGTCCGCCCCGTTTGCTATGGCGACGCTGAACACGCGCAACGTCCATCGCTCCAACATGCTGATGGGATTCCCGTATGGCCGCGATTTCGTCTACGACGAGATGGTGCTGACGGGGACGGGGGACGAAGGGCAGGCCAACGCGAAGCTCGTCATGGCCGCCAATAGCGAAAAGACCGGCCCCAAAGCGCTCAAGCCCGGCGAGGGGCCGTCCAAGGAAGAGCGCGACAGCGGTCATTACGACGTGCTCTATGTCGCGATCGCGCCCGACGGCCGTCAGGTTCGCGCGGCGGTGAAGGGCGATCTCGATCCCGGCTATGCCTCAACGGCGAAGATGGTTTCCGAATGCGCGATCTGCCTGTTGCGCGACACGCCTGATGTCCCGGCCGGTCTCTGGACGCCGGGCGCAGCGATGCAGCACAAGCTGATCAAGCGGCTGGTCGATCACGCCGGGCTGAGGTTTGAGGTGGAAGCCCAGGCGTAGCTTCCGTAGGGTGGGCAAAGCGAAGCGTGCCCACCACTTCTATTGCGATTGCGGAGAGATGGTGGGCACGGCGCGTCGCGCCTTTGCCCACCCTACGGCAGTTGAACTACGCCGCCCGCGCATCATACGCGTACATGAACTCCATGCTCTTCGATCCCAGCGGCAACAGCCATTTCATCATCTGATTGCGGACCCATGCGCCGGTGGCGCTGAACTCGCGCTTGCTGTTGCCGTTGCGGCGGGCCATGGCGACGATCTTCTCCGTGCGCGGGCGCCGTTCGGCCTCGAAGGCCTGGAAGGTGGCGCCGAGCTCCTGGCCCTCCTGCATCAGCCGCTCGAGCCGCATCGCATCTTCGAGCGCGAGCGAAGCGCCCTGGCCCGCGTGGGGGCTGGTCGCATGCGCGGCATCGCCGATCAGCAGCGAGCGCTGCGCGACCAGGTCGGCAAGGTCGCGACGTCGAGCGTGTCGGTGACCACGATGTTCTCGGCCGCGTCGACGATATCGGGGATCGGATCGTGCCAGCCGTGATGGAAGCCGCGCAGATGCTGCTTGAGCGTCGCGTGGTCGAGCGCGCGGAACATCGCCGCGTCCATGCCGTGCGCGGGCTGCGTGCTCCACCACATCACGCCATCGTTCGGATCCGGGCTGCAATAGCCATAGCCGAAGAAGCCGCTCTTGCCGAACGTGGTCTCGACGTGCCGGCCGATCGGCCTGCCATCGAGGACGGCGTGCGGCACGAAGCCGCCGAACCCGATCAGCCCGGTGTCGAATGGTTGCGGACCGTCCGGCACGACCTGGCGGCGCACGACCGAGTGCACGCCGTCGGCGCCGATCAGGAAGTCGCCTTCGGCCGTGGTGCCGTCGGAGAAGTAGGCGATGATCGGCTGGTCGCCGCGGTCCTCGATCTTGATCAGGCGCTTCTCGAAATAGAGCGAGACGCAGGCGCACCAGGCCTTGTCGATCAGGATTTCGTTCAGCGTGGCGCGACAGACGTTCACTGCCGGCTGGCCGAAGCGCCGCGCCATGTCACGGTTGATCGAGCCGAGCCGTTCGCCGCTCTGCGAATAGAAGTCGAAGGATTCGGCGATCGAGCCGCGGCTGATCAGCTCGTTCGCGAGCCCGATCTCGTCCAGCACATGCATGCCGTTCGGTGCGATCTGGAGGCCGCCGCCGATACCCTTCGAATAGGGCCAGGCCTCGTAGATTGCGGACTCGATGCCGGCGCGGCGCAGCAGGATCGCAGTGACGGGCCCGGCGATACCGGCGCCGATGATCAGGGCCTTGCGGGGACGGTTGGACATGGCTTGCTCCCGACGTTTCCGTGGTGCTAGGAGAAATTACGGTTGCTAAATCTCTTAGTAGCTAAGATATATATCGACTAAGATATGAGGTTGGCCTTGTCAAGGACGAAGGCGCGCGCGGCGCTGTTGCAGGAGCTCGAGGAGGCGATGCGGCGGTCGTCCGCGCAGGGCGTGCTCTATGGCCAAACGGTTGCGAACGTTGCCGGAATTGCCAATTCCGACCTCGAATGTATGGACATCCTCTATCTCGAAGGACGCGTCACCGCGGGCCGGCTTGCCGAGGTCACGGGGCTGACGACGGGCGCCATCACCGGCGTGGTGGACCGACTCGAGAAGGCCGGGCTGGTGCGCCGCGAGCGGGACGAGCAAGACCGCCGCAAGGTCTTCATTTCCGTCGTGCCCGAGACGGCGATGAAGATCGGCCAGCTCTACGTGCCGATGCAGCAGGCGATGGAGAAGGTGTTTGGCGCCTATTCCGACGAAGAGCTGCGCCTGCTGCTGCGCTTCGCGACCGAGGGCTACAAGGGCGTGCTCGCGGCAACCGAGGCGCTGAAGGGGCTTCTCGACACGCCGCCGGAAAAGCGGCCGGATCTCAAACTGAAGAAACTTCGTCGCTAGAGCGTTTTCGAGCGAAGTGGATACCGGTTCGCGTCAAGAAAACGCGTCAAAACAGAAAGCCAGACATTACCGTTCCGATTCCATCGGAACGGTAATGTCCTTGATCTTGTAAGCCTGCGCAGCCGCGATCATGCCCCACATCGCGCCCAGCATCATCCAGAAGTGCCGCCAGTGGTCGGTGTCGATCACGAAGCTCTCGCCGACGGTGCCGACGAAGGCGGAGAAGATCGCCAGATAAGCGCGCTGCCAGGGCACACGGACGAAGATGTGCCTGATACCCATGATCACGGTGGTGAAGACCAGCGCGGGATAGCACACGCCGGAGAGCCAGCCGCCGGACATGAAGGCGTTGAGGTAGGAGTTGTGGGTGTCCTCGGGGAAGTAGCGGTGGAATTGCAGGGGGCCGATGCCGAACGGCAGGTCGAGCGCCATCTCCGCGCCGAGGATGTGCCGGCCGAACCGGCCGAAGCGGCCTTCGTCATAGCTCTGGTCGAAGCTCGCGCGCTGCTTGAACATCTCGGCGGTGGAATCGAATGACAGCAGGACCGCGATCAGCGCGAGGCCCAGCACCGCGGCGACGATCGCCATGACGACGATGCGCGAGCGTTGCGCGTTGGTGCGGCTGGTCAGCATCATCAGCGCTAACATGAAGGCGGAGGTCAGCATCAGTCCGCCCCAGGCGGCGCGGGAGAACGCGAGCAGGATCGCCAGCGACATGATGCCGAAGGCGATGACGTTACGGAACGCCTTGGCAAACTTGTCGGAGACCACGCTCTGGAGGGCGAACAGCGCCGGCAGGATCAGGAAGGCGCCGAGCACGTTCGGATCCTTGAACGTGCCGCGCGCGCGCCCGTAGAGTGTGAGGAGATCGTCTCCGCCGGGAACCAGATGGAAGTAGCCGGCAACCGCAGACAGCGAGGCGACCATCGCGCCGACCACGAGGCCGCGGCGGAGCATGTCGAGCCGGGCCGCGGTGTCTTCCGAGGTGACCATCGCGAAGAACACGACGGTGACCGCCATGTACCAGGAGGTCGCAATCCAGCTCGCCACCTCGGACTGTTCGTACAGCGGGACCGCGCTGATCGTGTAGCCGACATTGAGCAGGACCAGCATCAGGATCAGCGGCATCAGCACGAGCCGCAGGCGCAGGCCGGTCGCGAAGAAGGTGACGGCGGCCAGCAGCGTCACGATCTCGTAGGGGCTCGGCTCGATGAAGACGATGGCGCCGGAGGCGCCGGCCAGCCACACCAGCGCGCGCTGGATGGCCAGCACGCCGGGCGCAGCCGGTGCGGCTAATTTCACTCCACCGGCTGTCGCCGCATACGCCATCACATGCTCATACGCTTACGCAACTGGTACACCACAAACACCGCTGTCAGCGCCCGGCTTGACCGGGCGATCCAGTATTCCGCGGCGCGCACTGGAGAAAACAGCCGGCGCTGCGGAGTACTGGATGCCCCGGTCAAGCCGGGGCATGACGGAAACTCAATACGCGTTCTCGTTCTTGGTCAGCAGCGAGACCGGCGTCTTCAGGAGAATGACGAGGTCGAACAGCACCGACCAGTTCTCGATGTAGTAGAGGTCGAATTCGACGCGCTTCTGGATCTTCTCTTCATTGTCGATCTCGCCGCGCCAGCCGTTGATCTGGGCCCAGCCGGTGATGCCGGGCTTGACGCGGTGACGAGCGAAATAGCCGTCGACGGCTTCGTCGAACAGACGGCTCTGGAGCTTGCCCTGCACCGCATGCGGACGCGGGCCGACCAGGGACAAATTGCCCGAGAACACCACGTTGAAGAGCTGCGGCAGCTCGTCGAGGCTGGTCTTGCGGATGAAGCGGCCGACGCGGGTGACGCGCGGATCGTTCTTGGTCACCACCTTGGAGGCGGTTGGGTCGGCCTGATGGTGGTACATCGAGCGGAATTTGTAGACGTCGATGCGCTCGTTGTTGAAACCGAAGCGCTTCTGACGGAACAGCGCCGGGCCGGGGCTGTCGAGCTTCACCGCCAGCGCCACCAGTCCCATCACCGGCAGGGCTGCGAGCAGCGCGAGGCCGCCGACGATGCGGTCGAACAGCCACTTCATCACCAGGTCCCAGTCGGTGATCGGCGCCTCGAACACGTCGAGCGTCGGCACCTCGCCGAGGTAGGAATAGGAGCGGGGACGGAAACGCAGCTTGTTGGTGTGCGCGGAGAGGCGGATGTCGACAGGGAGCACCCAGAGCTTCTTCAACATCTCCAGGATGCGGGTCTCAGCCGAGATCGGCAGCGCGAACAGCACGAGATCGACCCGGGTGCGGCGGGCGAATTCGACGATGTCGTCGACCTTGCCGAGCTTGCGCGCGCCGGCGCAGGTGTCGAGCGCGCGACTGTCGTTGCGGTCGTCGAACACGCCGAGCACGTGGATGTCGGAATCCTCCTGAGCATTCAGCACCTCGACCAGTTGCTCGCCGTTGCTGTCGGAGCCGACGACGATGGTGCGGCGGTCGAGCCGGCCCTGGCGTGCCCAGGCGCGCACCAGCGAGCGCAGCACCAGACGTTGGGAGATGAGCGCGGCGAGCCCGAGGAAGTAGAAGGCGGCAAGCCACAGCCGCGACATTTCGCTGCCGAACTTGGCGAAGAAGGATACGCCGATGAACAGCAGGAAGACGAACGACCAGGAGGAGATCATCCGCGTCATCTGCCGGAGCTGACCGCGGAACAGCTGCACCTGATAGATGTCGGCGGCCTGGAAGCAGACCACGGCGGCGACCGCGACGGCGATGATCTGCGCGGGATAAACCCAGCTGAAGGAACCGGCGAGCGGCATGACATAGCCGACATAGAGCGCGATGCCGACGAGGCTCAGCAGGGCGAAATCGGCCAAGCGGACGAAGCCGGTGATCACGATCGGCGAATAGGCGCGGGCGACCTTCTGGTTGACGACGTCGAGCGCGGCGGGCGAGAGCCGGCGACGGCGCTCCACAAACGGTTGGTCAGCCGGCTTCGCCGCGGCGCTTGTGGCGGCGTCGAGCATCGAGCGTGCGTTGAGCGGTTCCACGGGCGTCCACGTCCATTCCAAAAAACCCGCGGGTCGCAGCGTTGCGCCCCGGGCGAGCATCCCCTGGCACGTCGATTATCGGACAAATCGGAAGATTCTCTAAAGCGGTCTTAAGGATGGTTAATGATTGGCAAATGCGTCGCGATAACCCGCGAGCACGCCGTCAACCATCGCCTGCTGGGAGAAATGCGCGGAGATGCGCTCGCGCAAGGCGACCGCACGCTGCGCGGTTCCTTGCGGATCGTCGAGCGCGGCCGCGATCGCTTCGGCCATGGCCTCGGCGTTGCTTGCCGCAAACAGCGCCGGGCTGTCATGCCCGAAGATCTCGGGGATGCCGCCGACGCGGGCCGCGATCATGGGAATGCCGGCAGCTCCAGCCTCGATCACGACATAGGGCATGGAATCGCCGCGCGAGGGCACGACCAGCAGGCGCCCCTTGGAGAAGCCGTAGCGCGCCTTGACGTGACCGATGAAGCGGATGGCGCTGGAGAGACCGAGCTTGTCGACCTGCGCCTTCAGCGCCGCCGTCTCCTCGCCGTCGCCGCCGAGCGTGAGCGTGACCTTCTTGCCGCCCTCGTGCAGGCGCGCCACCGCATCGACCAGCAAATCCGCGCCCTTGATGTGCCTGAACTCGCCGACATAAGCGAGATCGGTGGCATCGTCGGCGATGCTAACTGGCTCGAATTCTTCCGGCGTCACGCCATTGAAGACGCAATGCACCACGCCCTTGGGCGTGCCGACGATGCGCTGATAGGTGTCGCGCGCAAACGCGCTCTCGAACAGGAACAGGTCCGTCGCGTCCATCAGCGTGCGTTCGAGCCGCGCGTAAAACTCGCCCTTGAAGGTGTTGAGGGGATAGTGCAGCGAGCCGCCATGCGGGGTGTAGATGCGGATGGTGTCGTTGGATCGCCGCCGCATGCGGACGAAGGCGCCGGCCTTGGCTCCGTGGCCGTGCGTGACGTCGGGTTTGAGCGCGGCGATCAGGCGCCGCATCCGCAGCCACACCAGAAAATCGTCAGGCGACGGTTCGCGGCGGATCGCCAGCCGGTGCACGCCGAGCTTCAGCCGCGGCGCGAGCTCGGCCAGCGCCTTGTCCGCGCGCTCGCCGCCGGTGAGACTGTCGGCGAGAATCCCGACGTGATGGCCGCGATCGACCTGACCGTTGGCGAGATCGAGGATGTGGCGGAAGATGCCGCCCACGGGAGCGCGCACGGCGTGCAGGATGCGGAGCGGCCGGTCGGGAGAGGGGGGCATGATCAGAACCAGCGCTCGACGGCGAATGCTCGAACAATTCTCGAAATATCGAGATGGATTAAGAGCCCTCGTGGTTAACAAACGGTGTCGGCGCCGTGCGCGCCTGTCGCGGCCGGGCGCGATTAACCCAGCAGCAACCTTAATGGAGTGTAATCGCCCCGGTTGAGGTAGAGTCGCAGCGTTGCCCTGCGGGAGTGTTCGATGCGTTTAGCGTTCTGGCGTGCCGGCAAGGACAAGGCGGTGGTCGAGCGGGCTATTTCGAAGCCCAAGGCCGAAGCCAAATCGACCGAAGCCGCGCGAAAGATTGAAGCAGAGCCTGCGCCCGTTGCTGCGAAGCAGGCACAAGCCGAATCCGGCGACATCGATCTCCATGCGCTCGGCGCGGTGCTCGCCCGCAAGCGCGGCTGGATCATCGTGCCGACGGTGCTCGCGCTCGTCGCGTCGATCGCCGCTGTCAATCTCGTCACCCCGCGTTACAAGTCGGAATCCCGTATCCTGATCGACGGCCGCGAGAATGTGTTCCTGCGGCCGAGCAGCGACCGCAGCACCGAAGAGCGGCAGTCGCTCGATCCCGAGGCGGTGACCAGCCAGGTGCAGCTCGTGCTGTCGCGTGATCTCGCGCGCGAGATCATCAAGAAGAACAAGCTCGCGGAACGCCCCGAATTCGATCCGGTGCTGCAAGGCATTTCGCCGCTGAAGTCGCTCGCGGCGCTGATCGGCATCGGCCGCGATCCGTTCTCGATGACGCCGGAAGAGCGGGTGCTGGATGCCTATTACGAGCGGCTCCAGGCCTACGCCGTCGACAAGTCGCGCGTGATCGTGGTCGAATTCCAGTCCGCCGATCCCGACCTTGCCGCGCGCGTCGCCAATTCGATCGCCGACGGCTATCTCGTGCTCCAGCAGAATGCGCGCCAGGACCAGGCCCGCAGCGCCAGCCAGTGGCTTTCGGGCGAAATCGAAAATCTGCGCAAGAAAGTTTCCGACGCCGAAGCGAAGGTCGAGGACTTCCGTTCCAAGTCGTCGCTGTTCGTCGGCACCAACAATACCACGCTCTCGAACCAGCAGATGGGCGAGGTCAATACCCAGCTCAACAACGCACGCTCGATGAAGGCGGATGCTGAATCCAGGGCGCGGCTGATCAAAGAGATGCTCCAGAGCGGCAAGCCGATCGAGGCGTCCGAGGTGGTGAATTCCGAGCTCATGCGGCGATTGTCGGAGCAGCGGGTGACGCTGCGGGCGCAGCTCGCCGAACAATCGTCCACGCTGCTCGGCAATCACCCGCGGATCAAGGAGCTGAAGGCGCAGCTTGGCGACCTCGACAACCAAATTCGCGACGAAGCGGCCAAGATCTCGCGCTCCCTCGAAAGCGATGCGCGGATCGCCAGCGGCCGGGTCGACGGCCTGACGGCGAGCCTCGACCAGCTCAAGAAGCAGGCGACCTCGACCAACGGTCAGGACGTCCAGCTCCGCGCGCTCGAGCGCGAAGCCAAGGCGCAGCGCGACCTGCTCGAGACGTATCTTGGGAAGTATCGCGAGGCCAGCACCCGCGAAAGCATCGATACCGCGCCGGCGGAGGGCCGCATCATCTCGCGCGCCATCGTCTCGAATACGCCGGCCTATCCGAAGAAGCTGCCGATCGTGCTGATTGCGACGATCGCGACGCTGCTGCTCTCGTCCGGCGTCGTCGTCACCGGCGAGCTGCTGCGCCAGACCGCGCCGCGCGCGGTGGCGGTGTTCACGCCGGCGCAAACGCAGGCGCCGGTGCGCCAAGAGCCGGTAGTCCAGCCGCTGGTCCAGCCGGTCGTCCAGCCGGTGGCCGAACCGATGCTCGATCCGGTTGTGGAGGACCTTACGCCGCTTCAGCCCGAGATGACGGCCGATGCCGACGTCACTGAATTCGCCGAGATCGAGCATCTGGCCGACAGCCTGCGCGCTGCGGGATCGGCGGCGAAGAAGGTCACGGTGCTCGGCACCGCGGCCGGCGAAGCCATCACGCTGTCGACGCTGACGCTGGCCCGGCACCTGGCGCGCGATGCGCGCGTCGTTGTGGTCGATCTCGCCGCATCCTCGCCGACCATCGCCGCGGTGTCCGTCGATGCTTCGGCTCCCGGCCTCGCCGAGCTGATGCAGGGCGAGGCGTCGTTCGCGCAAATCATCACCCGCGACAAGCTCTCGCGGCTGCACCTGGTTATGGCCGGCCGTCCCGGCTTCGACCGCAGCCTGCTGCAATCGCCGCGGGTGACGCTCGCGATCGATGCGCTGCTCCGCGCCTACGACCACGTGCTGGTGGACGCCGGCAGCGCCTCGGACCTCCCAGCGGAACTCTTGACGGCGCATGCCCGCGCCGTCGTGGTGCCCGATGCCTCGATGGCCGCCGACGCGCGCACGCTGATGTGCGAGCAGCTGAAGGCGGTCGGCTTCAGCGAGGTGACGATGCTGAGCAAGCCGGTGCAGCCGTCGGATGCTGTGGAAACGCCGCGCGTGGTGGCGGCGTAATTCTCGCCCTCTGCCCCTGCGGGAGAGGGTGGCTTCGCGAAAGCGAAGCCGGGTGAGTGGTCTTTCTCCACGAGCTCGGAATCGTAGGGTGGGCAAAGGCGCATTTGCGCCGTGCCCACCACCTTTCAACGATTGCGGGAGACGTGGTGGGCACGCTTCGCTTTGCCCACCCTACGAGACCAGAGGCTGTGACGCCTACCCGAACGCCTGCCGCAGCCGCCGCGCCAGATCGAACAACATCTGGTTCTGCTTCACCAGCCGTTTGCCGTGGCTCAGCGAGGACATCGCCATCGCCGCGAGTTTTCCGCGCGCGGTCAGGGGCACGAAGCTGTCGAAAATGTCGTCGTCGTCCTTGCAGAACATGCGCTTGTAATCGTCCGAGCCGATGCCGAGATCGAGCGAGCGGTAGCCGCGTTCGGCGTAGCGGTCGATGATGTAGCGCATCAGGATCAGGCCGGGGCTGTAGCGGGCGTGCTCGGACATCGTGTAGGTGTTGAACATCATCGAGAAGCGCTGGCCGTCGGCGACGCCGGCGAAGATCGCTATCACCTCGTCGTCGCACTCGAGCGCATGGATGTCGATGACGCGGCCTTCGCCGCGCGGCGACAGGCATGCGCTGCGGATGAACGCTTCGACGCCGGGCTCGGCAAAGACGTTGGGCAGTTTCTGTTCGGCCATCCGCGCCGGCTTGACCCGGAAGAACCAGTCGAGCAGGCGGGTGACGTCGGCATCCGTGGTGGCGAGGTGATAACGATAGCCGGCAAGCGCCTGGAGCTTCTTTTCCTTGCTCTTGAGGCGGCGGCGAAAGGAGTTGCTGATCCGCGATGTGGGCGGCCCGCCCGGCTCCATCGCCAGGAGAGGGCAGCCGTTGATCGCGCTCTGCCGCGGCAGCTGCGCGAACGGGTTGTGCTGGTCGTGCCAGCGCAGCGGCTGCTGCGTCAGCGCGAGCACGTCGGCATGTTCGCGCAGCGGCGCAAGCAGCGCGTCGAGATCGGCGATGGTGACCTCGGCGGCGAACTCGGCGTTCCACAACCCCATGTTGAAGGTGGTGTGCTTGCCGCCCATGAAGCAGGCCGTGCGCACGCCGTGGCCTTGCCGCAGCGAGAGCGGCAGCAGCAGGAGCGGCTGGCGCTCGGTGTCGCGGGCAATGACGATGAAGGGGCTGGCGCCTTCGTGGCTGCCGACCAGCCGCTGCCATGGGCTGAGCAGGTCGAAGCGCTGGTAGGGCGTGAAGAGGTGGCCGCTCTCCTCGAACGCGCGCCAGACCGTCTCGGCCTCGGCCAGATCGGTGACGATATCGACATGCGCGATACGGCTCGCTTTCGACCGCGCTGGCGATTCTGCCGTCCGGCTTTGCATCGCCGCAGCCATGGTCATTCACGAAACCTGTCGAGAAACGAAAAATTTGCGTAGTTCGGCCTGTGGCCGACCTTTGCAAAGAAATGTCAACAAAGGGTAATGACAATCAGGCGAACGCGAAGGTGGGATATTGGCATCCGACGACAGATGGCTGGAGCGGTTGCGGCTTGAACTGGCCTGGTTCACCGGTCAGGCTGTGCTGCGCAACCGCGGCGTCGGCGCGATCCTGCGGTTTCAGCACGTGCGGCCGCGGCGGCGCGGCGCGTTTCAGCCGCTGCGTGAAAGCGAGATCAGTCCGCAATTTCTCGATCGCGCCATTCGTGCGCTGAAACAGTGGGGATATGACTTCCTCGGCATGGACGATGTCTGCCGCCGCGCGGTGACGCTGCCGGAGAAGCGGCGCTTCGTGGCGCTCACCTTCGACGGCGCCAACAAGGACCTGATCAGCTTCGCCTATCCGGTGCTGGCGCGCCACGCCGTGCCGTTCACGATCTATGTGCCCACCGCGTTTCCCGATGGAGTCGGAGAGGCCTGGTGGCTCGGGCTCGAGCGGATGATCGCGCGCGAGAGCCGCATCAACCTGATGATGGGCGAGAAAGAGCAACGTTTTACCGTCACGGGCAACGCCGAGAAGCAGGCGCTGTTTTCGTTCGTCGAGAGCTGGCTGCGCTCGTTGCCGCCGGCGGATGTGTCGGCTGCGATCGCCGATCTCTGCACGCGCTACCGGATCGACCTCGCTGCGCTCACGCGCGAAGCCTCGATGGATTGGGAGGATCTGGTAAAGCTTGCGGCGGATCCGCTGGTCACGGTCGGCAGCGCGACGGTGAACTATCCCGTTCTCGCCAACCTGAAGGACGCCGCCGCGTTGCGCGAGATGACGATGGGCAAGGCGGTCGCGGAAGCGGCCTTCGACCGCGAGATCAGGCATCTGGCCTTTCCGTTCGGCGATCGCTCGTCTTTCCGGCGCAGCCATGTCGTCATGGCGGAAGAGGCCGGCTTTGCCAGCGCCGTCTCGACCATCTCCGGCATCGTGGACGCGGAGGGGCGCACCAATCTGCGCGCACTGCCGCGGATTTCCTGGGACGGCCGGATACAATCACTGCGCATGCTGCGCGTGCTGGTGTCCGGTGTTGCCTTCGCGCCGGTTAAACCGACCGGCAGCGTTACGAATTAAGATTTGACGCGATCCGGCCGCTGCATCCAGCTCACGATCGGCATCGCCGGCAGCACCCAGCCCATGCCGACCACCACGTAGTAGATCGCCTGCCGCCAGCCGGACTCGGCGATCCACGGCATCTGCGCCAGCGCCATGCCGAGCAGGGCCCAGACGGTGGCCAGCACCAGGAGCAGGATGGCGCCGAGGAACTTGCGGGTGCGGATCGTCATGGCGGAATGCTGCGGCCTTCGCGTAACTTGCGCTGCGGGAGCGGGGGACTATAAGGGGCACGCAGTCCGGTTCAAGTCTCTTTGCAACAAGGCTTGGTTTTGCCCCTGAAATGACGACGATTTTCGCTCCGACCAACCCGCATCGCGCCGTGCGCTGGTGGTTGATTTCCGTGGCCGCCCTCATCGCGCTGATGGTGCTGGTCGGCGGCGCGACGCGGCTGACGGAATCCGGTCTCTCGATCGTCGAATGGAAGCCGGTCACGGGCAGCATGCCGCCGCTGTCGGAGGCGCAGTGGACCGATGCCTTCGAGGCCTACAAGAAAATTCCGCAATATCGCGAGCTCAATGCGGGCATGAGCCTGTCCGAGTTCAAGGAGATTTTCTGGTGGGAATGGAGCCACCGGCTGCTCGGCCGCTTCATCGGCGTGGCCTATCTGCTGCCGTTCCTGTTCTTCCTGTGGCGCGGCGGCCTGTCGGGTGAGTTGAGGCGGCGGTTGTGGCTGCTGTTCGCGCTTGGCGGACTCCAGGGTGCCGTCGGCTGGTGGATGGTGGCCTCGGGCCTGACGGAACGTGTCGAGGTCTCGCAATATCGACTGGCGACGCATCTGGTGCTCGCGCTCCTGATCTTCGCCGGCATCGTCTGGACGGTGCGGCGGCTCAAGGAGCGACCGCAGATCATTGCGCCCGCGCGGCTGAGATTCACGAGCGTGCTGCTGCTCATCGTGACTTTCG
The DNA here is from genome assembly GCF_040547725.1 of Bradyrhizobium sp. LA2.1. Lineage (NCBI taxonomy): Bacteria > Pseudomonadati > Pseudomonadota > Alphaproteobacteria > Hyphomicrobiales > Nitrobacteraceae > Bradyrhizobium > Bradyrhizobium sp. LA2.1. The sequence goes on from NZ_JBEPQI010000020.1 coordinate 44,030, forward strand.
TCCAGATCTATTTCGGCGCGCTGGTCGCGGGTCTGCGCGCCGGGCGCGCCTACAACACCTGGCCGCAGATCGACGGCGCGTTCATTCCCGCAGGCGACCGGCTCTGGTTCGAGACGCCGTGGTGGCGCAACATGTTCGACAACGTGCTGACGGTGCAGTTCGAGCACCGCATGACGGCCTATGCGCTGTTCGTGCTGGCGGCGCTGCACGCGTTCGATGCGGTGCGTTCACGCGCGGCGGCCGGCGGTGCGCTCTGCCTGTTCGCCGCGGTCAGCCTGCAGGCTGTGCTCGGGATCCTCACGCTGCTCAACCAGGTGCCGATCGATCTCGCGCTTTCGCACCAAGCGGTTGCGATCGTGGTGCTCGCGCTTGCAGTGATGCAGGTGGAGCGGCTGGCGTCGCGACAATCTGCACAGGCGCAGCCGCGCGCGGTTCCGGTCGGTCAGGCCGGCTGATCAGGTCAGCAATAGCCGTAGACGCCGCAGGCGTAGGGCAGGCGCCAGAAATAGCCGACCTGCGGTCCGCCGTAGTACGGGCCCTGATAATCGTAGCTCCAGGGCCGGCCATAATAGCCCGGCAAGGTGCTGGAGCCGGGCAGGAGCGGCGTGCCCGGCAGGTTGCGGATGTAGCTGCCGATGCCATAGGCCGGCGAGATCAGCGCATCCGGATCGGTCTCGACATAGACCTGTGGCGGGTCCTGCGGCGGCACGGCAGCGCGCCGTCTCGCTGTGGCCGGCAGATCGGCGCCAACGGCAGCTGAGACCGTCAGCATGGCGGCAAGGGCAGGCACCATCCAGCGCAGCATCGTCGGCTCCGAATCAAAGGGGCGATCCAAGGACGATGTATGCGGCAGATATGGTTAATGACTGTTAACTGACTGCGGCCAAAACGGCCGCCGTCGTTCCGGGGGCGGTCCGAAGCACCGAACTCAGGTGCGCAATTGTGCACCTGAGAATCTCGAGATTCCGGGTTCGCGCTGTCGCGCGCCCCGGAATGACCCTGAGTCTTACGCGCCCAGCGCCTGCTCCAGATCGGCGATCAGATCTTCCTTGTCTTCAATGCCGATCGAGAGCCGCACCACGTCGGGGCCGGCGCCGGACTTCACCTTGGCGGCGTCGTCGAGCTGGCTGTGCGTCGTCGAGGCCGGGTGGATGACCAGCGAGCGGGTGTCGCCGACATTGGCCAGGTGCGAGAACAGCTGCAGCTTCGACACCAGGCTGACACCAGCGTCATAGCCGCCCTTCAGGCTGAACGTGAACACGGCGCCTGCGCCCTTCGGCGCGTATTTGCGTGCAAGCTGGTTGTACTTGTCGCTTGCCAAGCCCGCATAGCTCACCGAGGCCACCGCCGGATGGCCGGCGAGGAATTCGGCGACGGCCTTGGCGTTGTCGCAGTGCTTCTGCATGCGCAGCGGCAGCGTCTCGATGCCGGTCAGGATCATGAAGGCGTTGAACGGCGACAGCGCGGGTCCGAGATCGCGCAGGCCCAGCACGCGGCAGGCGATCGCGAAAGCGAAATTGCCAAAGGTCTCCTGGAGGCGGATGCCGTGATATTCGGGCCGCGGCTCCGACAGCATCGGATATTTGCCGCCCGTGGACCAGTCGAACGTGCCGGCGTCGACGATGATGCCGCCGAGCGAATTGCCGTGGCCGCCCAGGAATTTCGTCAGCGAGTGCACGACGATGTCGGCGCCATGGTCGATCGGGCGGATCAGGTAGGGCGAGGCCAGCGTGTTGTCGACGATCAGCGGCACGCCCGCCTTGCGCGCCACCGTCGAGATCGCCTCGATGTCGGTGATGCTGCCGCCGGGATTGGCAATGGACTCGATGAAGATGGCCTTCGTGCGCGGCGTCACCGCGCGCTCGAAGCTTGCGATGTCATCGGAATCCGCCCACACCACGTTCCAGCCGAAGCTCTTGAACGCATGCGAGAACTGGTTGATCGAGCCGCCATAGAGCTTTCGCGCGGCGATGAATTCGTCGCCGGGCTGGAGCAATTGCTGCAGCACCACGACCTGTGCGGCGTGGCCCGAGGCGACCGCAAGCGCGGCGGTGCCGCCTTCGAGTGCGGCAACACGCTCTTCCAGCACCGCGTTGGTGGGATTGCCGATGCGGGTATAGATGTTGCCGAATGCCTGCAGGCCGAACAGCGAGGCGGCGTGGTCGGCGTCGTTGAAGACGAAAGAGGTGGTTTGATAAATCGGGGTCGCGCGCGCACCGGTGGTGGGATCGGGTTGTGCACCGGCATGCACGGCGAGGGTTGAAAATCCCGGAAGGCGATCGCTCATTGAGGGCGTCCTGTTCTTGTGATCTGAAATCGCGCGGCATGCTGATCGGCGACGCGCCCGCCGTCAAGGCGCCGCTTCACATCACGGCGCTACGATTGTCACGTTCGCGCAACGGAAGTTTATTGCGTCAGCTTTGCTCGGTCTTGTTCTTTGCAGCGCGATCGGAAGCTGCGGTGTCACCGCCGCCGACACTCATCCGATTGAGGGATAGCCGCATGCCTTGCGTCGGCGCCGGCGGCCGTTTGGAGCTCAGCGTGCGTGAATTGACGCCCATCCAGGAGATCTCCGACGACAAGCGGCCATATTCGATCTTCGGGCAGCGGTTCATCACGACCTTGATACCGACCGATTCTGCTTTCGCCGCTGCCGCGTCGTCACGCGCGCCGAGCTGCATCCAGATCACCTTCGGCAGCGGATCGAGCGTCATGGCCTCCTCGACCACGGGCATGATGTGGCTGGAGTTGCGAAAGATGTCGATCATGTCGACGGGGCGGCCGATGTCGGAGAGCGAGGCGACAAACGGCTTTCCGAGCAGATCCTTGCCGACATGGCCGGGATTGACCGGGATCATGTCATAGCCGCGCTGCGCCAGATATTTGAACGCAAAATAGCTCGGCCGCACATTGACCGGCGAGGCGCCGACCATCGCGATCGACTTCACGCTGTTGAGGATGCCGCGGATGTAATTGTCGGGATAGGCGTCGTGGTTCATCTTTGTCTTTCTCTGACCCTCATGGTGAGGAGCGCGGCATGCGCGTCTCGAACCATGAGGCCACAGTCGGGCCTCCATCCTTCGAGACGCCGCGTTCCGCGGCTCCTCAGGATGAGGAGTTGACTATTCATCCCGCCATGTCGGCGTGCGCTTCTCGATGAAGGCGCCGATGCCTTCCTCGGCGTCGCGCGCCATCATGTTCTCGGTCATCACCTCTGCCGCATAGCGATACGCGTCCGCAAGGCTCATCTCGGCCTGGCGATAGAACGCCTCCTTGCCGAGCTTGACGGTGTAGGCCGACTTCAGCGCGACCTGTTCGGCGAGTGCAATTGCGGCCTCGCGCTCGGTGCCGGCTGCAACCACGCGATTGATGAGCCCGATCTCGCGGGCGCGCGTGGCCGGGATCGGCTCGCCGGTCAGCAGCATTTCCATCGCCTGCTTGCGCGGCACGTTCCGCGACAGCGCCACCATCGGCGTGGAGCAGAACAGGCCGATATCGACGCCCGGCGTGGCGAAGCTCGCCGCTTCCGAGGCGATCGCGAGATCGCAGCTTGCCACGAGCTGGCAGCCGGCCGCGGTCGCAATGCCCTGGACGGCCGCGACCACGGGCTTCGGCAAATGCACGACCGCCTGCATCATCGCACTGCAGGCGGTCATCATCTCGGCAAAGAAGGCGCGGCCGCGATCCGGGTCAGTGCGGCGCGCCGTCAGCTCCTTCATGTCGTGGCCGGCGGAGAAGGCGGGGCCGTTGGCTGCGATCACGACGCCGCGGACCGCCTTGTCGTCGCGGATCTCATTGAGCTCGGCATGCAGGCTTGCGATCATCGCCTGCGACAGACTGTTGCGGGCGGCCGGGCGGTTCAGCGTCAGGACCGCGATGGGCCCTATGGTCTCGCGCAGCAGGCTCGACGGTTGCGGGGAGGGGGCGCGGGCGGCCTGGGCGGACATCGAAGCGTTTCCGGTTGGATTCTTGCAATTGGATGACGCAGATAACTTAATGTAACAGGGGATGCGAAGCGAGGGTGAGACGAAGCATGGCGTTAGCGAAAATGAGCGTGGCGGAGGTCGAGCAGTTTCTCCGTGACGAGTTTCCCCAGGCCTTCAGCGGCGATGACATCACGATCGAGAGCGCCGACGGCCAGACCTGCCTTTTGCGCCAGCGCTACAGCGAAAGGATGCTGCGGCCGGGTGGAACCGTGTCCGGCCCGACGCTGATGGCACTGGCCGATTTCGCGATGTACGTGGTGCTGCTGTCCGCGATCGGGCCGATCGGGCTCGCGGTCACCACCAATCTCAACATCAACTTCCTGCGCAAGGGCCAGCCCGGCCAGGACGTGCTGGCGGAGGCGCGGCTGCTCAAGCTCGGCAAGCGCCTGGCGGTCGGCGAGGTGAAGCTGCTGTCCGGCACGTCGCCCGACCCGATCGCTCACGTCACCTCGACCTATTCCATTCCAAATGTTTGAGCTTTTCGCAGGTAATATAGCACCATAATTTTAAGATATTGATTTTGCTATTGTAATTCACGCTCTGGGGCATTGACCGTTGCGCGTCTCTTCTCTAGAAAACCGCCCAGTCCGGCGCGGTGTTCGCGCCGATATCTCCCGTCCACGGAAACTCCGATATGAAAACCTTTTCGGCAAAGCCGGCTGAGGTGACGAAGAAGTGGGTACTGATCGACGCCAAGGGTCTGGTCGTCGGCCGTCTCGCCACCATCGTCGCCATGCGCCTGCGCGGCAAGCACCTCCCGACCTACACCCCGCACGTTGATTGCGGCGACAACGTCATCATCATCAACGCGCAGCATGCGGTCCTCACCGGTCGCAAGCGCGAGCAGAAGACCTACTACAAGCACACCGGTTACGTCGGCCACGTCAAGGAGCGCACCGCGCGCCAGATCCTTGAAGGCAAGCATCCCGAGCGCGTGCTCGAGAAGGCCGTCGAGCGCATGATCCCGCGTGGTCCGCTCGGTCGCGTCCAGATGGGCAACCTCCGCGTCTATGGCGGCGCCGATCATCCGCACGAGGCCCAGACGCCCGAGAAGATCGACATCGCCAAGTTGAACCGCAAGAACACGAGGGCCGCATAACATGGCCGAATCCATCCAGTCGCTCGACCAGCTCTCGCAGCTCAAGACGGCGGCGGCGCCCGACGCGCCCAAGCACGAGAAGAAGGTCGACAAGTTCAACCGCGCCTACGCCACCGGCAAGCGCAAGGACGCGGTCGCCCGTGTCTGGATCAAGCCGGGCGCCGGCAAGGTCACGGTCAATTCGCGCGAGGTCGAGGTCTATTTCGCCCGTCCCGTGCTGCGCATGATGATCGAGCAGCCGTTCTCGGTGGCCGCGCGTTCCGGCCAGTACGACGTGATCTGCACGGTTGCCGGCGGTGGTCTGTCCGGCCAGGCCGGTGCCGTCCGTCACGGCATCTCCAAGGCGCTCACCTATTTCGAGCCGGAGCTGCGTACCGTGCTCAAGAAGGGCGGCTTCCTCACCCGCGACTCCCGCGTGGTCGAGCGCAAGAAGTACGGCAAGGCCAAGGCCCGCCGGTCCTTCCAGTTCTCGAAGCGTTAATCGCTTCGGTCAGATTCGCCGCGAAAGCGGCTTCAATGAGATGCAAAAGGGCGCTGATTTCAGCGCCCTTTTTGTTGTTCGTTTGTATGCAAATTGATGGCGTGTTTCCCGAAAACTTGGCCCCGCATGAAAACCTGAATGGAACTCGCGGGACATAGCGTCGCATCTGGAAGGGCGCGCAAGTCGGCTGGGCCGATCGCGTAACTTGCTATGTCTAGAAGGGGGCCGACATGATGTCGCTCGATAGCATCACGCTCTATTTGGTCGCCACCATGGTTGCCGCACTGCTCGGCGCCATGATGGTGTTTTTCGGCACGCAGGAGAACAGCCCCGCGCTGAAATGGTGGGGCACCGCGTATCTCCTCGGCGCAGCGTCCGTTGCGCTGTGGACCGCGGCCGGCGACAAGCTCGGCCCGCATCTTTACCTTGCGCTGAACGCGGTCGGCTTCGTCGCCTGCGGCATGGTGTGGAATGCGGCGCGCGTCTTCCATGGCCGCAAGCCGAACTGGCCGGGTCTCCTCGTCGGCGCGCTGGCCTGGGCCACCGCCGTGACGCTGCTTGATCCCGCCGCGTCCATGCTGCGCATGATCGTCGGCGCCGGCATCGTCTCGGTCTATGCGGCGCTGACCGCGAGCGAGCTCTGGGTCGAGCGGCGCAAGAGCCTGCAACGGCGCTGGCCAGCCTTCGTGGTGCCGGTGATGCACGGCTGCGTGCTGATGCTGCCGATCGTGCTCGGCAGCTTCCTGCGTCCGAACGATGCCGGCTTCTCCGGCAGCATCTGGGTCACCGTGTTTGCGGTCGAGCTCATCCTCTATGCCGTCGGCACCGTGTTCGTGATCTTCATGCTGGTGTCGGAGCGCACGGTGACGGCGCACCGGACCGCCGCATCCACCGATCCCCTGACCGGCATGCTCAACCGCCGCGGCTTCTCGGAAGCCTGCGGGCGCGTGATCGAGCGCGAAGCCAAGGCCGGCCGTCCCGTGACCGTGATGATCTTCGACATCGATCATTTCAAGTCGATCAACGACCGCTTCGGCCATCCCGCCGGCGACGAGATGCTGAAACTGTTCTCGACCGTCGTCGTGAGCAATCTGCGCATGACCGATATGTCGGGCCGCATCGGCGGCGAGGAGTTCGCGGCGCTGCTGCCGTGTTCGTTGGAGGAGGGTGTGCTGGTTGCCGAGCGCGTGCGCGAGGCGTTCGAGACCTCCGGCGTCGTGGTCGACGAGGGCCCGGTCGACACCACCGTCAGCATCGGCGTTGCCGGCGGTCCGGCCGGCACCGAGCTCGAGGTGCTGCTGGCCTCGGCCGACACCGCGCTCTACCAGGCCAAGCGCGGTGGCCGCAACCGCGTCGAGGCGGCGGAGGAGCTGCCGCTGTCGCTGGAGAACTGGCGCCGCCAGAGCGCGGCGCGGGTCGGTGCGCCGCAGGCGCGTCCGGCCACCGCCTGAAGCCAAGAGGCCGCCTCAAGAGGCGCCTTCGGTAATCCGCTGTTTACCATTCGATCCCTACCATTGCGGTCATGGAATCGATCCGTCGACAGAACCCGCAGGCTGCCCTGATGTCGCTCGAAGCCGCTGCGGCCTCGGCACGCGGCGGCTTCGCCTGCGTGTTCTCCACCGCGGATGAATACGAGCGCGCGCTGATCACCGAGCGCCGCGCGCAGGGGCGCTACACGCAAAGCCGTAGCTACTGGCCGCTCGCGCTGTTCATCGGTTGCGCGCTCATCGTGGCAGGCACCGCTCTGCTGTTAGCCTGAGAGCACGCATTTTTGACCGGTCAGGGCGCCGATTCGGTGCCTTTTTCTTCGTTGCGGTCTACGGTAGACACACCCATCAAACAAACAGGGTGGAAACCGATGATCACCGAGATCGCGCAAATCGACGTCAAGCCGGGCAGCGAGAAGGACTTTGAGGCGGCCGTCGCCAAGGCCAAGGCCGCCTTCGGCGGTTCGAAGGGCTTTCACGGCTTCGAGCTGCACAAGTCGATCGAGAAGCCGCAGCGCTACCGGCTGATGGTGAAGTGGGCGACGCTGGAGAACCACACCGTCGATTTCCGCGGCTCGGAGAATTTCACCGAATGGCGCGGCCTCGTCGGTCAGTACTTTGCTTCGCCCCCGGAGGTCGAGCACACCGAGACCGTGCTGACGACCTGAGCGACTTCACGACGCCTTACGCCGGCTCGTCGCCTGAGCATGATCTTTTCGGAAAGCCGCTGCGCACTTTTCCGGATCATGCTGCCAGGGGCGGCGCCTCATACGTCTTGAAATGGTCGATCATGACCTTGGCGATGGCGACCAGTGGCAGCGCCAGCGCCAGGCCCCAGATGCCGAACACGACGCCGAGCAGGATCTGGAACGCGAACAGCGTGGCCGGCGGGATGTCCAGTGCCTGCCGCTGCAGGATCGGCGTCAGCACATAGCTCTCCATCGCGTGCACGCCCATGAAGAGGAGGAAGGCCGACAGCGCCGGAATCCAGCCCGAGGCGAGGCTCGCGAGCACCACGACGACGCCGGCAATGATGGCGCCGACGGTCGGAATGAAGGCGAGCAGGCCCGCCTGAATGCCCAGGATGAACGAGCCGGGAATGCCGATGATGGCAAGCCCGATCCAGGTCACGACGCCAACCGCAATCATCACGACGATCTGCGCGATCAGCCAACGTTCCAGCGTCTCGCTGATGCCGTCGATGATCAGGGTGACGCGGGTGCGATGCCTCGCCGGCGCCAGGAACAACAGGCCGTCGTGATAGACGCCGGGCTGGGCGGCGAAGGACAGCCCCAGGAACAGCACGATGAAGATGTTTCCCACGCCGTGGATGGTGCCGAGCAGGAGCTTGAAGGTCTGGCTCACGATCGCGCCACCGCTGGAGGCCAGCGCGCCGGCGCCGGGCAAGGAACCGCGCGGGGGTGCTGCTGGCGAGGGTGTCGAGTCCGATGGTGGATTGGCCGAAGCGTCAGACGCAGCGCTGCCGAGATCGAAGAAGCTGGTGTCGATCCCGTGGTTGTCCAGGAAGGTCTTCACGTTGCCGATCTGCGACTTGATGGTCTTGCTCAGCAGCGAGGCCTGCTCGGCGATGGTGGCGCCGCCGAGATAGGCGACGCCTGCGAGCAGCACCGCAAGCACGACGCAGACGATCGCGAGCCGGACCGGATGCGGCAGGTGCACGCGGCGGCCGAGCGCGTTGGTCAGCGCGTTGAGGCCGACGCCGAGCAGCATGCCGGTGAAGATCAGCAGCAGCGTGGTCGCAAAATACCAGGTGAAGACCAGCATCGCCGTGAACAGCACGACACCGATGCCGCCGACCGAAATTGCCCAAGCCAGATCGGTGCGGGTCGTGGGGCGTTGGTCTGCGAGGATGGTCACATCATGTCCTTTTCGGCGGCTGCGGGCGGGGCACTCTTTCGACAAACGCGCTTCCGATCAAGACCGCGTCAACGCGCTGGTTTGACGCTGTCGCGCGAACGGTGCAGAGCGATGAGGAGAAAACAGGTGGGGGGCGCTTGAGTTTCATCAGCAAGTGGGCCGGTCTGCTGGGGCTTCTGGCCGTGATCGTGATCGGCGACCAGATCCGGATCAACCGGCCCGGCCACAAATACCGCCTCACGGTCGAGGTGACGACGCCTGACGGGATCAAGACGGGGTCCGGTGTTCTCGCCGTCGTGCCTGACCGCAACTATAACCGCGGCGGCCGCACCACGATGCGCGGGGAGGCTGTGTTCGTCGATCTCGGCCAAGACGGCGGCAAAGGCAAGAACCTGGTGGCATTGCTGGCGCATCAGCAGGGCGGCAAGCTCGACCTCGACGACATCAACTATGTCGCGCTCCGTGCCTATGGCGCCGCGCGCGGCAACCGCGTCTCGTTCAACGATATCAGCCGGCAGGCCGGCATTGTCCCGGTGCAGGGGGAACTGATCCCCGTGCTCGTGAGCTTTGGCGATCCCCGAGATCCCCAGACCGCCCGCCTTGTCGCCGGAGACCATGCGGATACGGTTCTGGGCGACGGCTACGCCGTCCGTAGCCTCACCGCCGAGGTGGTGCCTAACGGGTTTTGGCCGATCGATTTCGGCGGGGTGCTCGGGGAGCCCGTGACGCGCGGAATCGAGGCGAAATTGCCCTGGCTGGCCACGCCGGACGATCCGGCGGCAACCGCGCTGAAGGCCGCCGGCCTGCCCGTCGTGGGGACAACCGCGGCCCAGGAGGCATTTGCGCGAAAATAGCATTGCCGTCCCGCGTACCCTTCTGTTGAATTTGTTCCATCCCAAGGGCATGTTTGGAGAATCTTCTTACGCGGGAGGTCGGAACGGGAGATGAGAAAGCCGGTCGTCGGCGTGATCGGGAACGCCCATCGCGTCGAAAATCGATTTCAGGTCCAGATGGTCGGCGAGCGCAATTTGCGCGCTGTGGCCGAGGTTTCCGGCGGCCTGCCGATGATGTTTGCGGGAGCGCCCGACATCACCGATATCGGCGCGCTGCTCGATGTGGTCGACGGGATCGTGCTCACCGGCGCCCGCGCCAACGTCCATCCGACCCGTTTCAATGTCGATCCGTGCGAGCGGCACGAGCCCTACGACATCCACCGCGACGAGGTGGCACTGGCGCTCTCGATCGCTTGCGTGTCCCGCGGCATTCCGCTGTTCGGCATCTGCCGGGGCCTACAGGAGATGAACGTCGCCTTCGGCGGCTCGCTGCATCCGGAGATCCGCGAAATCCCCGGCCGCATGAACCACCGCATGCCCAGGCTCGAGAACGGCGAGATTCATCCAGACCCGACCGTGGTGTTCGCCGACCGTCACGACGTCGACCTGACGCCCGGAGGCGCCTTCGCGCGGCTGCTCGGCTGCGAGAAGATCAGGGTCAATTCGCTGCATGGCCAGGGCATTCTCGATCCCGGCAAGCGCGTGCTGATCGAAGGCATCGCCGAGGACGGCACCATCGAGGCGATCCGTATCGCGGAAGCCCCGACCTTCGCGCTCGGCGTACAATGGCACGCCGAATACGACCCGCAGCGCAATCCGATCAACCGCAAGCTGTTCGAGGCCTTTGGCGAAGCCATGGTCGAGCGCCAGCGCGCGGCGGCGTAGCAAGAAGCTCGCTCGCAGCCCTCGACTGAACGGCGCCTTGGTTTCGCAGCTTACGCCGTCCGCTCCATCCGTCGCGCGCGATAGGCCTGCGGCGACATCAAGGTCAGCTTGCGGAACGCCTTGCGAAAGCTGCTCTCGTCCTCATAGCCGGCCGTGCGTGCGATGGTCTTGATCGGCTGCGCCGTCGTCTCCAGCAGCGTGCGCGCATGCTCGACGCGGCGGCGCATGATGAAGGCTTGCGGCGGCTCGCGCGTGAGCTCCTGGAACTTCCGGTTCAGCGTGCGCTCGCTGAGGCCGAGTGCATCGGCGAGGCGCTTGACCGTCATCGGGCTCTTGCCGGTGCGGCGAACCAGGAGGTCGGCCCTGGTCAGCAGCGGGTCCTGCGACAGCAAATAGCCGACGGGCATGAAGATCGACTGGGTGCGTTGCGCGGTGTCGATGACGACGTAGTCCGCGCAGAGCTTTGCAATCTCCTTGCCGTCGACCATCTCGATCAGCCTGAGCAGGAGGTCGACCCACGACATCGGTCCGGCCGCGCAGACGATGCGGTCCGCGACGGTGATGACGGCGTCGGCGGCGAGGTCGATGGTGGGATGGCGCTGCCGCAGTTCGCCTTGCAGCCACCAGGTGATGGTGGCGCGGCGGTGGTCGAGCAGGCCGCTGCCTGCAAGCAGGAACACGCCGCTGCAGAATGCGCCGATCAGCCGGCCGCTCGCATGCTGCTGCCGAAGCCAGGCGCCGGCGCGGGCATATAGCGGTTGCAGGCGTTCCGCCGTGACGTGATCGACGAGGTTGCCGGGGACGAGGATCGCGTCGAACCGACCGCGTTTGCCGACCGCGCCATCGACGGCGACCATCTGGCCGCCGCCGGCGCGCACCGGCTTGCCGTCGAGCGAAAGCACCTCCCAGGCGAAGCGCGTTTTCGCACCGCTCTGCTGCATCACGTGATTGGCGAGCGACAGGATGTCGGCGACCCCGGCGATCGCCGAATGCATGCAGCCTTCCAGCGCCAGAATTGCGAGCTTCATGAGACCTCCAGGACAGGGGCGGCGATCCTAGCCGATCGGCGTGGGGCTGCGTGGCGGAAATTGCCCGATCTCTGTCTCATCCGCCACTGCCTTGCCCGCGCCGTCAGGTCCAGTCTCGTGCCGTCGTCACACGACATGATTGGAGAGAAACATGCCTTACGTCACCATTTCCACCGTCCGCGGCATCCTGGATGCCGGGCAGAAGAAGACCCTGCTCGAACGCGTCACCGATCTCCTGGTCGAAGTCGAAGGGCAGGGCAACCCGGACTTCCGCCGCAACGTCTGGGTCAGGATCGAGGAGCAGGAGCCGGCGCACTGGTCGCTGGGCGGCATGCAGCCGACGCCTGAGATCATCGCCGGCATGTTCGGCACGATCGGCGCGGATGGCGTGCGGGTCCCACGGCCGTAGCAGCACAGCGTGCGCGGGCGGACCAGCCAAAGGCATGGTTCGCCACCGCCCTGTGCTCAATCGATCCGCGGGGCGATTTCCATTGCATCGCACAATCACGATCACGACCATGGCCTGCACGCGGACGCATTGAGGTTCGCAAGACGCCCACCATATGTTCTGCAAGGGAGCCCTGCCGTGCAGACCATGAAGGCGGCCCTCGTTGCGGCGATTGGCGTCGTGGCTTTGATCTGCTGCCTCCTTCCCAGCTCAGCGGAGGAGAACGGCCGTCTTGCATTGATCGTTTCGATCGACGGAGCCATCGGCCCTGCGTCGGCCAGCTACGTCAAGGAGGCTTTGGCCAAGGCAAGCGAACGGCGCGCCGAGGTCGTGCTTCTGAGACTGAACACGCCCGGCGGTCTCAATTCCAGCATGCGCGAGATCATCGCGGATGTGCTGGCCTCGCCGATCCCTGTGGTCGGTTACGTCGCGCCCTCCGGCGCCCACGCGGCGAGCGCGGGGACCTATATCCTTTATGCGACCCACATCGCGGCGATGGCGCCGGGCACCAATATTGGCGCCGCGACGCCGGTGCAGATCGGCGGGCCGCTGCCGGGTCTTCCGAGCGGACCCGCGGACAAGGGCGGCAAGGACAAAAAGGACGGTGACCAGCAGAGCGAGTCCAAGGATCAGCCCAAGGATGCGATGACGGCCAAGGCGACCAATGATGCGGTTGCCTTCATCCGCAGCCTTGCGGAGCTGCGCAACCGCAATGTGGACTGGGCGGAGAAGGCGGTCCGTGAGGCTGCCACGCTCTCTGCGAACGCCGCGCTAGAGGCTCACGCCATCGATCTCGTCGCGCGCGATCAGGCTGAATTGCTGAGGCAGATCGATGGTCGCGTGGTCGAGGTCGCAGGCGGCAAGACGCAACGCCTGGTGACGAAGGATGCCGTCGTTGAAGCCATCGATCCCGGACCGATATCCCGCTTCCTGGCGGTGATCACCGATCCAAACGTGGCGTTCATTCTCCTGATGGTCGGCATCTACGGCTTGATCTTCGAGTTCATGTCTCCTGGAGCCGTCGCCCCCGGAGTCGTCGGCGCGATCTGCCTGCTGATCGGCCTCTATGCGCTCAATCTGCTGCCGATCAATTATGCCGGCCTCGCCCTGATGTTGGTTGGACTCGTGCTTCTCACCATCGAAGCCTTCAACCCGACCGTGGTAATCGGGCTCGGAGGGATCATCGCGTTCGTGCTGGGAGCGCTGATGCTTTTCAGGGGCGAGGCGCCGGGCTACCACCTGTCGTGGTGGGTGATAGGCATCACCGCAGCAGTGTTCGCCGGCTTTGCGCTCGTCGTGCTCGGTTCGCTTCGGCGCGTCGGCAGGGCTCCTGCACTGGTCGGCGCGCAGGCCATGCGAGGCTTGCCCGCCGAGGTTCTCGACTGGAATGGGAACGAAGGTCATGTCTTCGCCCATGGTGAGCGCTGGCAGGCGCGCGGCGCCGAAACGTTCAAGCCCGGAGAGACGGTCGAAGTCGCCAACATCGTCGACCTGACGCTGCTGATTCGGCGCGCACCAACAGGCGAGGGAGGTACATCATGATGCTGGAATATCTGACCTATGCGGCGCTCGCGTTGCTTGTCATCATGTTCCTGTCCCAGGCTATTCGAATCCTGCGCGAATACGAGCGTGGCGTCATCTTTACGCTCGGCCGCTTTACCGGCGTGAAGGGCCCGGGCCTCATCATCCTCATTCCGATCGTGCAGCAACTGGTGAAGGTGGATCTGCGGGTGATGGTGCAGGTCGTGCCGCCGCAGGACGTGATTTCGCGGGACAACGTCTCCGTCAAGGTCAACGCCGTTTTGTACTTCCGCATCGTCGACCCCGAACGGGCCATCATCAAGGTCGGCGACTACATGGCCGCCACCAGCCAGCTCGCCCAGACCACCTTGCGCTCGGTGCTCGGCAAGCACGAGCTCGACGAGATGCTGGCCGAGCGCGACAGGTTGAACGCGGACATCCAGGAGATCCTCGACAAGCAGACCGACGTCTGGGGCATCAAGGTCACCGGCATCGAGATCAAGGACGTCGATCTCAATGAAACCATGGTGCGCGCGATTGCCAAACAGGCCGAGGCGGAGCGGTTGCGGCGGGCCAAGGTGATCAATGCGATGGGCGAGCAGCAGGCTGCCGAAAAGCTCGTCGAGGCCGGCCGGATTCTCGCGCAGGAGCCTCAGGCGATGCAACTACGTTATTTCGCGGCCCTGCACGACATCGCGGGCGAACGGTCGTCGACCATCGTCTTTCCGCTGCCGACGGGCCTGCTCGACCATTTTGTGCCGCGGCGCGACAACCCGTAGCCATAAGCGGCAGGATGACCCATCTTCGGCCCAAATGGAGGTGTCGAATATTGCTCCCAACTTAAACGGGAGGAAAATTCGATGACGAAGCATGCCGCCAGACCAGCAAGCCGCCGCCGAAATCGGACATTGATGCTCACCGTCCCGCTGGTCGCCCTCGCACTTTGGTCGTGGGGGATCGATGCGGCGCAGGCCGCAGAGCCGGGCAAGGACGCGACGGCGGCCGGCCTGCCGCGCATTCTCGTGCTTGCGACGGGAGGCACCATCGCAGGCCAGGCCGACACGCGCGCGACCGGCGCGTACAAATCCGGCCAGATCACCGGGGAGCAGTTGATGCAGTCGGTACCGGGCCTGGACAAGCTCGCGAAGCTGAACGCTGAGCAGATTTCGTCGATCGGATCCCAGGACATGAACGACAAGGTCTGGTTTGCCCTGGCCCGCCGCATCCAGGACGCCTTCGACAAGAATGAAGCCGATGGAATCCTCATCACCCACGGCACGGATACGCTGGAGGAGACCGCGTTCTTTCTCGACAATGTCGTGCGCGGCGACAAGCCGGTGGTGATCGTCGGTTCGATGCGTCCGGCCACGGCGGTGAGTGCGGACGGCCCCGGCAATCTGTACGAAGCGGTGCAGGTGGCGGCCGATCCTCGCTCTCGCGGCCGCGGCGTGATGGCCGTGCTGAACGACAAGATCCAAAGCGCCCGCTCGATCACCAAGACCAACACCACGAGCATCGAGACGTTCAGCTCCCCCAATGACGGCCCGATCGGCTATGTCGACAGCGCCGGCGGCATCCGTTTCATGACCCAGGCCGCCGGCTTCAAGCGCACGACCTATCCGCTCCCGGCAGGCGAGCAATTGCCGCGCGTCGAGATCGTCTATTCGCATGCCAACATGGACGCCGTTCCGATCGAGGACGCCATTTCCCACGGCGCCAAGGGCATCGTGCTGGCCGGCGTCGGCGACGGCAACACGTCGAAGCAGGCCCTCGATGCGCTCGAAGCGGCGGCGAAGAAGGGCGTCATCGTCGTCCGCTCGACGCGGGTCCGATCCGGCTTCGTCACCCGGAATGTCGAGGTTGACGACGACAAGAACGGGTTCGTCGTGTCCGAGGACCTCAATCCGCAGAAGGCCCGTGTTCTCACTCAATTGCTGATCGCGGGCGGGGTTACGGCTCCGGCCGAGCTCCAGCGCGCCTTCACTGCAACGTGGTGATTGGGCGCGTCGTGTCCTGCAGGGTGGGTTAGCGTAATCCACCCTGCGACTCCCCAAAACGAAAAGGCGCTCCTCGCGGAGCGCCTTTTGCTTGTCGCAGAGAGTTTGGGCCGCTCAGCCCGAATAGTACATGTCGAACTCGACCGGGTGCGGGGTCATTTCGAAGCGCTCGACCTCGGTCATCTTCAGCTCGATGTAGCTGTCGATGAAGTCGTCGTCGAACACGCCGCCGTTCTTGAGGAAGCCGCGGTCCTTGTCGAGGTTTTCGAGCGCCTCGCGGAGCGAGCCGCACACCGTCGGGATCTGCTTCAGCTCTTCCTTCGGCAGGTCGTAGAGGTCCTTGTCCATCGCCGGACCCGGATCGATCTTGTTCTTGATGCCGTCGAGGCCGGCCATCAGCATCGCGGCGAAGCCGAGATAGGGATTGGCGAGCGGATCGGGGAAGCGCACCTCGACACGCTTGGCCTTCGGCGAAGCGGTGTAGGGGATGCGGCAGGAGGCCGAGCGGTTGCGCGCGGAGTAGGCGAGCAGCACGGGGGCCTCATAGCCCGGGACCAGGCGCTTGTAGGAGTTGGTCGACGGGTTGGTGAAGGCGTTGATCGCCTTGGCGTGCTTGATGATGCCGCCGATGTAGTGAAGGCAGGTCTCCGACAGGTCGGCGTACTTGTTGCCGGCGAACACCGGCTTGCCGTCCTTCCAGATCGACTGGTGCACGTGCATGCCCGAGCCGTTGTCGCCATAAACCGGCTTCGGCATGAAGGTGGCGGTCTTGCCGTAGATGTGCGCGACCTGGTGGATGCAGTACTTGTAGATCTGCATGTGGTCGGCCATCAGCGTCAGCGTGTCGAACTTCATGCCGAGCTCGTGCTGGGCGGACGCGACTTCGTGGTGATGCTTCTCGACCTTGACGCCCATCTTGGCCATGGCGCCGAGCATTTCGGAGCGCATGTCCTGCACGGAGTCCTGCGGCGGCACCGGGAAGTAGCCGCCCTTGGTGCGGACGCGGTGGCCGAGATTGCCGCCTTCATATTCGGTGTCGGAGTTGGTCGGCAGCTCCGAGGAGTCGAGACGGAAGCCGGTGTTGTAGGGGTTGGCGGAGAAGCGCACGTCGTCGAACACGAAGAACTCGGCTTCGGGGCCGACGAACACGCTGTCGCCCACGCCCATCGACTTCACCATGGCCTCGGCCTTCTTGGCGATGCCGCGGGGGTCGCGGTTGTAGGGCTCGCCAGTGGTCGGCTCGAGCACGTCGCAGGTGATGACCATGGTGGTCTCGGCGAAGAACGGGTCGATCGTCGCGGTCACCGGGTCCGGCATCAGGCACATGTCGGACTCGTTGATCGCCTTCCAGCCGGCGATCGAGGAGCCGTCGAACATCGTCCCTTCGGCGAAAATGTCCTCATCGATCATGCTGATGTCGAATGTCACGTGCTGCCACTTGCCGCGCGGATCGGTGAAGCGCAGGTCGACGTATTTGACGTCGTTGTCCTTGATCGATTTCAGGACGTCTTTGGCGGTCTTCATGCATACCCCTTTTGGCTCTGCGGGTCGGTTTCCAGGTGAGCAAGATTGTTCTCGCTTTTGGCGAGTTCGCGCGCGAGCGCACAAACAAAATCAGGCCGCCGAAGCAGCCTTTTTCTTGTCGGAGTGTCGCAAAATGCGGGATAGCACCCGGCTCAGATAGCGTCCAGCCCGGATTCGCCGGTCCGGATGCGGATCGCCTCTTCGATATTGGAGACGAAAATCTTGCCGTCGCCGATGCGCCCGGTCTGCGCGGCGCGGCGGATCGCGTCGATGGCGCGCTCGACCAGATCGTCGCCGATCACGATCTCGATCTTCACCTTGGGGAGGAAATCGACGATGTATTCTGCGCCGCGGTAAAGCTCGGCGTGGCCCTTCTGCCGGCCAAAGCCCTTGGCCTCGGTCACGGTGATGCCTTGCAGGCCGACTTCCTGAAGCGCTTCCTTCACCTCGTCGAGCTTGAATGGCTTGATGATGGCTTCGATTTTCTTCACTGCGCGCCTCCCGGCCTTTCGATCAAATAGCAACGTCTTCGTCAGGATGCGCTTTTCTTAACGCACGATCTTGTCTTCGCTATGCCGGGATGCCTGACCAGCCCGGCAACAACGGCCGGCCACACCCTGATAGATTGCCAGTGAGCACGACGAACCGAAGCGGCTTCCTCGAAAGCAGGGTCTATGCCAAGTTGCAAATGCCCTGATTATTGGAGCGTTATCAGCCTTTTAACGCGCATCTCTGATAGGTGGAGCCGACTGGCTCAAAATACCGCAGACTACGAAATAGGCAATCGGTTCAATATCTGTGCAAATCGTTGTTCTGCCGGGTGGGCCTGTACGGAACGTGCCTGTTGAAAAGGCGTTTGGACCAGGGAAGTGGCATGGAAGTTCTGACCAACGCTGAAATGCAGCGTGCCGACCAGCTCAGTATTGCGGCAGGCACGCCCGGCTTCAAGCTGATGCTCAGCGCGGGGCAGGCGGTCGCGGAGGCCGCCAATGCGCTGGTGGAGGAGGGGCCGATCCTGATCGTGGCCGGTCCCGGCAACAATGGCGGCGACGGTTTTGTCGCAGCCGCGGAGCTCGCCGCGCAAGGGCGCGACGTCTCGGTGATCCTGATGTGCGAGCGCGACCAGCTCCAGGGTGACGCGGCCTCCGCGGCGCGCGGCTGGAAGCACCCGGTGCTGCCGTTCAATCCGCAGGCGATCGGCAAGCCCGCGCTGATCATCGATGCGCTGTTCGGCGCGGGCCTCAGTCGCCCGGTCGACGGCGAGGCGCATGCGATGATCGAAGCGATCAACGCCAACGGCGCCCCGGTGCTCGCGGTCGACCTGCCGAGCGGCATCAACGGCACCAGCGCAGCTGTGATGGGTGCGGCGGTGAACGCCACCGAGACCGTCACCTTCTTCCGCAAGAAGCCGGCGCATTTGCTGCTGCCCGGCCGGATGCATTGCGGCCACGTGCGCGTCGCCGACATCGGCATCGACGCACAGGTGCTGGACGAGATCGCGCCGCGGACCTTCGAGAACGATCCGGATTTCTGGGGCACCGCCTTTCCGGTGCCGCGCATCGACGGCCATAAATACGCACGGGGCCACGTGCTGGCGGTCTCGGGCGATGCCGCCGCGACCGGCGCGGCGCGGCTCGCCGCCCGTGGGGCTTTGCGGGCCGGAGCGGGCCTCGTGACGCTGGCGACCCCGCGCGATGCGCTCGCGATCAATGCCAGCGCGCTCACCGTGGTGATGGTTCGCGCCTGCGACACAGCGGTCGAATTCGGCGCGTTGCTCGGCGACAAACGCTACAACACCTGCCTGATCGGACCCGGCGCGGGCGTCGGCGATCGCACCTGCGATCTGGTCCACACGGCGCTTCACGCGCAGCGGCATCTGGTGCTGGACGCGGATGCGCTGACGAGCTTTGCCGCAAACCCCGAGCGGCTGTTTGAATCGATCAAGTCCTCTGAGGACAGTGCGGTCGTGCTGACGCCGCACGAGGGTGAATTTCCGCGCCTGTTCTCCGACCTCAGCAACAAACATCCGGGCCGCTCGAAGCTGGAGCGAGTCCGCGCCGCCGCCGAGCGCTGTGGTGCGGTCGTGCTGCTGAAGGGGCCGGATACCACCATCGCCGCGCCCGACGGGCGCGCCACCATCGCCGCCAACGCGCCGCCCTGGCTCGCCACCGCCGGCGCCGGCGACGTGCTCGCCGGCATCATCGCAGGACTTCTGGCGCAGGGCGTGCCGGCCTTCGAAGCCGCCAGCATCGGCGTCTGGATGCATGGCGAGGCGGGAAGCGAGGCGGGGCCCGGCCTGATCGCGGAGGACCTGACCGAGACGCTGCCGGCCGTGCACCGGCGGATCTATAATGCGCTCGGGGTGGAGTACTAGTGCTCAGGCTGCTCGCACTCACCGATATGGGCGAGGCCGCGCAGGTCCATCGGATTGCGTTTGACCGGGCGATGCCGTGGCTCGTTGGGCTGCACACACCTGACGAGGACAGCTGGTTCTACCGCGAGCGCGTTTTCACGACGTGCCGTGTGTGGGGACGGTTCGATGATGGCGTCCTGAGCGGGATCATCGCCTTCCGCGAAGGTTGGGTCGAGCAGCTCTATGTGCTTCCCGCCGCCCAGGGGCGCGGCGTCGGCACAGAACTCCTCGATGTCGCCAAGCGGGCCAGCGACCAGCTGGAGCTCTGGACCTTCGAGCGCAACGCGCCGGCGCGGCGCTTCTATGAGGCGCGCGGGTTCGCACTGGTTGAGCAGACCGACGAGGCGCGGAACGAGGAGCGGGAGCCTGATGCTCGCTACCTCTGGACGGGGCGGTAGCCGGTCACTCCACCGCGTACCAGCGCACCAGCCGCGGCGCGGCCCAGTCGGTCACGACGGATTCGATCAGCCAGCGTCCGGGTGAGGTCGCCGCGAATGCGATCCGCTGGGTCTGGCCGGGCTCGATTGCGAGCGTGTCGAGCCAATAGGGTTTCCAGCCGTCGTCGAGCTTGTCGAGCAGGCGGAAATGGTGGCCGTGCAGGTGAAACACGGTCGTGACCGGTCCGGGGTTCTTGAGGGCCAGCACGACGGTGCGGCCGGTCCTGGCGCGGAAGGCCGGATTGGAGGAGACGGAGAAGCTTGCAGGCCGTGCCCAGCCGGCGTCGGGCGCGCCGAGCGCGACATCGAACCGCAGGGCGCCTTTGAGGTCGAGCTTCTCGGGGAGGTCGTTCAGGGGGAGCGGCTGTGGCGGCAACAGCGGCGCGCGCCGCTCGAGCTTGCCTGATATCGTGAGGCTCCCGACCTGGCGCGCCTCCTTGCCGTCATGCAACAGGAATGGGGCCGATGTGGCCGCATCCACGAAGGCGTCGGCGCGTGCGCCGGGGGCGAGCACCAGGGCGCCATTGCGCGCCGGGAATGGCTCGGCCGGCTGTCCGTCCAGGGCCATTACCTGGACCTCGTGGCCTTCCAATTTGATCGCCAGAACAGAACGTTGCGAGCCATTGATAAAGCGCAGCCGCAGCCGCTCGCCGGCCGCGGCTGACAGTTCGAATGAAGTCCGGCCATTGAGGGTAAAGAGCGGTGTCGTGTCCTCGGGCGCGCGGCCGGGCGGAAGCGCGGTCCCATCCGGCCGCAAGCGCCATTCCTCGATCAACATGACCTCGTCGCGGTCGACGGCGACGCGATTTGTCTCGCCGGCGATGATCGGAAGCGGGCGCGCGGGCAACTTCAGACCGTCTTCGAAGAGACGGAAGTCGGCTGCTAGAGTTCCTGCATTCGGTATTGAAACAATTGAAGTTTCAGTCGTATCCGTCGCGGTCGGCGTACGCCCTCGCAACGGGTCGGCCGCAGCCGGGCCATTCAGGCCGTACCAGACTGGCGCAAGCGGGACAGGCAGGTCGTTCCGGAAGACCACCTCGCAGCGGTCGCCTCGCTTGAGACGGACGTTCCCGATATGGCTTACGGCGGCGAGCTCCCAGATCGGTGTCGCCGACTGACCCGGTCTGAGCGCCAGCGTTGCCGGCCTTGCCTGCAGGGCGAGCTGGGCGGTGACAGCGGAGGTTGCGCCGCCGGCGATCAGCCCGGCCGCGGAGGCTCCAAGTCCGGCTCCAAGTCCAGCTCCAAGTCCGGCCAAAACCTCACGCCGGGTCGGGTCAGAGATCCGCGTTTTCATGGTTCGATGCGGACCATGAAGCGCTGGATAAGTCCAGCCGTCGCGCCTACTTAAAGCCGGACTCTATCGGGCCATTTTTTTGCTGCGAACAGTCAGGCACATGCTATAAGCCCGGCCGCCCGCGGCATCGCGGCCGGTCTTGATGCAAATTCACGCGGGCGTGGCGGAACTGGTAGACGCGCTGGATTTAGGTTCCAGTGACGAAAGTTGTGGGGGTTCGAGTCCCTCCGCCCGCACCAAGCGCTTTCAGCGTTTGCACGGATTACCGAAGGGCTGCTTCCTCACGGAGTGTTTCCGGCGGAAGTGGTCCGATGAACCACCGGCGTTGAGGCGTCTTGCCTCGCGCCGGTTCGATTAATGACAGCGTCCCGACGCATGCGTGCCGGGGCCGAGCGAGAAGAAGATTGGACGCCATGCAGGTCACAGAAACCCTCTCGGAAGGTTTGAAGCACGAGTTCAAGATCAGCGTTCCCGCGTCTGATCTCGACGCCAAGGCTGGTGCCAAACTCGTCGATCTCAAGGACAAGGTCCGCATCAACGGCTTCCGCCCCGGCAAGGTGCCGGTCGCTCACCTGAAGAAGGTCTATGGCCGCTCGGTGATGGCCGAGACCATCGACCAGACCATCCGCGACACCAACACGCAGCTGTTCTCCGACCGCGGTTTCCGCCTCGCGACCGAGCCGAAGATCACCATGCCGACCGAGCAGGCCGAGGTCGAGGAGCTGCTCAACGGCAAAACCGATCTGACCTACACGGTTGCGATCGAGGTGGTGCCTGCGATTGCGCTCGCCGACTTCAAGAGCTTCCAGGTCGAGAAGCCCGTTGCTGACGTGTCCGACACCGATGTCGACGAGGCCATCAAGCGCATCGCCGACAGCAACCGCGGCTATGCTGCCAAGGCCGAGGGCGCCAAGGCCGAGTCGGGCGACCGCGTCACCATCAACTTCAAGGGCACCATCAACGGCGAAGTCTTCGAGGGCGGCACCGGCGAGGGCATCCAGGTCGCGATCGGTTCCAATACCTTCATCCCCGGCTTCGAGGAGCAGCTCACCGGCATCGGCGCGGGCGAGACGCGTACGCTGAAAGTGTCGTTCCCCAAGAACTACATGAACGACAAGCTCGCCGGCCAGCCGGCCGAGTTCGAGACCACCGCGACCTCGATCGAGGCGCCGCAGGACGTCGCGATCGATGACGAGTTCGCCAAGACGCTGGGCCTCGAATCGCTGGACAAGCTGAAGGAAGCCGCGCGCGAGCGTCTGGCTGCCGAGTTCGCCGGCGCGACGCGCCAGCGCGTCAAGCGTGCGCTGCTCGACCGCCTCGACGAGGCGCATCGCTTCGAAGCGCCGCCGTCGCTCGTCGACGAGGAGTTCAATCTGATGTGGAACTCGGTCAAGGCCGAGATGGATTCGGCCGGCAAGACCTTCGCGGACGAGGATACCACCGAAGACAAGGCCAAGGACGAGTACCGCAAGATCGCCGACCGCCGCGTTCGGCTCGGCCTCGTGCTGTCCGAGATCGGCGAGAAGAACAAGATCACCGTGACCGACGACGAGGTCGGCCGCGCCGTCATCGAGCGCGCTCGCTCGATGCCGGGCCGCGAGAAGGAAGTCTGGGACTATTACCGCAGCAACGCCCAGGCGTTGGCCCAGCTTCGTGCACCGATCTACGAGGACAAGGTCGTCGACTTCATCCTCGAGCTCGCCAACGTGACCGAGAAGAAGGTCTCGCGCGAGGACCTGTACAAGGACGAGGACGCGGAAAAGACCGCAGCCTGAAGGCTCTAGAGCGTTTTCGAGCGAAGTGGATACCGGTTCGCGTAAAGAAAACGCGTCAAACTTAGAATCTAGAGTCCCGTTCCAATTCCATCGGAACGGGGCTCAAGAACAGCCTTCCATTAAGGATGATCATCAAAGGGGCCCGGCTAGCCATCTGGCTGGCTGGGCCTGTTTGCGAGAATCAGCTTCAAGTGCCCCGTGGATTAAGCCTTAATTCGCTCCGCACTTGTCTGGCGCGAATTGGGCTATATCTGTCGGTACGGCCTGTACCCAAGTCTTCTACCAAGCGTTCTACCTCTACCCACTTCCTGCATCACTGGCGTCCATCGGCCTTCCGGCAAATCCAGCCAAACTGGCAGCCAAGACTGGCAATGTCCGCCTCCTAAAACCCTAGGTGACTCATGCGCGATCCGGTTGAAACCTACATGAACCTCGTGCCCATGGTGGTCGAGCAGACCAACCGTGGCGAGCGCGCCTACGACATCTTCTCGCGCCTGTTGAAGGAGCGCATCATTTTCCTGACCGGGCCGGTCGAGGACGGCATGTCGACGCTGGTGGTCGCGCAGCTCCTGTTCCTTGAAGCGGAAAATCCGAAGAAGGAGATCTCGATGTACATCAACTCGCCGGGCGGCGTGGTGACGTCGGGCCTCGCGATCTACGACACCATGCAATTCATCCGCCCGCCGGTCTCGACGCTGTGCACGGGCCAGGCCGCCTCGATGGGCTCGCTGCTGCTCTGCGCCGGCGAGAAGGACATGCGCTTCTCGCTGCCGAACGCGCGCATCATGGTGCATCAGCCCTCCGGCGGCTTCCAGGGCCAGGCCACCGACATCATGCTGCACGCGCAGGAAATCCTGAACCTGAAGAAGCGGCTCAACGAGATCTACGTGAAGCACACCGGTCAGACCTACAAGACGATCGAGGACGCGCTGGAACGCGACAAGTTCCTCACCGCGAACGACGCCAAGGAGTTCGGGCTGGTCGACAGGGTCATCGACAAGCGCGCCGAAGAGCCGGCGGCGAAACCGCAGTAACGCGAACGGGGCTGCAACATCGATCCCTGGAATACCTATGGGGATTTCTCGGGATCGTCAGGGCGACGTTCACGTTAACGGCGCACTACGCGGCGGCGCAAAAAACAGTCTTGCGCCCCGCGACAGGCAGAAAGTTCCGCTTTCGTGCTTGTTTTTCGTGGCAATCCAGCAACTCCGGGGCGATTTCGATCACTTCGTCCGTGCCAAGACGTGAAATCACGGTATTGTCACGGGTAGCCAGCGCCCCCTCGATTAGCGAATTCTTGATAGTCGGGTGACAGCATGGTTGGCTACGATTGATCGGCTATGATCGCGGAGAATCGAGTGACCGTGATTCGCACGGGATGTAACGCGTAGGGTCTTTCTTGGTACGGAATTTGCTCTATTTGAACTTCATACGGCATGCGTGCCGGAATGGAGCGATCGAGCGGAGCGGGATCGAACCGCGGACGGAGACATGAATGAGTAAGGTCGGCACGAGCGACTCCAAGAACACACTGTATTGCTCGTTCTGCGGCAAGAGCCAGCACGAAGTCCGCAAACTGATCGCGGGTCCCACGGTCTTCATCTGCGACGAGTGCGTTGAGCTCTGCATGGACATCATCCGCGAGGAAAACAAATCCTCGCTCGTGAAGTCGCGCGACGGCATTCCGACGCCGAAGGAAATCTGCAAGGTCCTGGACGATTACGTCATCGGCCAGAGCCATGCGAAGAAGGTCCTGTCGGTCGCGGTGCACAATCACTACAAGCGCCTCAACCACCAGACCAAGCACAACGACGTTGAGCTCGCGAAGTCGAACATCTTGCTGATCGGTCCGACCGGTTCGGGCAAGACGCTGCTCGCGCAGACGCTCGCCCGCATCCTGGACGTGCCGTTCACGATGGCCGATGCAACGACGCTGACCGAAGCCGGCTATGTCGGCGAGGACGTCGAGAACATCATCCTGAAGCTGCTCCAGGCCGCCGACTACAATGTCGAGCGCGCCCAGCGCGGCATCGTCTACATCGATGAAATCGACAAGATCAGCCGCAAGTCCGACAATCCCTCGATCACGCGCGACGTGTCGGGTGAGGGCGTGCAGCAGGCGCTGCTGAAGATCATGGAAGGCACGGTGGCTTCGGTCCCGCCGCAGGGCGGCCGCAAGCATCCGCAGCAGGAGTTCCTGCAGGTGGATACCACCAACATCCTGTTCATCTGCGGCGGTGCGTTCGCCGGCCTCGAGAAGATCATCTCGGCGCGCGGGCGGTCGACCTCGATCGGCTTCGCCGCCCAGGTGCTCGCGCCGGAGGATCGCCGTACCGGCGAGATCTTCCGCCACGTCGAGCCTGAGGACCTCCTGAAGTACGGTCTCATCCCCGAATTCGTCGGCCGTCTGCCGGTCGTGGCGACGCTCGAGGATCTGGACGAGACTTCGCTGAAGAAGATCCTCACCGAGCCGAAGAACGCGCTGGTGAAACAGTACCAGCGGCTGTTCGAAATGGAGAACATCGAGCTGACCTTCGCCGACGAGGCGCTTGGCGCGGTCGCCCGCAAGGCGATCGAGCGCAAGACCGGCGCGCGTGGTCTGCGTTCGATCCTCGAGGCGATCCTGCTCGAGACCATGTTCGACCTGCCGGGCCTGGAAGGTGTGGAAGAAGTCGTGATTTCGCGCGAAGTCGTGGAAGGTACGGCCCGTCCGCTCTACATCTACGCCGATCGGTCCGATCGCGCCGTCGAGAACGCCAGCGCCTGATTTGCGGCGCTGGGACGCTCCAATCGTCTTTGATAGTAGCGGCTGCGGAATGGTTCTCCGCAGCCGATCTTGCGTCGCTTATACGCGTGCGTAAGCGCCTGATGGCGCGCGTCTTTCAATGACTTGACACCCCCCCGGTCGATAGCCACCTAATGTCGACGGCGAGCGAAAATTCTCTTCAAGATTCGCCTCAGTTCCGATCCGGCAAGCCCGGTCCAACCTTAGAATGGTAGGCCGGTTTTGTGGATCACCTCGGCACCTTGTGGCGGTTGCGCATGAGCATGGCGGGCTGCGTGCAAGGGGGCAAAGCAAAAGGAAAAGGCCATGACTAATCCAAAACCCCGGCCAACCATCGTCCATGGCGAAACGCACGCCTATCCCGTGCTGCCGCTGCGCGACATCGTCGTCTTCCCGCACATGATCGTTCCGCTCTTCGTCGGTCGCGAGAAGTCGATCCGCGCGCTCGAAGAGGTGATGAAGAACGACGCGCTGATCATGCTCGCGACGCAGAAGAACGCGTCCGACGATGATCCGGCGCCCGATGCCATTTACGAGACCGGTACGCTCGCCAGCGTGCTTCAGCTCTTGAAGCTTCCCGACGGCACCGTGAAGGTGCTGGTCGAAGGGCTCGAGCGTGCGCGCGTGCAGAAATACACCGATCGCAGCGAGTACTACGAAGCGACCGCGATTGCGCTCGCCGACACCGATGCGAAGTCGGTCGAGGCGGAGGCACTGTCGCGCTCGGTCGTGTCCGATTTCGAAAGCTATGTGAAGCTCAACAAGAAGATCTCGGCCGAGGTCGTCGGGGTCGTGCAGGCGATCACCGATTTCGCCAAGCTCGCCGACACCGTTGCCTCGCATCTCGCCGTCAAGATTGCGGATCGCCAGCAAATCCTGGAGACGCTGTCGGTCACCACGCGCCTCGAGAAGGTGCTGGGCCTGATGGAGAGCGAGATCTCGGTGCTGCAGGTCGAGAAGCGCATCCGCTCGCGCGTCAAGCGCCAGATGGAGAAGACCCAGCGCGAGTATTATCTCAACGAGCAGATGAAGGCGATCCAGAAGGAGCTCGGCGACGACGACGGTCGCGACGAACTCGCCGATCTCGAAGAGAAGATCTCCAAGACCAAGCTCTCCAAGGAAGCGCGCGAGAAGGCGCAGCATGAGTTGAAGAAGCTGCGCCAGATGTCGCCGATGTCCGCGGAAGCGACCGTCGTGCGCAACTATCTGGATTGGCTGCTGTCGATCCCGTGGAACAAGAAGTCCAAGGTGAAGAAGGATCTGGAATCGGCGCAGGCGGTTCTGGATGCCGATCACTACGGGCTGGAGAAGGTCAAGGACCGTATCGTCGAGTATCTCGCGGTGCAGTCGCGCGCCAACAAGCTGACGGGCCCGATCCTGTGCCTCGTCGGACCGCCCGGCGTCGGCAAGACCTCGCTCGGCAAGTCGATCGCGAAGGCGACCGGACGTGAGTTCGTGCGCGTCTCGCTCGGCGGCGTGCGCGACGAGGCCGAGATCCGCGGTCATCGCCGCACCTATATCGGTTCGATGCCCGGCAAGATCATCCAGTCGATGCGGAAGGCGAAGTCGTCCAATCCGCTGTTCCTGCTGGACGAGATCGACAAGATGGGCGCCGATTTCCGCGGCGATCCGTCTTCGGCGCTGCTTGAGGTCCTCGACCCCGAGCAGAATGGGACCTTCAACGACCACTACCTCGAGGTCGACTACGATCTGTCCAATGTGATGTTCATCACGACCGCGAATACGCTCAATATTCCGGGGCCGCTGATGGACCGCATGGAGATCATCCGGATCGCGGGCTACACCGAGAACGAGAAGGTCGAGATCGCGCGCAAGCATCTGATCCCGAACGCGGTGTCCAAGCACGGCCTGGACTCCAAGGAGTTCTCGATCGACGACGACGCGCTGCTGCTGTTGATCCGCCGCTACACCCGCGAAGCGGGCGTGCGTAATCTGGAGCGTGAGCTCTCCACACTCGCCCGCAAGGCGGTGAAGGAGCTGATGATCTCCAAGAAGAAGTCGGTCAAGGTCACCGAGAAGACTCTGGAAGAGCTTCTGGGCGTGCCGAAGTACCGCTACGGCGAGATCGAGAGCGAGCCGCAGGTTGGCATCGTCACGGGCCTTGCATGGACCGATGTCGGCGGTGAGCTCTTGACCATCGAAGGCGTCATGATGCCCGGCAAGGGCAAGATGACGGTCACGGGCAATCTGCGCGACGTGATGAAGGAATCGATCTCGGCGGCGGCGTCCTACGTGCGCTCGCGTGCGATCGTCTACGGCATCGAGCCGCCGCTGTTCGACCGGCGCGACATCCACGTGCACGTGCCGGAAGGCGCGACGCCGAAGGACGGTCCGTCGGCGGGCGTGGCAATGGCCACCGCGATCATCTCGGTCATGACCGGCATTCCGGTCCGCCACGATGTCGCGATGACCGGCGAGATCACGCTGCGCGGCCGTGTGCTGCCGATCGGCGGCCTGAAGGAGAAGCTGCTGGCTGCTGCCCGCGGCGGCATCAAGATGGTGCTGATCCCCGAGGACAACGCCAAGGATCTCACGGAGATTTCCGATGCGATCAAGGGCGGCATGGAGATCATCCCGGTGTCGCGACTGGACGACGTCGTCGCCAAGGCGCTGGTGAAGAAGCCGGTGCCGATCGTCTGGGAAGAGGACACCAAGGTGACGGTGAAGCCGGACGGGGACGAGGCCGCCGGCGGACTGACCGCTCACTGAGGTTCAGCGAAAGATGATAAAACGGCGCCTTCGGGCGCCGTTTTTGTTTTGGGGGCAGGGATCAGGGCGATGCAGATCGACGGGCAGTGCCATTGCGGGCAGATCACCTTCGAGGCCGAGATCGATCCCGAAACGGTGTCGGTCTGCCATTGCCGGGATTGTCAGACCCTGACGGGATCGCCGTTCCGGGTGACCGCGATCTGTAGCAACGCCGACGTCAGGCTGACCAGCGGCACGCCAAAAGTCTACGGCAAGCGCGGCGACAACGGCCGGATGCGCTTCCAGCACTTCTGCGCCGACTGCGGTTCCCCGCTGTTCACCAGCGGCGAGGGCGACCAGGCTGACGATTGGGGCATCCGCTGGGGCTCAATCCGCCAGCGCGACAAATTGCGGCCCGTCAGGCAGATCTGGTGCCAGTCGGCGGCGGTGTGGATCGACGCGGTGCCGTTGCTGCCGGGGAGGCCGGGGGATTAGGCTGGCTTGCCAAGCCGAAGCTCGCCGCAAAAAGCCCGCCTTCGCCCGTTGGGATTCGGCGTGGCAGCCTGCGTCGCTGCGCGAGCGCAGGCTGGTGGGCGGTCACGGATTCGAACCGCGGACCCTCTCGGTGTAAACGAGATGCTCTAACCAGCTGAGCTAACCGCCCCAAGGCGCCTCTTTAGCCCTCCCGCGGGTGTTCGAGCAAGGCCCGAACGCATCGCAAACAGGGCTCGAGCAAGACCGCCTTTGTGATGATTGTCACAGGCGTCCGCCCGCGAGTCGGCCAATGTCCACCGCAATTCACGATGGAGGGGTGGCCAATGTGTGCCCTGCTGGACCTCATCTACCGACATTGTTGCCGGGCGTGTTTGCGCGAAGTGCGACGCATGAGCCGCCGCGGCTCGATCGTTCCAATTTGGTAGTTCCGGCTGACGGCGCGCCGATTTGGCCGCTGGCGGCTGTCCTGGCTCGTTGCGCCTGGCATCGGACGTCCACGAGCCGCCCTCCAAGGGTCCAAAATTGCCCTTTTTCGGTCATCTTTTTGATCGCCATCCGAACCAACGTTACGGCTCCCTGTGGCAGCGTGGAGTATCGCCGTGATGAGTGATCTTCGCATCAAGCTGGAAAGGTACGAGTCGAAAGCCGCCCACTGTATGAAAGCGGCTCAAGAAGCTCCTGATGAGGCCGGTCGGGCCTTCTACGAGGAGCTTGCCAACTATTACGACGAGCTGGCAGCCGACTTTCGCCGCGTCCTCGCCAAGCGAACCGGAGTTTCGCTCGCGGCCGAATGATCCGGCGTAGTGCAGGTCGGCAGTTGAAGACCTCGGCGGTCCGTCAACCTCTGACGCCGTGTCGTGCGGCGTGAACGCAAGAACGTCTCGCTGACAGGTGGACCGAACAGGCCGCCTCAGTTGACGGCGTCTTTGCTTTTCGGCATCGGGGTCTTTCGACCAAGCTGCCGGAGGGGATCCATGGAACAGCCAAGCGGACACGCAGAGAATGCCGACCAGATCGCCTATTGGAACGGTCCGAGCGGGCAGCGCTGGGCCGATCGGCACGCTGCCCAGGAAAGCTTGCTTGGACCCATCGCCGACGTGCTGATTGATCGCGCCAGGCCGAAGCCGGGCGAGCGCGTGCTCGATGTCGGCTGCGGCTCCGGTGCGACGACGTTCGCGTTCGCGAAGGCTGTCGCGCCCGATGGCTTCGCGCTCGGCCTCGACGTCTCCGACCCGATGCTGGCGCAGGCGCGCGCGTTTGCGCCAAAAGGCCTGCCGCTCGATTTCGTGCTGGCGGATGCGACGGTCCATCCGTTCGAGCCGGCGAGCTTTGACCTGTTGGCGTCGCGCTTCGGCGTGATGTTCTTCGCCGATCCCATTGCGTCCTTCACCAACCTCCGCCGCGCGCTGAAGCCGACCGGACGGCTCGCCTTCGCCTGCTGGCGCGAGCCGAAGGAAAATCCGTGGATGATGGCGCCGCTGATGGCGGTCTACAAACATGTCCCGAAGATGCCGCCGGTCGGGCCGGAAGAACCGGGCCCGTTCGCCTTCGCCTCGGAAGAGCGCGTGATGCGCATCCTGAAAGGTGCAGGCTTCGTGGACGTGGCTATGGAGCCGCATAATCTGGCGATGGATGTCGCAATCGGCGGTGGGCTTGATGCCGCGGTCGAGGGCTCGCTCCAGATTGGCCCCGCCAGCCGCGCGCTGCAAGGCCATCCGCCGGAGACATATGCCGCTGCAAAAGCCTCGATCCGCGAGATGCTCGCGCCGTTCATGAAGGGACAAAGCGTAGCGTTGCAGGGCGCGATCTGGATCGTCACGGCGAAGGCGGCGTAGGCGACGCTCTATCCACCGTCATTGCGAGCGTAGCGAAGCAATCCAGACTGCCTCCGCGGAGACAGTCTGGATTGCTTCGTCGCTTCGCTCCTCGCAATGACGGCGTGGATGGGCCTGTGAGTCCTAAACCACATCATCCGGCGCGAGCGCGCAGCCATTGTCGGGATGCGTCTCGATCTGGAGCGTGGTGTGGCCGATGCGGAACGACGCCCTCAGCATCTGCGCCGTCTCCATCAGGAATGCATCGCCGGCGCCGCCGGGCATGACGAGATGGCAGGTTAGCGCCGTCTCGGTGGTCGAGATCGGCCAGACGTGGAGATCATGGATTCCCGAGACGCCGGGCCGCTCCAGCAGAAAGATCTTGATTGCGGCGATGTCGGTGCCCTTGGGTGCCGCCGCCATCGACATATCGATGGAGCCGCGCAGCAGGCTGGTGGTGCTCCAGAGGATGGTGGCGCAGATGACGAGGCTGGTGACGGGATCGAGCCAGAGCCAGCCGGTCCAGATGATCAGCGCCGCCGAGATCACGACGCCAAGCGAGACCGCGGCGTCGGCCGCCATGTGCAGATAGGCGCCCTCGATGTTGATGTCGTCCTTGCGTCCGCGCGCGAACAGCATGGCGGTAAAACCGTTGATGAGGATGCCGATACCGGCGACCACCATCACGGTGACGCCTGCGACCGGCTCCGGCTCGCGCAGCCGCAAGATCGCTTCCCAGCCGATCGCGCCGGTCGCGACCAGCAGGAACACCGCGTTCGCCAGCGCCGCCAGGATGGTGGAGGCGCGAAAGCCATAGGTGAAGCGGCCGCTCGGCGCGCGCCTTGCCGCGATCGACGCGCACCAGGCCACGACCAGGCCGAGCACGTCGCTGAGGTTATGGCCGGCATCGGCGAGCAGGGCGGTGGAGTTGCCGATATAGCCGTAGATCGCCTCGGCCACGACCAGCGCGGTGTTGAGCGAAATGCCGATCGCGAACGCCGTGCCGAAATCGGCGGGCGCATGGACATGCGCGTGGCCAGGACCGTGGCTATGCCCGTGGTCATGCCCGTGGCCGGCATGATCATGGTGGTGATGTCCGTGATGGTCGTGGCTGCCCAAATCTAGCGCTCCCCGGACGCCGCCAAATCAGGCGCCATTGTAGGCGTTTCGGCAGCCCCGTCACGCCGGAACAGCGCATAGAGCGCCGGCAGCACCAGCAGCGTCAGCACGGTCGAGGAGATGATGCCGCCGATCACCACGGTCGCCAGCGGACGCTGCACCTCGGCGCCGGCGCCGGTGGCGAGCGCCATCGGCACGAAGCCGAGGGAGGCGACCAGGGCGGTCATCAGCACCGGACGCAGCCGCGTCAGCGCACCCTCGCGCACCGCGTCGGCCACGGGGCGCCCCTCGCTGCGCAGCCGCTCGATGAAGGCGATGATGACGAGGCCGTTGAGAACGGCCACGCCTGACAATGCGATGAAGCCGACACCGGCGCTGATCGATAAGGGAATACCGCGCAGCAACAGCGCGGCGACCCCGCCGGTCAGCGCCAGCGGCACGCCGGAGAATACCAGCGCCGCATCCGCCACTGATCCCATGCCCATGAACAACAGCAGGAACACCAGCAGCAGCGCCACCGGCACCACGATGGTCAGCCGCTTGGTGGCGGAGACCAGCTGCTCGAACTGTCCGCCCCAGCCGATCCAGTAACCGGGCGGCAGCTTGACCTTCTCGGCCACCGCCTCTTGGGCCTCGGCGACGAAGGAGCGCAGGTCGCGCCCGCGAACGTTGGCCATCACCACCACGCGGCGCTTGCCGTTCTCGCGGCTGATCTGGTTGGGGCCGGGCGCGATCTCGATCGTCGCAACCGAGGACAGGGGCACGTAGCGGAGCGTCGAGCCCGATGCACCTGGCCAGGCGGTCTTGGTGACGGCGGGGACATCGTCGCCCGGCGGCAGCGGGATCGGCAGCGATTTGATCGTGTCGGGGTTGGCACGCAGGTTTTCCGGCAGCCGCACCACGATGTCGAAGCGGCGATCGCCCTCGAACAGCTTTCCGACCGGCTTGCCGCCGATCGCGATCTCGACCAGGTTCTGCACCTCGCTGAGACTGAGGCCGTAGCGCGACAACGCTTGGCGGTCGAGCTTGACCGTGAGGATCGGCAGGCCTGCGACCTGCTCGGTCTTCACGTCGGCGGCACCCTCGATGCCGCGGACCACGCCGTTGACCTGCTGGGCGATGCCGGCCAGCACGTCGAGATCGTCGCCGAAGATCTTGACGCCGACATCGCTGCGGATACCGGCGATCAGCTCGTTGAAGCGCATCTGGATCGGTTGGGTCATCGCATATGCCGTGCCGGGCAGGGTGTTGGCGGTGCGCTCGATGTCCTCGATCACCTCGTTCTTCGGCTTGGCGGGGTCGGGCCATTCCTCACGCGGCTTCAGCGTCACGAAGGTGTCGGCGACATTCGGCGGCATCGGATCGTTGGCGATTTCGGCGGTGCCCATCTTGGAGAAGACCGTCGCCACCTCTGGAACCTGCTTGACCGCCTTCTCCAGCCGAATCTGCATGTCGGCGCTCTGGGTCAGGCTGGTGCCGGGAATTCGGATGGTCTCGATGGTAATGTCGCCTTCGTCCAGGCTCGGGATGAACTCGCCGCCCATGCGCGTCGCGGCGAAGATGCTGCCGGCGACGATCAGGACGGCACCAAACGCGACGCTGCCACGGTAGCGGATGGCACGCTCGAGCAGCGGCAAATAGAACCGTTTTGCCGCCCGCATGAAGATGTTCTCCTTCTCCGAGACCTTGCCGGTGACGAAGATCGCCACCGCAGCCGGGACGAACGTGACCGACAGCAGCGCCGCGCCCGCGAGCGCCATCAGCACGGTCAGCGCCATCGGCGTGAACATCTTGCCCTCGGTGCCCGTCAGGGTGAGGACCGGGAGATAGACGACCGCGATGATCAACGTGCCGAACAGGCTCGGCTTGATGACCTCGCGCGCGCCCGCGTGAATCGTCTCCAGCCGTTCCTCCAGCGACAGCAGCCGTCCGCGCCGGCTCTGCTCGACGGCGAGCAGCCGCAAACAGTTTTCGACGATGATGACTGCGCCGTCGACGATGATGCCGAAATCGATCGCGCCCAGGCTCATCAAATTGGCGCTGACCTTGCTTTCGACCATGCCTGATATCGTAAACAGCATCGAGAGGGGAATGACACAGGTGGTGATCAGGGCGGCGCGGATGTTGCCGAGGATCAGGAACAGCACTGCAATCACCAGCGCCGCGCCCTCGACGAGGTTCTTCTCGACGGTCTCGATGGTGGCTTCCACCAGATGCGTGCGGTCGTAAACCGCGTGCGCGATCACGCCCTCAGGCAGCGATTTTGCGATCTCGTTGAGTCGAGCCGCCACGCGCTGGGCCACGGTGCGGCTGTTCTCGCCGATCAGCAGCATGGTGGTGCCGAGCACGGTCTCCTTGCCGTTGGCTGACGCCGCGCCCATGCGGAGCTCGTGCCCTTCCTGCACGTCGGCGACGTCACGGATACGTACCGGCACCCCGCCACGCGAGCCGATCACGATGTCCTTGATGTCGTCGATATTGGCGACCTGGCCGGGCGCTCGGACGAGATATTGCTCGCCGTTGCGCTCGATATAGCCGGCGCCGACATTGGCGTTGTTGGCGGTCAGCGCCGTCATGATGTCGCGGAAACCGAGCTTGTAGGCCATCAGACGGGCGGGGATCGGCAGCACGTGGAATTGCCGCTCGTAGCCGCCGATCGAGTTGACCTCGATCACGCCGGGGATGGTGCGCAATTGCGGCTTGATGATCCAGTCCTGGATGGTACGCAATTCCGTCGGCGTGAATTCGAGGCCGGTCGGAGATTTCGCGCCCGGCTTGGCTTCCACCGAGTAGACGTAGATCTCGCCGAGACCGGTCGAGATCGGCCCCATCGCAACTTCGACGCCGGCCGGCAACTGGTCGCGTGCCTGCTGGATGCGCTCGTTGACGAGCTGGCGTGCGAAATAGATGTCGGTGCCGTCCTGGAACACGACGGTGACCTGGCTGAGACCGTAGCGCGAGATCGACCGGGTATATTCGAGCTTGGGCAGGCCACCCATCGCGGTCTCGATCGGAAAGGTGATCCGCTGCTCGGATTCGAGCGGCGATAGGCCGGGCGCACGGGTGTTGATCTGGACCTGGACGTTGGTGACATCAGGCACGGCATCGATCGGCAGACGCGTGAAGTTCCAGGCGCCGAAGGCGCCGACCGCGAGTGTGATGAGGATGACCATCCAGCGCTGGCGGATGGCGAGGGCGAGGAGGGCGTCAATCATGGTCGGCCTCTCCCTTGCCCATCTCCGCCTTCACCACGAAGCTGTTCTCGGCGACGTAGCGTTCGCCGGCCGAGAGGCCTGCACGGATCTCCACGAACTTCGCATCGGAATCGCCTGTTTCCACGGGGCGGGCCTCGATCTTGTCGTCGTCTTCGCGGACGAACACGACCGTCTTATTCTCCAGCATCTGGATCGCCCCTGTGCGTACCGCCACGGCGACGTGACGTTTTGCGAGCACAAGCCGCGCCGTGACGAACAGGCCGGGACGCAAGCGCCCGTCCGGATTCGGCAGCACCACGCGGGCGAGCGCGGTCTGGGTCTCGCTACTGCCGATCGGCGCCATGTAGGCGATCGTGCCCTTGATCTCGCCGCGGCCGTCGTCGGGATCGATCAGCACCTCGTCATTGAGGCGAACGCGCCGGAGGTCCTGCCGGTAGATCGACAGGTCGACCCAGATCGTCGAGAGGTCGGCGACCACGAAGGCCGGCTTCTGCTCGGAGACGTATTCGCCGAGCGAGATCTGCCGCTCGATGATGGTGCCGGCGATCGGCGCCTTGAGCTCGTAGACGGTGAGGCTCTGGTTGCTCTCGATCGCGGCGAGCAGATCGTCCTTGCGGACCCTGTCGCCGATGCGCTTCTGGATCGATTTGGCGACCCCCGGAAAGCGCGGCGTCACCTGCACGACCGCTTCCTGGTTGGCGCGCAAGATGCCGTTGAAGGACAGCGTATCGGTCAGCGTCGCACTCCCGGCCTCCGCCAGCGTGATACCGGCAGCTGCCAGCTTGACGTCGGAGATGCGGATGCGGTCGGCGCCGTGCTCGTCCTGCTCGACATGGTCGTTCGGCTTCTCCGGCTTCTTCTCCGCGGCATGCTCGGTGTGCGTGACCCCGGCAGGGGCGAGCAGGGAATAGCCGTAAGCGCCGAGTGCTGCGGCAACGATGGCAATGACGATGGTGGAGGATGTCTTCATCGCGCGCTCTCCCGGGCCAGCGCAAAGGGATTGCCGACGAGGCCTTCGATGGTCGCAACGCCGGCATGGAAGTTCTGCAGTGCCTCCTGCTCGCGCAGGCGCGCTTGCGTAACGCTCGCCTGGGCGTCGAGCACTTCGAGCAGGGAGAAGCGGCCCTGGCCGTAGCCCTGCGCGATCGCCTCCGAGGCTTCCGTGGCTTTCGGAATCGCGGTTTCGCGCAGCACCGCGAGCTCGCGCAGCGAGCCCTGGAGCGAGTCGTAGGCGCGGCCGGCGACCACGATCAGCGTGTTGCGGTTGGCCTCGCGCTCGGCCCTGGTCTTGGCGAGGCTTTCCTGCGCCGAGAGGATGTTGCCCTGGTTCTGGTCGAACACGGGAATCGGCACCGAGACGGTGAGGCGCACCGCATCGTCATTGGTCTCGTTGAAATGGCGCCATCCCGCCGCGATCCGCACGTCGGGATAGGGCCTTAAGCGTGCCATCAACAGCTCGGCATTGCGCTGGGCATACACCGCCGTCCAGCGCACCAGCTGCGGATTGGCATCGATGGCGGCGACGACCGACTGGAACGTCGGCGTCTTTCCCGTGGTGTCGAGCCGGCCGGAGACCTCGCCGAATTTTGCCGCGGGATCCCCCATCAGCACCGCAAGCTCGCGCCGGGCGCTCGCAAGCGTTGCCTTGAAGCGTTCGCGGTCGGCCTTCACCAGGGCGGACGCCACCTCGGCGCGGCCGGTCTCGGCCGGCGAGGAGGCGCCGGCCTCGACACGGCGGCGCAGCAGCGGCGTCAGCCGGTCGATCGCGGCGATCTGCTCGTCGAGGATCTGGATGCGCCGCTGCGCACCGAGCACGCTGAGGAAGGCGATCGCAGTCTCCGACAGCACCTCCAGCCTGACGGCCTTGCGCTGGATCGCGGCCACCTCGATGCCGGCGGCGCCTGCGGCGATCCGCGCGTCACGCTTGCCGAACAGCTCGAAGGCCTGGCTGATCTGGAGCGTGGTCTCGGCCGATCTCGTGCCGCGATAGATGCCCGACCCGAACGAATTGTCCTGCTCATAGGACAGCTCCGGATTGAGCAGTGCGCCGGCCTGGATGCGCTGACCCGTGGCGATGCCGACGTCGCGCTCCGCCGCGGTGAGCCGCGGGCTCGCTGCCAGGGCGCGCGTGAGCGCGCTCCGCATCGTCAGCGTCTGGGCGTGTGCGTGCTGCGTCAGCCAGGGGCTGACGAAAATCGCCATCGCGCAGGCAAGGCGCGCGGCAGTCCGTCTGCAAGACATGAAGGTGACCTGTGAACAATAGCATCGTAGGCGCGCGGGCGCCCGGCTGATCAGTTCAGGTCAGATGTTTGGGGGGCGGAGAGTCGGTGTCAGGCACGACGCCTGCAAGAACAGTCGGACGAGGCGGATTTGACGCGGCCACCAGCTCCGACATTGCGTCAGGCAGCAGCAGTTGCGCGAAGACCACCGAGAAACAGCCATGACAGTGATGGGCTGCCAGCGTCTTGTTATCCGTGTCTCCGGAATCGGGTCCCGGCGACGCAGCGATTTCCAGCTGGCCGAACGGATTGGTCACGTCCAGGCATTGGCACGTATGCAACACGCCCGACAGCAGATAGCTGATTGCGAGACACGCAGCCAACAGCCCGCGCCAGTTGCGCAGGCGAAACAATCTGATCGGGCGGCGGATCGCAGTCACGAAGTCACTCTGGTTACGTCCGGGTTCGTAGCATGGCGACCGGAACAGTGTCGACCCGCAATAATGTTACGTGTGGGGAACTGAACGTCGCACCCGCATGTATCCATGCGATTGCAAGCAGCGACGTCCGTTCATCGCCATCGTTACGGTCCCATGGTAAGATAGAAACGACGAGAGGGAGCCCGGAATGCCCGAAGAGTCTTGCTGCTCGCATGATGCGTGCTGTGGGGAAGCCGCCAAAGCCCGTGTGGAGGAAGTCGCCGCGTCAGGTTGCGCCGACTGCTGCTCGGCGGGCGTTCCGGTCTTCGACGGGCTCGATCCGCGATACAAGCGCGTGCTGTGGACCGTCATCGCCATCAACGCCGCGATGTTCGTGAGTGAAATGGCGGCGGGCCATTTGGCCGGCTCCCAGGCTCTCAAGGCCGACGCTCTCGACTTCCTCGCCGACACGGTCACCTACGGCCTGAGCCTTTCGGTGATCGGCGCGAGCATCAAGACGCGTGCCACCGCCGCGTTGTTCAAGGGGTTGTCGCTCAGTGCCATGGCCGCCTGGGTGTTCGGGTCAACGCTCTATCAGACCCTGGTCCTGGGGCTCCCACGTGCGGAGCTGATGGGAGCGATGAGCCTGGCCGCGCTGGCAGCGAACCTGACCTCGGTTCTCTTGCTCGCGCGCTACAAGGACGGTGATGCCAATGTGCGGTCGGTATGGCTCTGCTCGCGCAATGACGCGATCGGCAACGTCATCGTGATGGTCGCTGCCATCGGCGTATTCGGAACCGCGACGGCATGGCCCGATCTGGCTGTCGCCGGCGTGATGGCCGGAATCTTCCTGACCTCTTCGCTGCAAATCCTGCGGCAAGCATGGGCAGAGTATCGCGGCGGGCAAGCTGCCGTGACTGCCTGAGGGTGGCGCGATCCAAACACGGAAAGGCCCCAGCCCGGGGATGACCGGCTGAGGCCTTATGTGCTCACATTCTCATCCTTGGGACTTGAGGCGCTAACGCGCCCCGCACTGGATCGTTCCGCAGGGCTCGGAATTATTTTGCCCTGCCGCCGGGAGGCGCGGCGTTCCTACGCCTTCTCCTCCCAGATCATCGCGAGATGCACGATCGTCTGCACCGCCTTTTCCATGTCCTGCCGGCTGACCCATTCGAGCCGCGAATGAAACGCGTGCTCGCCGGCGAAGATGTTGGGGCAGGGCAGGCCCATGAAGGACAGGCGCGAGCCGTCGGTGCCGCCGCGGATCGCGGTGCGCATCGGGCGCAGACCGGCACGGCGGATCGCCTCGATGGCGTATTCGAGGATGTGCGGGTGACGGTCGATCACCTGCTTCATGTTACGGTACTGCTCCCTGACCTCGAACTTGTAGGTCGAGCGCGGATAGTCCTTCATCACGTCCTTGACGATGTTCTCGAGCAGGACTTCCTTCTCCTTCAGCCCCTCCTCGGTGAAGTCGCGCACGATGAATGAGAGCGTCGCCTGCTCCAGTGCGCCGTCGATGCCGATCGGATGCAGGAAGCCCTGCTTGCCTGACGTCGTCTCGGGCGAGCAGCCTTCCTTCGGCAGCCGCTCGATGATGGCGGCTGCGATCTTGATCGCGTGCTCCATCTTGCCCTTGGCGTAGCCTGGATGGGCGCTGACGCCGTTGATGGTGATGGTGGCGCCGTCGGCCGAGAAGGTCTCGTCCTCGACGCTGCCGGCGCTCTCGCCGTCCATGGTGTAGCCGAAATCGGCGCCGAGCTTCTTCAGGTCGACATTGTCGACGCCGCGGCCGATCTCCTCGTCCGGCGTGAACAGGATCTTGATGGTGCCGTGCTTCACATCGGGGTTGTTGATGAAGAAATGCGCGGCATCCATGATCTCGGCGACGCCGGCCTTGTTGTCGGCGCCGAGCAGCGTGGTGCCGTCGGTGGTGATGATGTCGTTGCCGATCTGGTTCTTCAGCGCGGGATGTTCAGTGAAGCGGATCACCTGGCTGGTATCGCCCGGCAGGGTGATATCGCCGCCGCGATAGTCCTTCACCAGCTGCGGCTTGACGTCCTTGCCGGTCACGTCGGGCGAGGTGTCCATGTGCGAGCAGAAACAGATCACCGGCACCTTCTTGGTCGTATTGGCCGGGATCGTTCCGTAGACGTAGCCGAAGTCGTCGAGATGCGCGTCGGCGACGCCCATGGCCTTCAGCTCGGCGGCGAGCACGCGGCCGAGATCTTTCTGTTTCTCGGTCGAGGGCGAGGCCGGGGATTCCGGATCGGACTGGGTGTCGATGGTGACGTAGCGCAGGAAGCGTTCAGTCACGGTGTGCGAAAAGGAGAGGGAGGACATTTCTGGTCAAACCGCCGGGTCTTGGGGAAGCAAGGCTTGGGGAAGCAGGCGGTATATCAGAAAAGCGGGCCGTGATGCGGCCGGAACGAAGCGGATCAGGCTTAACGAAACGTAGCTGCTAGATCGCTTCCTTGAGCTCCTTGACCGGGCGGAAGGCGACCTTCTTGCTGGCCTTGATGTGGATCGCCTCGCCGGTGGTGGGGTTGCGGCCGGTGCGGGCGGCGCGCTTGCGGACCTGGAGGATGCCGAGCCCGACGATGCGGACGCGGTCGCCCTTCTTGAGGTGCTTGGCGATCAGATCGACCATGTCGGTCAGGACGGCCTCGGCGTGCTTTTTCGAGAGGTCCTGGCTCTCCGCGATGTCAGCGGCGAGGTGCTTGAGCGTGATGGTGGCGGGAGCGGCTGCCTTCTTCGCCGAATCCTTCTTGGCCGAATCCTTCTTAGCCATGTCTGGCCTCCTCAATGACAGGGAAGCCCCGGAAAAGCCGGTCAAGCGTGGGGATCCCTCCAAGTCCTGGAAGGCGTAGACGATTCGGGCGCGGGCTGACCATGCCACGAGTTCCCGCCGGACGCCGGCAATCGCCGATAGTGCCGCGAAAGGCATCGGGAAGTTCGGGCTAAGACTATGAAGGGATTGCCAAAATGGCGCGAGAGACGGGGCTCGAACCCGCGACCTCCGGCGTGACAGGCCGGCGCTCTAACCAACTGAGCTACTCCCGCGTGGTTCGCTGAAAGCGCGCGGAACGAGGGGGGACTTAAAGGCGGGGCTTGGTGAAGTCAAGGACGTTGCGCTTTGTCAGGACGCATCGGCTAAGCATTGCTCTGGAAAACGAAAAAGGCCGCCAGGCGGCGGCCTCGGTCAGCCCGAAACAGGGCGTGTCAGCGAATCTCCGACGTGCCTGCGCTGGTCACGGCCACCGGCTTGCCGGCCTTGATCACGTGAGCCGATTGGGCGGTCTGGCTGTAATCGACGTTGGTGCGGGCTGCGATGCCGAAGCCGGCGACCAGAATACCGGCAACCAGCGCCACCACCACGATCTTCAGGTGGGTGCCACGATCAGCCGAGTGAATTGAGTGGTTCATATGAGCCTCCCGACGGGCTTAGCCGCCGTCTATGGGCTCATGTCTTAAGGACCATCTGTTTCCGGATGGTTTCGCGGGTTCCGCAAAATGGTTTCATTAATGCGCCCGCTTGGTTTCGCCGGGCTGGCGGCCGGAACGGGTCTCAGGCGGCCGCCCGGCCGATATCGCCCCGGATCGTGCGGGCCGCCCAGACGAACAGCAGGGCGCCCAGTGTGGTCGTGACCGCCGCCGAGAGCAGAGAATAGCGCACGGCGTCCGCGCCATAAGTGCCCTTGAGGGCGTCGTTGACCATGCCGACGGCAAGCGGGCCGACGCCCTGGCCGAAGCAGGTGGCGGTGAGCGCGATCAGGGCGGAGGCGAGCGCCCGCATGCTCGGCTTGGCCACCGTCTGCGCGATCGCGAAGATCGGTCCGAGATGGAAGCCGACCAGGAACGAGGTCAGCGCCAGCATGGCGACCATCATCGAGAAATCCTGCGTCAGCATGCACAGCGCGAACACCGGGCCGGCCAGCCCTGAGGTGATCGCCGGCGCCCACAGCTTCCAGCGGTCGTCGCGGCGGCTTATTTGCGCCACCACGAAGCCGCCGAGCAGGGTGCCGGCCATGCCGGCGAGCCCCTTGAAGGTCCCGGCATAGGTGCCGATCTCGGCGCTCGACAGATGGTGCACGCGTGCCAGGAACGGCGGGATCCAGGCCGCCGTTGCGTAGTTCGTATAGGTGGTGAGGCAGAAGCCGATCAGCACGATGATGAAGCTTTGCTGCGAGGCCAGGAAGCGCAGTGTCGGCCCGAGCGGCTCCGGCACGAAACTCTCCTGCATGGCGCCGCGCTTCGGCTCGGAGATCGTCAGCCAAAGAATCAATGCGAGCAGGATGCCGGGCAGGCCGGCGACATAGAACGCCATCCGCCAGCCATAGTGCTGGTTGACGTAGCCGCCGATGAAATAGCCGAGGAAGACGCCGAGATAGGTGCCGATGGCGTAGATGCCGAGCGCGCGCGGCCGCTCGTTCTTGGTGAAGAGATCGGCGACGATCGATTGCGAGGCGGGCGAGCCCGCGGATTCGCCGATGCCGACGCCGATGCGCGCCAGCGCCAGCGAGGTCACGCTCGAGGCTGCCCCGCACAGCGCCGTCATCGCACTCCAGAACGCAAGGGCCACCGCGACGATGTTGCGCCGGTTGAGCCGGTCGGCGACGCGCGCGATGGGGATGCCGAGCAGGGAATAGAACAGTGCGAAGCCGAAGCCCGCGAGCAGGCCCATCATGGTGTCGCTGAGCTGAAACTCCTTCTTGATCGGCTCGATCAGGACGTTGAAGATCGTGCGGTCGAGGAAGTTCAGCGCATAGATGATGGTGAGCAGGCCCAGCACGTAATAGCGCCGCGCCGGGGGCTTTGCCGCCGCAGTCGTCTGCACCGACATCTGTGACGTCACATCGACCATCGCATCCCCCCAATTTGTCTTTGTTATCGTTGCCGGTCCAGCCCTTCGTGAGGCTGGTCGAGAGCGTTTTCGAGCGAAGTGGATACCGGTTCGCGTGAAGAAAACGCGCCAAACAAAAACTCAGCCTTCGCGGATGTAATTCCCCGCTTCGAATTCGACCGGCGCAGCACTGGTGTCGAACGACACGCCGATCGGATCGCGGTCTGCCTCCATCGCCTCCAGTTGCTCGCTCAGCATGCGCCGGATCATCAGGATGCCGCGGTCGCTCTGGCCGAAATGCTCCTCGGAGTGGATGGTCTGCGGGCCCTGGCCGACCTGGGCCTCGTAATCGCCGGGGAATTGCTGGTGCTC
The DNA here is from genome assembly GCF_040547725.1 of Bradyrhizobium sp. LA2.1. Lineage (NCBI taxonomy): Bacteria > Pseudomonadati > Pseudomonadota > Alphaproteobacteria > Hyphomicrobiales > Nitrobacteraceae > Bradyrhizobium > Bradyrhizobium sp. LA2.1. The sequence goes on from NZ_JBEPQI010000020.1 coordinate 87,106, forward strand.
GGCTTCCGTCATGTCCCACCAGAATTTGCCGTTGAACTTCGAGCGCATGCGGCCGATGTCGCCGGAAGCCTTGACGCGGCCCGCAACGTAGATGCGGAACGAGGTGTCGTCGATCGGCAGCGTCCAGCCGATCGACTCGACGCGGGCGAATTGCGCCACGCGCGGGTTCGGCACGACGCGCAAGGTGGGGAGGGCGGCTTCGGTGACGCGATAAAACACCTTGCCGTCGTCCTGCTTGCGGATCGAGCGCACGGCGATGCCGCGCGGCGTCTTGTCGAACTTCACCTCCGGCATCGAGGCCATCATGTTGGTGAATTGCGGCCCCGAGAACGAGCCGTGCAGCACCGGCACGTGATAGGGATCGACCACGTTCTCGAAATGCTGCAGCCAGTTGCAGGGGATGATCGCGGGGCCGCCGCCGCCGATCGAGGAATCGTCGGCCTCGACGAACTCGCCTTCGTCCATGTTTTCCAGGCATTCGTAAGCCGGCAACACCGGGCGTTTCTCGGCCGGGCCCATATAGGCGAAGATCAGCCCATAGCGCTCCTCGACCGGGTACCAGGGCTGGCGCACCTTGTCCTTGAACTGGCCGCCGTCGGGCTCGCAGGGCTGTTCGAGGCAATGGCCTTCGGTGTCGAACTTCCAGCCGTGATAGCAGCAGCGGATGCCGTCCTCTTCGACCTTGCCATAGTAGAGCGTGGTGCCGCGATGGCAGCAGCGCGCGTGCAACAGGCCGGCGCGGCCGTGCTTGTCGCGGAACAGCACCAGATCCTCGCCAATCGCGCGGACCTTTTTCGGCGTGTCGGTGGCGTCGCTGACGAGCCCGACCGGATGCCAGTAGCGGCGCAGCAATTCTCCCATCGGTGTGCCGCGCACGACTGAGGTGAGCTCGATGCGCGTATGCGCCGGCTTCATCGCATAGCCGGTGCCGAGATCGCGATCCCGCTGGGTCATCGTCATGCTGTTCCTCCCGCCGCTGGCCTTGGGTGGCCGGGTCGTTTTGATGCGGTGACCCAGTGAAAAATAATTCGATGACAATGTCAACGATATTCCAGAATGCCTCTTAATCGCATTTGGAATCAGGTTGGGGAGGTTGCGCTACCAGCGCTTGGCACGCCCCGGCTTTCTTGGCAGAGGTGGATCATGAGCCAGACATCGAGCAGGGACGGGCACGCGTCGCCCGATGCGGACGAAAACCACTCGCCGGCGCCGATCACCGTGATGCTGTCGTCACGGCTGATGGTGCTCGCCAATTTGCTCAAGCGCGGTGCCATCCTGCGCTACAAGCGCCTCGCCGGATTGTCCTCGGTCGAGTTCGGTCTCGTCGCCTCGCTCGGTCGCCGTCCGCCGATGAGCGTGGCGCGGCTCGCCGAAGCCGTCGGCCAGGACAAGGGCCAGATCAGCCGCGCGCTCGCGGAGCTCGTCTCGCGCAAGCTGATCGCGAAGTCGGCGAACCCGAAGGACAGCCGCGAGGTGCTGGTCGCGCTGACCGCGGCAGGGCTCGCCGCGCACGATGCGATCGTCGAAGGCGCGCAGGAGCGCAATCGGCAATTGCTCGAACAGTTGAGCAAGGACGAGTTCGAGACGCTGCTGGCGCAGATCGACCGTCTCACGGCGACAGCCGAGAAGATGCTCGAGGCCGAGAAGGTTTCACGCTGATCTCGCAGCAATCTCCGGAAATATTGGATCGCTTCTAAGAGTTCTTCTAAGACCTTTTCAATTAGGGAATTCGCGCGCGCTCACCTAAGCGTCACCGCAAACGCATGCCGTTGGGGGAACGATGGCATGACGTAAGCAAATAGACACTTGGGGTGCGCGTTGAACAGTCTTCGTATGCTGCGGTCGGCCGTCTTGGCGACCGCGTCCGCTTTCGTATTGGTACCGCAGGCATCGCTTGCGCAGTCCTCGGCGCAAGGCGGTGCGCAAAACCTGCCGTCGGTCACCGTCAACGCGCCGGAAGCACGACGCCGCGCACCTGCTGCGGCCGCCCGCCGCGTGGCGCGGCCGTCGGTAGAGACCGCCGCCAGCCGCAGACCGCTTCAGCAGCGCAATGTCGGCTTCGTCGAGACGCCGCGCGGTCCGGTGAACGGCTACGTCGCCAACCGCAGCTCGTCGGGCACTAAGACCAACACGCCGATCATGGAGACGCCGCAATCGGTGTCGGTGATCGGCGCGGACCAGATCCGCGACCAGAAGGCGACCAAGCTCGACGAGGTTCTGCGCTACACCGCTGGCGTGCGGGCTGGCACCTTCGGTGCGGACACGCGCAACGATTGGTGGCTGATCCGCGGCTTCAAGTCCGACGACATCGGACTGTTTCTCGACGGCACGCAGCTGTTCTACACGGCCTATGCGAGCTGGCGGCTTCCGCCGTCCAATATGGAGCGAGTCGAGGTGTTACGCGGCCCGTCGGCGGTGCTCTATGGTGGATCGAGCCCGAGCGGCATCGTCAACGTCATCAGCAAGATGCCGCCGACCGAGCCGATCCGCTACATCGAGACCGGCGTCAACAATTTCGGCAACGCCTATGTCGGCTTCGATGTCGGCGGGCCCGTTGCAACGCAGCCCCAGGACGGCAAGCTGTTCTACCGCGTCGTCGGCGAGATCAGGAACGGCGACACGCAGGTCAACTTCACGCCGGACAACAACTACTTCATTGCGCCGTCCTTCACCTGGAAGCCGGATGCCGATACGACTTTCACGGTTCTGGCGTCGGCATCGAAGACCGACACCCGCGGCATCAACTTCCTGCCTTACCAGGGCACGGTGACCAACGCGCCGTTCGGCAAGATCCCGACCAGCTTCTTCGCCGGCGATCCCAGCGTCGACAAGTTCACGCGCGAGCAGGAGATGCTCGGCTATCAGTTCGAGCGCAATGTCACCGACGATCTAACGTTCCGGCAGAATGCGCGATTTGCGCATATCGACCTGACCTATCGCGGTTACATCGGCAACGGCTGGGACAATATCAATGCGGCCTCTCTCGGTCGCTACAATTGGTATGCGAAGGACACCGCCAACCAGGCCGATCTCGACAACCAGCTGGAATATCGCTTCAACACCGGTCCTGTCAGGCACACGATGCTGTTCGGTGTCGATCTGAAGGGCTATCAGATCGACGACTATCAGGCCTTCAACTTCGGCACCGTTCCTCCGATCAATGTGCTCAATCCGGTCTACGGCATTAACATCCCGCTCACAGGCCCGCCGTTCCGTAACTTCCTGATCACGCAGAAGCAGGCCGGCACCTACCTCCAGGACCAGATGAAGCTCGGTAACTTCACGCTGGTGCTGAGCGGCCGCAACGACTGGGTCGAGACGACGCAGGCCGCCCGTGACACTGGGGCGACGCTCGCCAGCAACAATGACAGCCAGTTCAGCGGTCGCGCAGGCTTGATCTACAATTTCGACAACGGCATCGCGCCCTACATCTCCTACGCGACGAGTTTCAACCCGATTATCGGGCTCAACGCGCAAAATCAGCTGTTCCAGCCGGAGACCGGCCAGCAGGCCGAAATCGGCGTCAAGGTCGCCCCCAAGGGATTTGATGGCTACTTCACTGCCTCGGTGTTCAACCTGAAGCGCCAGAATGTACCCACTACCGATCCGATCATCACCACGCTGCAGAACCAAACCGGCGAGGTGACCTCGCGCGGCATCGAGCTCGAAGCGGTCGCAAATGCGACGAAGGAGTTAAAGTTCATCGGCGCCTTCACGGCCTATCATCTCTTCACCAGCAGGGACCTGAACCCGGCGCTGGTCGGCAAGACGCCGACCAACACGCCTGAGCTCCTGGTCTCGGGCTGGGCCGACTACACATTCAAGGACGGACCGCTTGCGGGCTTCGGCTTCGGCGGCGGCGTGCGCTATGTCGGCGCCTCCTGGGCGGACGCCGCCAACACCCTCGAGGTTCCCGCGGTCGTGCTCGGCGACCTCGCGGTCCACTACGAGTGGCAGAACTGGCGCACGGCAATCAACGTGATCAACCTGACCGACAAGATCTATGTCGCAAGCTGCGCGGCGGCCTCGTCATGCTTCTACGGCGACCGCCGGCGCGTCACCGCCAGCGTCTCCTACAAGTGGTAGGCACCGGCGAGGGGAGGGCCTCGTGAAGGCGCGCACGGTCAGGCTCTGGTCCGTGGTCCACACCTGGACCAGCCTGATCTCGACCGTCTTCCTGCTGCTGCTCTGCCTGACCGGCCTGCCGCTGATCTTCCATCACGAGATCGATGAGCTCCTGGGCTATGCCCCCCAGCCCGAAGCTCATGCGGGCGCGGCGCGTGCGACGACGCAAGCCGTCGCCGACGCCGCGCTCGCCGCCGATCCCGGCCGGGTGCTGCAATATATCGCCTGGGACAAGGACGAGCCCGGGATCGTGACCGCGTTCACCAACAGCGCCGTCGACGGGCTGCCCGACAACACGACCGTGCGCGCGTTCGATGCGATGTCGACCAAGCTGCTCGGACCGGTCGGCATCGGGCCGATGCTGATCATGCTCAAGCTGCATACCGACATGTTTGCCGGCCAGCCCGGAAAGCTGTTCCTCGGCGGGATGGGCCTGCTGTTCGCAATCGCCATCATCTCCGGCGTGGTGCTGTACTGGCCGTTCACCCGCCGACTGCGTTTTGCCACCATTCGCGGCCACGCCTCGCGCCGCGTGCGCTGGCTCGACTGGCACAATCTGATCGGCGTGGTGACGGTGGCCTGGGCACTGGTGGTTGGCCTCACCGGCGTCGTCAACACCTGGGCCGAGCTGATGCTCAATCAGTGGAAGGCCACTGAGCTTGCCAGCATGGTCGCGCCCTATGCCGGCAAGCCGCCGCCGTCGCATCTGGCTTCGCTCGACGATGTTGTGGCGCGCGCGAGGCAGACGGCGCCCGGGATGGAGGTTGCCTTCATCGCGTTTCCGGGAACGCCGTTCACCTCCTCGCACCACTTCGCCGCCTTCATGCGCGGCGACACGGCGCTGACGGCGCGGCTGCTCAAGCCGGTCCTGCTCGACGGCGAAACAGGGGAGGTCGCCGACAGCCGGGCGCTGCCGGTCTATCTCCAGGCGCTCCTGATCTCGCAGCCGCTGCATTTCGGCGATTATGGCGGGTTGCCGCTCAAGGTGATCTGGGCCGTGCTCGACATTCTCACGATCGTTGTGATCGGCAGTGGCCTCTATCTCTGGCTGGCACGGAGGCGCAAGCGCGCGCCCGCCCGGACCGACGCATTCGCCAGACGAACCCCGGTCCCGTCGTGATGCATGGCTCCTCTGATCGCTCGGGCCTGTGGATACGTGTCTTTGCTGCACCCATCCTGCTCGCGGCTGCGACCATCACCGGCCTGCTGGCTGCGCTGCTCTGGGGAACGGTCGGCCAGTATGTCGCCTGGGTGACGGTGGGGGCCCCGGTGCTGGTCATTGCCTGGGTTTGGGTGCGCTGCCGCACCCAGAAAACCGGGCAATTATCGCGGACGACACGCGGCAAATAGCTGCCTCGGCCCGTGTGCCGCAATCCTCGAACGGCTGCCCTGCAAAACTGTGGCCGCCCTTGCTGGGATTGGCGATCTGCTCCATACCAGCCGCGGGGCGATTCCGGGATTTCTATCGTTCTGGGGGCGGCAAAGGGCCTAAAAAGAGCGTGTCTTGCGCCCATTGGTGCACTGCGCTAAGGCTCAGAACAATTCCAAACTGGACGAATCCGTGGCTGTCCCGAGGCTGCGGGAAAAAGGGCTCGTCAATGAGCGGCATTCTGCAGAACTATCTTCCACTCGTCGTCTTTATAGGGGTAGCGGGCCTCATCGGCCTCGTGCTGCTGATCGCGCCCTTCATCGTGGCGTTCCAGCAGCCGGACCCGGAAAAGCTGTCGGCGTATGAGTGCGGTTTCAACGCCTTCGACGACGCTCGCATGAAGTTCGACGTCCGCTTCTATCTGGTCGCCATCCTCTTCATCATCTTCGACCTCGAGGTGGCGTTCCTGTTTCCCTGGGCGGTGGCGTTCGGCAAGCTTGGCGCGACCGGCTTCTGGTCCATGGTGGTGTTCCTCGGCGTGCTCACGGTTGGGTTCGCCTATGAATGGAAGAAAGGAGCACTGGAATGGGATTGAACCCTGCATCGTCCACAGGTCCGGTCGTCGCGCCGGCCCCCAAGGGCATCCTTGATCCGTCGACCGGCAGGCCGGTTGGCGCCAACGATCCGTTTTTCCTCGAGGTCAACTCCGAGCTGTCCGACAAGGGCTTCTTCGTGGCCGCGACCGACGACCTCATCACCTGGGCCCGTACCGGCTCGCTGATGTGGATGACCTTCGGTCTCGCCTGCTGCGCGGTCGAGATGATGCAGGTCTCGATGCCGCGCTACGACGTCGAGCGCTTCGGCTTCGCCCCGCGCGCCTCGCCGCGCCAGTCCGACGTGATGATCGTCGCCGGCACGCTGACCAACAAGATGGCGCCTGCGCTGCGCAAGGTCTACGACCAGATGCCCGAGCCACGCTACGTCATCTCGATGGGCTCCTGCGCCAATGGCGGCGGCTACTACCACTATTCCTATTCGGTCGTGCGCGGCTGCGACCGGATCGTGCCGATCGACATCTACGTGCCGGGCTGCCCGCCCACGGCGGAAGCGCTGCTCTACGGCGTGCTGCTGCTGCAGAAGAAGATCCGCCGCACCGGCACCATCGAACGCTAAGGTTTTACGTCATGGACGACGCCAAGCTCGACGCCCTGGGGCAGACGATCGTTAGCGCGCTTCCGGGCGCCGCCATCGGTCATTCGGTTGCCTTCAACCAGCTCACGGTGGATGTCGAGGTCAGCAAGATCGTCGAGGTGGTCAAGTACCTCCGCGACGATCCGAAATGCCGGTTCATCAACTTCACCGACATCACGGCCGCAGACTATCCGTCGCGCGAAAAGCGCTTCGACGTGATCTACCACTTCCTGTCTCCGACCCTGAACGCGCGGATCCGGCTCAAGGCCCAGGCCGACGAGACCACGCAGGTGCCGTCGTTGATCGACGTATTCCCGGGCGCGGACTGGTTCGAGCGCGAGGCCTACGACCTCTATGGCGTGTTCTTCGTCGGTCACCCCGACATGCGCCGCCTGCTGACCGATTACGGTTTCGAGGGGCATCCGCTGCGCAAGGATTTCCCGACCACCGGTTTCGTCGAGGTTCGCTACGACGACCAGGAGAAGCGGGTGGTGTACGAGCCCGTCCGGCTCAACCAGGAATTCCGCAAGTTCGATTTCCTCTCGCCGTGGGAAGGGGCGGACTATCCGCTTCCCGGTGACGAGAAGGCGGGACCGAAGGTCTGATCATGAACGAGCAACCCGAACAGCTTCGCAATTTCACCATCAACTTCGGGCCCCAGCATCCGGCTGCGCACGGCGTGCTGCGTCTGGTCCTGGAGCTTGACGGCGAAATCGTCGCCCGTGTCGATCCCCATATCGGCCTGCTTCACCGCGGCACCGAGAAGCTGATCGAGCAGAAGACCTATCTGCAGGCGATCCCGTATTTCGACCGGCTCGACTACGTCGCGCCGATGAACCAGGAGCACGCCTTCTGCATGGCGGCTGAGAAGCTGCTCGGCATCGAGGTGCCGCGCCGCGGCCAGCTGATCCGCGTGCTCTATTGCGAGATCGGCCGCATCCTCTCGCACCTCCTCAACGTCACCACGCAGGCGATGGACGTCGGCGCGCTGACCCCGCCGCTGTGGGGCTTCGAAGAGCGCGAGAAGCTGATGGTGTTCTACGAGCGCGCCTCGGGCAGCCGTATGCACGCAGCCTTCTTCCGCGTCGGCGGCGTGCATCAGGACCTGCCGCAGAAGCTGGTCGACGACATCGAGGCCTGGTGCGATCCGTTTCTGAAGGTCGTGGACGACCTCGATCGTCTCCTCACCGCCAACCGCATCTTCAAGCAGCGCAACGTCGACATCGGCGTGGTGCCGCTCAAGGAAGCCTGGGAGTGGGGTTTTTCGGGCGTCATGGTGCGCGGCTCGGGCGCGGCCTGGGACCTGCGCAAGTCGCAGCCCTATGAATGCTACGCCGAGATGGATTTCGACATCCCGATCGGCAAGAACGGCGACTGCTACGATCGCTACCTGATCCGCATGGAAGAGATGCGCCAGTCCGTGCGCATCATGAAGCAGTGCATCCAGAAGCTGAACGCAGCCGACGGGAAGGGGCCTGTCGTCGTCGAAGACAACAAGGTCGCGCCGCCGCGCCGCGGCGAGATGAAGCGCTCGATGGAAGCGCTGATCCATCACTTCAAGCTCTACACCGAGGGCGTCCACGTGCCGGCCGGCGAAGTCTACGCCGCGGTCGAGGCGCCGAAGGGCGAGTTCGGCGTCTATCTGATCTCCGACGGCACCAACAAGCCCTACAAGTGCAAGATCCGCGCGCCGGGCTTTGCGCATCTGCAGGCGATGGACCACATCTGCCGCGGCCATCTGCTCGCCGACGTCTCGGCGATCCTCGGCTCGCTCGACATCGTGTTCGGAGAGGTCGATCGGTGATGGCGCAGGCGCCAATCCAGTTTGACCGTGCCTCGGGGGCCCTTGAAGGGGCCAACCTGTGGGAGCGGACGGCTGCCTTGGCGCTGGTGACGGGATCGAAGATCTCCTCGCATTTCTCGCACATGGGCTACATCGCCTGCGCGAACCTGCTGCGGAAGACGCTGCCCGAGCGCAACATCGCGATCAGGCTCAATCCCGACGCCGTGTTCGAATTCCCCTACGGCGACGGCTATTGGAGCAAGCTGCTCAACCGCTCCTACAATTACGAGGACGAGCTGGAGGTCCTGTTCGCCGACTCCATCGACGTCGACTACACGCTGCTCGATTGCGGCGCCAATTACGGCTACTGGTCGGTGCTGGTGTCGAGCAGGCCGTTCGGATCGCACAAGGCGATCGCGATCGAGCCGTCGGGACAGAACTATCCGAAGCTTGCCAACAACGCCCGCGTCAACGGCAACCGCTTCGAGACGCTGAAATGCGCGATCGGCGCGGCGCGCGGTACCGCGCGGCTGTCAGGCACCAAGCATGAGGCCTTCAGCATCGCTGGCGCACCGTCGGCGGGCGGTGAGGACGTGCCGGTTCTCGCGCTCGACAATCTCATCGATGACGGCAAGGTGGCGGCTCACGGCAAGTACCTGATCAAGCTCGACGTCGAGGGCGTCGAGATCGAGGCGATCAAGGGCGGCGCCCGGCTGCTTGAGACCGACAGCGTCATCATGTGCGAGGAGCACGGCAGCGACCGCAGCCACGCGGTGTCGCGCTTTATCCTCGAACAGACGCCGCTGAGGCTGATCGTGTTCGATCCGCGCAGCAACCGGATGGAGACCGTGACCGAGTTGTCGATCCTCGACCGCATCAAGGTCTCGACCCACGTCGGCTACAACGTTTTCGGCACCGCAAGCGCATTCTGGCAGGACAGGATCGATGCCCTGAATGCGAAAACCGCGCGCCGTATGCAGTGAGAGATAAGAGATGTCCGTTCGCCGATTAGCACCGAAGGAAGTCCAGCCCGCGAGCTTTGCGTTCACGGAGGAGAACCTCGCGTTCGCCAAGCAGCAGATCGCGAAATATCCGGCCGGCCGGCAAGCCTCCGCTGTCATCGCCATCCTCTGGCGCGTCCAGGAACAGCACGACGGCTGGGTGTCGGAAGCCGCGATCCGCGCCGTCGCCGATCTGCTCGACATGCCCTATATCCGCGTGCTCGAGGTCGCGACCTTCTACACGATGTTCCAGCTCGCTCCCGTCGGCAAGAAGGCCCATGTCCAGGTCTGCGGCACCACGCCGTGCCGTCTGCGCGGCGCCGAGGACCTCATCCACGTCTGCGAGCACCGCATCCACCACGAGCCGTTCCATCTCTCCAAGGACGGCAATTTCAGCTGGGAAGAGGTGGAATGTCTCGGTGCCTGCGTGAATGCGCCGATGGTGCTGATCGGCAAGGACACCTATGAGGATTTGACCAAGGAAACCTTTGGCAAGGTGCTCGACGGCTTCGCCTCGGGCAATCCGCCGAAGCCCGGTCCGCAGAACGGCCGCCAGTTCTCGGCGCCGACGGGTGGGCCGACCACGCTGAAGGAGATCACCTGATGCGCGATCTCCCCGCAATTGGAGGGAACGAGGCCGTGAACAAATGGGGCTTCGTCGCCATGCACGCCGCGGTCGCGGCCGCCTTCATGTTCCTGCTGCAGCGCTTCGTGATGAACGCGACGCAGGAGAGCAGCCTACTCTGGGCGTTGACCTTCGCCGTCTGCGCCGCCGGACTTGCCTACAAGCAGTCCAATCGTTGATCGGAAAGCACTGAAATGCTCGAGGACAAGGACCGCATCTTCAAGAACCTCTACGGCCTCCATGACTGGGGGCTCGAGGGCGCGCGGCGCCGCGGCGCCTGGGATGGTACGAAGAATATCATCGACAAGGGCCGTGACTGGATCATCAACGAGATGAAGGCTTCGGGCCTGCGCGGGCGCGGTGGCGCCGGCTTCCCGACCGGCCTGAAATGGTCGTTCATGCCGAAGGAATCGACCGACGGCCGGCCGAGCTATCTCGTCGTCAACGCCGACGAATCCGAGCCCGGCACCTGCAAGGATCGCGAGATCATGCGGCACGATCCGCATCTCCTGATCGAGGGCTGCCTGATCGCGAGCTGCGCGATGAACGCGCATGCCTGCTACATCTATGTCCGCGGCGAGTTCATCCGCGAGCGCGAGCATCTCCAGGCCGCGATCGACCAAGCCTATGAGGCGAAGCTCGTCGGCAAGGACAACGTCAACGGCTGGCCGTTCGACATCTACGTTGCTCACGGCGCCGGGGCCTATATCTGCGGCGAGGAGACCGCGCTGCTCGAAAGCCTCGAAGGCAAGAAGGGCCAGCCGCGGCTGAAGCCGCCGTTCCCGGCCAATGTCGGCCTGTTCGGCTGCCCGACCACCGTCAACAATGTCGAGTCGATCGCGGTTGCGCCCGACATCCTGCGCCGCGGCGCGGCCTGGTTCGCCGGCATCGGCCGTCCGAACAATGTCGGCACCAAGCTGTTCTGCATCTCCGGCCATGTCGAGCGGCCCTGCAACGTCGAAGAGGCCATGGGCATTCCGTTCCGTGAGCTGATCGAGAAGCATTGCGGCGGCATCCGCGGCGGCTGGGACAACCTCAAGGCCGTGATCCCCGGTGGCTCCTCGGTGCGCATGGTGCCGGCCGAGCAGATCATCGACACGCCGATGGATTTCGACAGCTTGAGCAAGCTGCGCTCGGGTCTCGGCACCGCGGCCGTGATCGTGATGGACAAGTCGACCGATTTGATCCGCTCCATCGCCCGCATCTCCTATTTCTACAAGCATGAGAGCTGTGGCCAGTGCACGCCATGCCGCGAAGGCACCGGCTGGATGTGGCGCGTCTTGACCCGCATGGCCGACGGCCGCGCCCACAAGCGCGAAATCGACATGCTGCTCGAAGTCACCAAGCAGGTCGAAGGCCACACCATCTGCGCGCTCGGCGACGCAGCCGCCTGGCCCATCCAGGGCCTGATCGCGCATTTCCGTCACGAGATCGAGGCGCGCATCGACCAGTATTCACACAAGGCTGACATCGACGATATCGGCGTCCGCGATCCCGTGAACATGGTCGCGGCGGAGTAAGAGAAATGACCAAGCTCATCATCGACGGCAAAGAGATCGATGTCCCCGCCGAATTCACGCTGCTTCAGGCCTGCGAGGCGGCCGGCGCCGAGATTCCGCGCTTCTGCTATCACGAGCGGCTGTCGATCGCCGGCAATTGCCGGATGTGCCTCGTCGAAGTGAAGGGCGGCCCGAAGCCGGTCGCAAGCTGCGCCTGGGGCGTGCGCGATTGCCGTCCGGGCCCCAAGGGCGAGCCGCCGGAAATCTCCACGCGTTCGCCGATGGTGAAGAAGGCGCGCGAAGGCGTGATGGAATTCCTTCTCATCAACCATCCGCTGGACTGCCCGATCTGCGACCAGGGTGGCGAGTGCGACCTTCAGGATCAGGCGATGGGCTATGGTGTCGACACCAGCCGCTTCGCCGAGAACAAGCGCGCCGTCGAGGACAAGTACCTCGGCGCGCTGGTCAAGACCTCGATGAACCGCTGCATCCAGTGCACGCGCTGCGTCCGCTTCTCGGCGGAAGTCGCCGGCGCGCCCGAGATGGGCGCCACCGGCCGCGGCGAGGACATGGAGATCACGACCTATCTCGAGCACGCGCTGACGTCCGAATTGCAGGGCAATCTCGTCGACATCTGCCCGGTCGGTGCGCTGACCTCGAAGCCCTATGCCTTCGCGGCGCGCCCGTGGGAGCTCGGCAAGACCCAGTCGATCGACGTGATGGACGGCATCGGTTCGGCGATCCGCGTCGACACCCGCGGCCGTGAGGTGATGCGCGTGCTGCCGCGCATCAACGAGGCCGTGAACGAGGAGTGGATCTCCGACAAGACCCGTCACGTCGTTGACGGCCTGCGCACCCAGCGCCTCGACCGGCCCTATATCCGCGAAGCCGGCAAGCTGCGCGCGGCGAGCTGGCCGGAAGCCTTTGCCGCGATCGCCGCGAAGGCGGCGCGCACCGACGGCAAGCGCATCGGCGCGATCGCCGGTGACCTCGCCGGCGTCGAAGAGATGTTCGCGCTGAAGGACCTGCTCGCCAAGTACGGCTCGGGCAATCTGGCGGTGCAGGGCGGCGACGCCTTCGATCCCGCGCTCGGCCGCGGCTCCTACATCTTCAATCCGACGCTGGTCGGCGTCGAGCAGGCCGATGCGCTGCTCATCATCGGCGCCAATCCGCGCAAGGAAGCGGCCGTGTTCAACGCCCGCATCCGCAAGCGCTGGCGCGCCGGCGGCTTCAAGGTCGGCGTGATCGGCGCCAAGGTCGACCTGACCTACGACTATGATCATCTGGGTGCGGGCACCGAGACGCTCGGCGAGCTCGCGGCTGGCAAGCACTCCTTCATGGACGTGCTGAAGAACGCCAAGAACCCGATCATCCTGGTCGGCGCAGGCGCGGCCTCGCGTCACGACGGCGCCGCCATTCTCGCCGCCGCCGCCAAGCTCGCGCTCGATGTCGGCGCGGTGAAGGACGGCTGGAACGGCTTCGGCGTGCTGCACGAGACCGCCTCGCGCGTCGGTGCGCTCGATATCGGCTTTGTCGCCGGTGCGGGCGGGCTGAACGCCGCGCAGATGACGACCTTCGGCACGCTGGACCTGCTGTTCCTGCTCGGCGCCGACGAGATCAAGCCGTCGGACGGCACCTTCGTCGTCTATATCGGCACCCATGGCGACCGCGGCGCGCATCGCGCCGACGTCATCCTGCCGGCCGCCGCCTACACCGAGAAGTCCGCGATCTACGTCAACACCGAAGGCCGCGTGCAGATGACCGGCCGCGCTGCGTTCCCGCCGGGCGAAGCCCGCGAGGACTGGGCGATCGTCCGCGCGCTGTCGGAAGCGCTCGGCAAGAAGCTCGGCTACGACTCACTGTCGGCGCTGCGCCAAGCGATCTTCAAGGCCGTGCCGCACCTGATCCGTCTCGACCAGATCGAGGCCGGCTCCGCCGAGCAGATCAAGAAGCTGGCGGGGAAGGGCGGCTCGCCGGAGAAGGCGCCGTTCAGGCCGGCGATCGAGGACTTCTATTTGACCAACCCAATCGCGCGTGCGTCCGCCGTGATGGCGGAATGCTCGCGGCTTGCCTCCGGGCAGATGCTGACCGCAGCGGAGTGAGCCGATGGAATTCTTCGAAAGCGCATTCTGGACCGGTTTCCTCTGGCCGCTGATCATCATGGTCGCGGAGAGCGTCCTGGTGCTCGTCGTCCTGCTGGTCGCGATCGCCTACATCCTGCTCGCCGACCGCAAGATCTGGGCGGCGGTGCAGATCCGCCGCGGCCCGAACGTGGTCGGCCCCTGGGGCCTGCTGCAGTCCTTCGCCGACCTGCTGAAGTTCGTGCTGAAGGAGCCGATCATCCCGTCCGGCGCCAACAAGGGCGTGTTTCTCCTTGCTCCCTTGGTCTCATGCGTGCTCGCGCTCGCCGCCTGGGCGGTGATCCCGACCAATCTCGGCTGGGTGATCTCCGACATCAATGTCGGCGTGCTCTTCATCTTCGCGATCTCGTCGCTGTCGATCTACGGCATCATCATGGCCGGCTGGTCGTCGAACTCGAAATACCCGTTCCTGGCCGCGCTGCGCTCGGCGGCGCAGATGGTGTCCTACGAGGTCTCGATCGGCTTCGTCATCATCACGGTGCTGCTCTGCGCCGGCACGCTGAACCTGTCGGCCGTGGTCGAGGCCCAGCATGCCCGTGGCCTTGCCAGCCTGATCGGGTTGCCGCAGCTCACCATCCTGAACTGGTATGTGTGGCCGCTGTTCCCGATGTTCGTGATCTTCTACGTCTCGGCGTTGGCGGAAACCAACCGTCCGCCGTTCGACCTCGTGGAAGCTGAATCAGAGCTCGTCGCCGGCTTCATGGTCGAATACGGCTCGACGCCGTATCTGCTGTTCATGCTCGGCGAGTATGTCGCGATCGTCACGATGTGCGCGCTGGCGACGATCCTGTTCCTCGGAGGCTGGCTGCCGCCGGTGGATCTGCCGCCCTTCAACTGGGTGCCGGGGATCATCTGGTTCTCGCTCAAAGTGTTCTTCATGTTCTTCCTGTTCGCGATGGCAAAGGCGATCGTGCCGCGCTACCGCTACGACCAATTGATGCGCCTCGGCTGGAAGGTGTTCCTGCCGCTGTCGCTGGCGATGGTGGTCGTGGTGGCCGGTGTGCTGCATTTCGCCGGCATCGCGCCGAAGTGAGGGCCGTCATGGGTATCAACATCAACGCCACTGCACGCTCGCTCCTGCTGTCGGAATTCGTCTCGGCGTTCTTCCTCGCCATGCGCTATTTCTTCCAGCCGAAGCCGACGCTGAACTATCCCTTCGAGAAGGGCCCGATCTCGCCGCGCTTCCGCGGCGAGCATGCGCTGCGCCGTTATCCGAACGGCGAAGAGCGCTGCATCGCCTGCAAGCTGTGCGAAGCCATTTGCCCGGCGCAGGCCATCACCATCGAGGCCGGCCCGCGCCGCAACGACGGCACCCGCCGCACCGTGCGCTACGACATCGACATGGTGAAGTGCATCTATTGCGGCCTCTGCCAGGAGGCCTGTCCGGTCGACGCCATCGTCGAAGGTCCGAACTTCGAGTTCGCGACCGAGACCCGCGAGGAACTGTTCTATGACAAGGCCAAGCTGCTCGCCAATGGCGACCGCTGGGAACGCGAGATCGCGAAAGCGATCGAGCTCGACGCGCCGTACCGGTGAGATGAGAGCATGATCCTTCCCGCGCTGTTCTTCTATCTCTTCGCCGGCGTCTGCGTCGCCTCGGCGGTGATGGTGATTGTCTCGCGCAATCCCGTGCACTCCGTGCTGTACCTGATCCTGGCCTTCGTCAACGCCTCCGGCCTGTTCGTGCTGATGGGCGCCGAATTCCTCGCGATGATCCTGATTGTCGTCTACGTCGGCGCCGTCGCGGTGCTGTTCCTGTTCGTGATCATGATGCTCGACGTCGACTTCCTCGAGCTGCGCGAGGGCTTCATCGAGTACCTGCCGGTGGGCCTCGTGATCGGCGGCATCTTCCTGTTCGAGCTGCTGCTCACCGTCGGCTTCTGGGTCATCAACCCCGGCGTCTCCAAGACGATCACGGCGGCGATCCCGACCAATGTCAGCAACACCGAGGCGCTCGGGCTCGTGCTCTATACGAAGTACATCCACTACTTCCAGCTCGCGGGCATGGTGCTGCTGGTCGCCATGATCGGCGCCATCGTGCTGACGCTGCGCCACAAGGCGAACGTGAAGCGGCAGGACATCAACGTTCAGAATGCACGCACGCCCGAGATGGCGATGGCGATGCGCAAGGTGGCGTCGGGGCAGGGGCTCCAGGACAGCGACGCGGCGGAGTGGGTGAAATGACGATCGGGCTCGGACATTATCTGGCGGTCGGCGCGATCCTGTTCACGCTCGGGATCCTCGGCATCTTCCTGAACCGCAAGAACATCATCGTCATCCTGATGTCGATCGAGCTGATCCTGCTCTCGGTCAACATCAACCTCGTCGCGTTCTCGACCTTCCTCGGCGACATCGTCGGCCAGGTCTTCGCATTGCTGGTGCTGACTGTTGCGGCCGCGGAAGCCGCGATCGGTCTCGCCATCCTGGTGGTCTATTTCCGCAACCGCGGCTCGATCGCGGTTGAGGACGTCAATCTGATGAAGGGCTGAGCTCAGTCATGGTTCAGGCGATTGTCTTTCTGCCTCTGCTGGGCGCCATCCTTGCTGGCCTGATCGCGCTATTCGGCGCGCATGCCCGCAACCCCTCGGGCGATGAGGTCGAGCATCACGGCGATCATGGCCACGGCGACGCGCACGCGTCGGCGGCCCATGACGACCATGGTCACGACGATCACGGTCATGATGACCACGGCCATGGCCCGGTCGAGCCGCCGGCCGCGGGCTCGCGGGGCGCCGAGCTGATCACGACCGCGCTGCTGTTCGTCTCGGCGGCGCTGTCCTGGATGACGCTGGTCGATGTCGGCTTCATGCACCACGACATGCGCATTCCGCTGTTGCCCTGGATCATGTCGGGCGACCTCCAGGTCTACTGGACGCTGCGGGTCGACACGCTCACCGCCGTGATGCTGGTGGTGGTGACGACCGTGTCCTCGCTCGTGCACCTCTATTCCATCGGCTACATGGACGAGGATCCGTATCGGCCGCGCTTCTTCGGCTATCTCTCGCTGTTCACCTTCGCCATGCTGATGCTGGTGACGGCCGACAACCTCGTGCAGCTGTTCTTCGGCTGGGAAGGCGTGGGTCTCGCCAGCTATCTCCTGATCGGCTTCTGGTACCAGAAGCCGTCGGCGAACGCGGCGGCGATCAAGGCCTTCGTGGTCAACCGCGTCGGCGATTTCGGCTTCGCGCTCGGCATTTTCGCGATCTTCATGCTGACGAGCTCGACCGATTTCGAGACCATCTTCCATGCAGCTCCGAGCCTGACCGGCAAGACCATCGACTTCCTCGGCTGGCACGCCGACGCGCTGACCCTGACCTGCCTCCTGCTGTTCATGGGCGCGATGGGCAAGTCGGCGCAGTTCCTGCTGCACACCTGGCTGCCGGACGCGATGGAAGGCCCGACCCCGGTCTCCGCGCTGATCCACGCCGCGACCATGGTCACCGCCGGCGTGTTCATGGTGGCGCGCCTGTCGCCGCTGTTCGAGCTCGCCCCGAACGCGCAGGCCGTCGTGATGTTCTTCGGCGCCACCACGGCGTTCTTCGCCGCCACCATCGGCCTCGTCCAGAACGACATCAAGCGCATCGTCGCGTACTCGACCTGTTCGCAGCTCGGCTACATGTTCGTGGCGATGGGAGCAGGGGCCTATTCGGTCGGCATGTTCCACCTGTTCACGCACGCCTTCTTCAAGGCGCTGCTGTTCTTGGGCTCCGGCTCGGTGATCTACGCGATGCACCACGAGCAGGACATCCGCAACATGGGCGGCCTCTGGCGCAAGATCCCCTACACCTATGCGGTGATGGTGATCGGCACGCTGGCGCTCACGGGCTTCCCGCTCACGGCGGGCTATTTCTCCAAGGACGCCATCATCGAGTCCGCCTACGCCTCGCATAATCCGTTCGCGATGTACGGCTTCCTGATGACGGTCGTCGCCGCCGGCCTGACCTCGTTCTACTCCTGGCGCCTGATCTTCAAGACCTTCCACGGCGAGCCCCATGACGAGCATCACTACGAGGCCGCGCATGAGGCTCCGCTCTGGATACTGATCCCGATCGGCGTTCTCGCGGTCGGCTCGATCGTCGCGGGCTTCCCGTTCAAGGAGCTGTTCGCCGGTCACGGCGTCGAGGAGTTCTTCCGCGAGTCCGTGAAGATGAACCCGCACATCATCGAGGAGATGCACCACATCCCCGAGACCATCGCCATCCTGCCGACGGTGATGATGGTGCTGGGCTTCCTGGTGTCGTATCTGTTCTACATCCGCCGGCCCTATCTGCCGGTCGAGCTCGCGAACACGCAGCCGATGCTGTACCAGTTCCTGCTCAACAAATGGTACTTCGACGAGCTCTACGATCTCATCTTCGTCCGCCCGGCGAAGTGGATCGGCTATCAGCTCTGGAAGAAGGGTGATGGCTTCATCATCGACGGTCTCGGTCCCGACGGTATCTCGGCCCGCGTGCTGGACGTCACCCGCAACGTGGTGAAGATCCAGACCGGCTATCTCTATCACTACGCGTTCGCCATGCTGATCGGCGCCGCCGGCCTGATCACCTGGTTCATGTTCGGCTTTGGAGGCCAGTAAATGACAACCTGGCCAATCCTTTCGGTCACGACGTTCCTGCCGCTGGTTGGCGCGCTGATCGTCTATCTCAGCCGAGGCGATGACGAGGCGGCCCGGCGCAATGCGCGCTGGATCGCGCTGTGGACCACGCTGATCACCTTCGCGGTGTCGGTGATCCTGGTGATGCGCTTCGATCCGTCGAGCGCCGACTTCCAGTTCGTCGAGAAGGCGAACTGGCTCGCCACCGGCATCACCTACCACATGGGCGTCGACGGCATCTCGCTGCCGCTGGTGATCCTGACCACCGCCATCATGCCGTTCTGCATCATCGCGAGCTGGAAGGCGATCACCAACCGCGTCCGCGAATACATGATGGCGTTCCTGATCCTGGAAACGCTGATGATCGGCACCTTCTCGGCGCTCGATCTCGTGCTGTTCTACCTGTTCTTCGAGGGCGGCCTGATCCCGATGTTCCTGATCATCGGCGTCTGGGGCGGTCCGCGCCGGGTCTACGCGTCGTTCAAGTTCTTCCTCTACACGCTGCTCGGCTCGGTGCTGATGCTGCTCGCCATCATGGCGCTGTACTGGAACGGCGGCACCACCGACATCCCGACCCTGATGCACACCGCCGTGCCGCGATCCCTGCAGACCTGGGCGTGGCTCGCCTTCTTCGCGTCGTTCGCGGTGAAGATGCCGATGTGGCCGGTGCACACCTGGCTCCCCGACGCCCACGTCGAGGCGCCGACCGCGGGCTCGGTGGTTCTGGCCGCGATCCTGCTGAAGATGGGCGGCTATGGCTTCCTGCGCTTCTCGCTGCCGATGTTCCCCCTGGCCTCGCACGACTTCGCGCCGCTGATCTTCACGCTCTCGGCCATCGCCATCATCTACACCTCGCTGGTCGCCCTGATGCAGGAGGACATGAAGAAGCTGATTGCGTACTCGTCAGTGGCGCATATGGGCTTCGTCACCATGGGCATCTTCGCCGGCACCATGCAGGGCGTCGCCGGCGGCATGTTCCAGATGATCTCGCACGGCATCGTCTCCGGCGCGCTGTTCCTCTGCGTCGGCATCGTCTACGACCGCATGCACACCCGCGAGATCGCGGCCTATGGCGGCCTCGTCAACCGGATGCCGCTCTACGCGTTGACCTTCATGATCTTCACCATGGCCAATGTCGGTCTGCCCGGCACCTCCGGCTTCGTCGGCGAGTTCATGACGCTGCTCGGCACCTTCAAGGTCTCGATCCCGACCGCGTTCTTCGCGACCTTCGGCGTGATCCTGTCGGCCTGCTACGCGCTGTGGCTGTACCGCAAGGTTGTGTTCGGGGCGCTGGTCAAGCCGTCGCTGGCGAGCATGAAGGATCTCACTTTCCGCGAGTGCGTGACGCTGTTCCCGCTGATCGCGCTGACGATCCTGTTCGGCGTCTATCCGAAGCCGGTGCTCGATATGTCGGCCGTCTCGGTCCAGCAACTCGTCAACAATTACAACACCGCTGTGACGGCCGTGAAGGCCGCCGCACTGCTCCAGTGATCGGGCAGGTCAGGATATCGCCATGAGCTTTGAGACTGCAGGTTATCAACTGGCGCCGGTGCTGCCCGAGATTGTGCTCGCGGTCGGCGCCATGGCACTCTTGATGCTGGGGGCCTATCGCGGGCAGGAGACCACCAGGACCGTCACGACGCTTTCGGTCCTGCTGCTGGTCGTGGTCGGCGTGCTCGTCTACGCGCAGCCTGCGGGCAAGCACGTCACCTTCGGCGGCAGCTTCATCGTCGACGACTTCGCGCGCTTCATGAAGATCCTGGCCTTGATCGGCTCGGCGGTGACGCTGGTGCTGTCGACCGAGTTCCTGTCGGACCCGTCGCGCCGGATCTTCGAATACGCGATCCTGGTGCTGCTCTCGACGCTCGGCATGATGGTGCTGATCTCGGCGGGCGATTTGATCTCGCTCTATCTCGGCCTCGAGCTGATGTCGCTCGCGCTCTATGTCGTGGCGGCCTCGAACCGCGACAACGCCAAGTCGACCGAAGCGGGCCTGAAGTACTTCGTGCTCGGCGCGTTGTCGTCGGGCATGCTGCTGTACGGCTCCTCGCTGGTCTACGGCTTCACCGGCACGGTCAGCTTCACCGGCATCGCGGCGGCCGCGACGGTCTCGAATATCGGCCTGGTGTTCGGCCTGGTCTTCCTGCTCGCCGGCCTCTGCTTCAAGGTCTCGGCCGTGCCGTTCCACATGTGGACGCCTGACGTCTACGAGGGCGCGCCGACGCCGGTCACCGCCTTCTTCGCCTCGGCGCCGAAGGTGGCCGCGCTCGCCGTTTTCACGCGCGTCACGCTGACCGCGTTCCCCGGCATCGTCTCGCAGTGGCAGCAGATCCTGGTGTTCGTGGCAATCGCCTCGATGGCGCTCGGCTCTTTCGCCGCGATCGGCCAGTCCAACATCAAGCGCCTGATGGCTTATTCCTCGATCGGCCACATGGGCTTTGCCCTGGTCGGCCTCGCCTCCGGCACGGTCGAAGGCGCGCAGGGCGTCTTGATGTACATCGTGATCTATGTCGCGATGACGCTCGGCTCGTTCTCGGTCATTCTGGCGATGAAGCGCAACGGCCAGGCCGTCGAGAAGATCAGCGATTTCGCCGGTCTGTCGCGGACCAATCCGCTGCTCGCCTTCATGTTCGCGATGCTGCTGTTTTCGCTCGCCGGAATCCCGCCGCTCGCCGGCTTCTTCGCCAAATGGTACGTCTTCGTCGCCGCCATCAAGGCGAACCTGTTCACGCTCGCCGTCATCGGCGTGTTGACCAGCGTCGTGGGCGCCTACTACTACCTGACCATCGTCAAGACGATGTACTTCGACGAGCCGGCCGGTCAGGTCGATCCGGTGCGCGTCGAGGTGAAGACTGTGCTGGCTGTCTTTGGCCTGTTCAACATCCTCTTCGCGCTGTTCGCGGGCCCGGTGGTGAGCGTCGCCTCCGCCGCGGCAAAGTCGCTGTTTTAGGATGGGGTTCGCGCTCGGTCCTCGCGCACTCTCGGCGGGCTACAAGCTCGCGGCTTTCGAACGGACCGGTTCGACCAACACCGACGCCATCGAGCACGCGCGGGCCGGCGAACGCGGCCCGATGTGGTTCGTCACCTCCGACCAGACCGCCGGCCGCGGCCGGCGCCAGCGTGCCTGGATCGCGCCAAAGGGCAATCTGGCTGCCAGCGTCCTCGAGGTGCTGGACATAGCGCCTGCGGTTGCCGCCACCATCGGGTTTGCGGCGGGGCTCGCGGAAGAGGCTGCCCTGGAGAAGGTTAGCCTCGAGGCCGCATTGCGGCTTGGTCCTGAGCGGCCCAGATACGCCCTGAAATGGCCGAATGACGTCCTCGCGGGCGGCAAGAAGCTGGTCGGCATTGGCCTCGAAGCCGAGGCCATCGGCGATCGTCTCGCCGTCGTCGTCGGCATCGGCACCAACGTCGTGGCGGCGCCGGAGGGCACGCCGACGCCGGCCGTGTCGCTGGCCGCGCTCGGCGTCCAGATCAGCGCGGAAGAGCTGTTCTCGGCGCTGTCCGACGCCTGGGTCGAGTTCCTCGGCATCTGGGACAATGGCCGCGGCTTTGCGGAGATCCGCAAGCTGTGGCTGGAGCGAGCCTGTGGCCTCGGCGAACGGGTCGCGATCAACACGGGGACGATGACGCTGGAAGGCATTTTCGACACCATCGACGACACCGGCTGCCTGATCGTCCGCACCGTTGACGGCCGACGCCTCCCGGTGGCGGCCGGCGAGGTGTTCTTCGGTTCGGCCGCCTCCGTGGGAGCTGCGTGATGGCGAAGCCTGACGAACTGGTATTTGCGCCGCTCGGCGGCGTCGGCGAGATCGGCATGAATTTGTCGATCTACGGCCTCGGCAATCGCCAGCAGCGCGCCTGGCTGGCGGTCGATCTCGGCGTCTCCTTCGGCGACGAGGAGCATCTGCCAGGCATCGACCTGATCATGCCCGACATCAGCTTCCTGGAGAAGGAACGCAAGAACCTGATGGGTCTCGTGCTGACCCACGCCCATGAGGACCATTTCGGCGCCATCATCGACCTCTGGCCGAAGCTGAAATGCCCGATCTATGCCACGCAGTTCAGCGCGGCGCTGTTCGAGGCCAAATGCGCCGCCGAGCGCAATGCGCCGAAAATCCCGGTGACGGTGGTGCCGTCGGGCGGGCGCGTCGATATCGGCCCGTTCAAGGTCGAGTTCATTCCCGTCGCGCATTCGATCCCGGAAGCGCATGCGCTGGCGATCCACACCGAGGTCGGCACGGTGCTGCACACCGGCGACTGGAAGATTGACCCGACCCCGACGCTCGGGAGCCCGACCGACGAGAAGCGTTTGCGCGAACTGGGCGAGGAGGGCGTGCTCGCCCTGATCGGCGATTCCACCAATGCCGTGCGTGACGGCCGCTCGCCCTCGGAAGCCGAGGTCGCGCGAACCATCATCGACCTGGTCAAGGGCGCCAAGGGCCGCGTCGCGGTGACGACCTTCGCCTCCAACGTCGCGCGCATCAAGGCCGTCGCTGCCGCGGCCAGGGCTGCCGATCGCGAGGTCGTCGTGGTCGGCCGCGCCATGGAGCGCGTGGTGCAGGTCGCGCGCGAGACCGGTTATCTCGACGGCGTGCAGAACTTCCGCTCGCCCGAGGTCTACGGCCATCTTCCGCAGGACAAGGTGCTGGCGCTGTGCACCGGCAGCCAGGGCGAGCCGCGCGCGGCACTGGCGCGCATCGCCAATGACGACCATCCCGAGATCACGCTCAACCGCGGCGACAGCGTGATCTTCTCCTCGCGCACCATCCCGGGCAACGAGAAGGCCGTCGGCTCGATCATCAACAATCTGGTGCTGCAGGGCGTCGAGGTCCTTACCGACCGCGACCATCTGGTCCACGTCTCCGGCCATCCCCGCCGCGACGAATTGCGCGACATGATCGCCTGGACCAAGCCGCAGCTCCTGATCCCCGTCCATGGCGAGGCGCTGCACCTGAACGAGCATGCCAAGCTCGCGCGCGCCGCCGGCGTGCCGCGCGTCCTGGTCGTTCGCAACGGCGACCTGATCAAGCTCGGCCCGGGTGATCCCGGCATCATCGGCGAGGTGCCCTCCGGCCGGATCTACAAGGACGGCACGATCTTGGAGGACTCCAAGTCCCGCGCCGTGGTCGAGCGTCGTCGCATGGCTTTCTCCGGCTGCGCCTTCGTCGCGGTCGCGATGACGGAGCAGGGCGAGCTTGCCGACGATCCCGAGGTCGATCTCGTCGGCATTCCCGAGAAGAACCGGGACGGCGAGCCCTTCGACGACATCGTCTTCGACGCTGTGGTCTCCACCATCGAGGGCCTGCCAAAGGCGCGCCGCCGCGATGCGGATGCCCTGGCTGAGTCGGTGCGACGCGCTGTCCGTGCCGTCATCAACGAACATTGGGGCAAAAAGCCCCCCTGTCTGGTACACGTCCTGACGGTGTAGTTGAGCATGGTCTTCGGATCATGCGCTGAGGGAGAAGAAACATGCTGGGTCGCCTCAACCACGTCGCGATCGCGACCAAGGACGCCGTCAAGTCCGCGAAGATCTATGGCGCGGCGTTCGGGGCGCAGATCTCGGAGGCGGTCGCGCTGCCCGAGCATGGCGTCACCACCGTGTTCGCGACACTGCCCAATACCAAGATCGAGTTCATCGAGCCGCTCGGCGAGGCCTCGCCGATCGCGAAGTTCCTCGAGCGCAATGCCGACGGCGGCATCCACCATATCTGCTACGAGGTCGTCGACATCATCGCCTCGCGCGACACGCTGGTGAAGGAGGGCGCACGGGTGCTCGGCGACGGCGTGCCGAAGATCGGCGCCCACGGCAAGCCGGTGCTGTTCCTGCACCCGAAGGATTTTTCCGGGGCGCTGGTCGAAATCGAGCAGGCGTAGGGCGCCGGATCATGGCCATCCAGATATCGACCGCGCTTGCGATCTACTTCGTCATCTGGTGGATCGCGCTGTTTCTGACGCTGCCGTTCGGCGTGCGCAGCCAGCACGAGGACGGCGTCGGCGCGCCCGGCACCGACCCCGGCGCACCGGTTCTGACGCGGATGAGAGGCAAGCTGATCTGGACCACGATCATCTCGGCGATCATCTACGGGATCGGCATCGCCGCCTATCATGCCGGCTATCTTTCGATCGAACGCTTGTCAAAATTGATGGGAATGCCGTTCTAGACGTTTTTGCCGGCAATATTGTTTTGGGGGAAACGAATGACTTTTCAGCGGATCGTCATCGCGCTTCTGGTGCTGATCGTCGCCGGCCTTGGCGCCATCGGCTATTTCGAGTGGAAGATGGCCGTGCAGGTCCGAACGCTGAAGGCGTTCGTCGAGGGCTCTGTCTTCAACGAGGCCGTGATGGCCTGCGAGCAGGCCAAGAGCTCGACGCCGTTCAAGTGGAACGGGGGCAAGAGCACCTCGGTGATCGGCCTGAACTCGGTCAAGCTGGACAAATACACCGTCAGCGCCAGCTACACGCTGGTGGCGGACAGCGTTTATTGTGATTACGATCCCATCAAAAGAAAGGCCGAGATCGGCTCGAGCTTCCTGGAGCGGGAGTAACGATCCGGCCATGCCAAGAGCATGATCCGGAAAAGTGCGAAGCGGTTTTCCGATAAGATCGTGCTCAAATATCATGGGGTGGGATCGTCATGGCCGACGCGGGGGACTACCGGATTCTGCATGAGGCGGCCTTGCGGGACCATCTCGCGGGTATTTCCGACCTGAAGGCACTCATCGGCGGCGAGCCGGCCGCCTGGGGCATCACCGAGGTCGGCGACGGCAATCTCAATCTCGTCTTCATCGTCAAGGGCGCGCGCGGCGGCGTCGCCGTGAAGCAGGCGCTGCCCTACGTCCGCCTCGTCGGCGAGAGCTGGCCGCTGCCGCTGTCGCGGGCCCATTACGAGTATCTCGCCTTGTCGAAGCAGGCCCAGCTCGCGCCCGGCCTCGTGCCGGCCCTGCTGCACCACAACGAGACACTGGCGTTGACCGTGATGGAGCTGCTCGAGCCCCACATCATCATGCGCAAGGGGATGGTCGCCGCAACGCAATATCCCGGTTTCGTGGACGACATCACCACCTTCATGGCGCGCACCCTGTTCTTCACCTCCGACCTCGCCCTGTCGGCGGCCGAGAAGAAGCAGGGCATCGCCGCCTTTGCCGGCAACCACGCGCTCTGCAAGATCACCGAAGACCTGATCTTCACCGATCCCTACCGCATTGCCGAGCAGAACCGCTGGACCGCGCCATATCTCGACGGCCTGGCCGCGTCGTTGCGCGACGACATGGACCTGCACGTCGCGATCTCCCGGCTGAAGCTGAAGTTCATGGCAAGCCCCGAGGCACTGCTCCACGGCGATCTCCACACCGGCTCGATCATGGTGACGGAGAGCCAGACGCGCGTGATCGATCCCGAATTCGCATTCTACGGCCCAATGGGATTCGACGTCGGCGCGGTGCTTGCGAACCTCCTGATGGCCTATTTCGCCTCCGCCGGCCACGAGCGCGCGCCGGGCGAGCGGCAGGCGTTCGAAAGCTGGGTGCTGGAAACGGTCGAGAAGGTCTGGAGCGAGCTCGCCCGTAAGTTCCTCGATCTCTGGCGCGCTGGCGCCACCGGCGATGCCTATCCGGTCACGCTCTTCGCCGGCGAGAGGGGCGCCGCATGCCTGGAAGCCGAGCGGCAGGCCTACATGCAGCGGCTGTTCACTGACACCGTCGGCTTCGCCGCCGCCAAAACCCTCCGCCGTATCTTCGGCCTGGCCCACAACATCGACTTCGAGCTGATCGAGGACCCGAAGAAGCGCGCGATCAGCGAGGCTCGCGCCGTGCGGCTGGCGAGAGCGATGATGGTGGAGGCGGGGGCATTTCCGAACATCTCGGACGTCACCGGCGCAGCGCGAAAACTGCGCGATTGGCAGCCGGAGTTTGCGAACGGCTAGGGGCCGATGCGCTTTAATAAAGCCGCATCGGCAGCAGGGCGCCGTCCGTGCCGGCCAGCAGGCCCCAGGTCTCGCTGGGCGCGACCTCGAACTCCCGGCTCTGGACCGTGCCGCCCTCGACCTTGAGGGTGACCTTGTACTTGCCGGGCGGAAGATCGATCTTTTGGCTGTCCGGTATTTCGGCTGCTGCGGAGTCCGAGTGCGCCAGTTTCTCGCCGGCGTGTGCCGCCAGCTTGATGGTCTGGTCGGCGACGGTGATGACCGCCGCCTCGTCCGACTTGTTGCCGAGCATCAGCTTTGCCTGCCTCGGCCTCGGCAGGAGGCCGGCATTCGCGATACCCGGCTTGCGCAGCGAAAGTTCGGCGATTGTCCTGTCGTCCTGACGGGAAAGCCGGAGCAGGACCGGTCCACGGGCCGTCGTGAAGGTGATCACGGCCCGGTCCGGTTCGACCACCGTCTCGATCCAGCCACGCTTGCCGAGCTCGGCGCGATAGAAGCCGAGCACAGCCGAGAGATCGCGCGGGGTCTCGGCGTAGACTGACGCGATGAACGGCGAATTCTTCGCCGTAGCGATGCTCCAGCTCTCTGGCAGTGGCAGGCCGGTGCCCTGGGAAACCCTGGCTTCGAAACCCGTACGTGCGCCCCGTGCGACCGCTCCGACAGGGATGCTCAGCAGTCGTTCGACGAAATTATCCGGAGTGTCATGGCCCCGGACCGCCCACCACGTCTCGTCAAGATAGTCGTTCACGCCGGTGGTGCGACTCCAGCTGAACCGGATGCTGTCCGCCTCGCTGTACCGGCCGAGGCTGGCCGCGACCGGGCTTGCCAGCACGGCCGTGGCGGCGAGCAGTCCGCCCGTGAGCAAGATACCTAGCGTTCGGCGATTCATTTTTTCCGTGATCCCTGGGGCTCAGATAATGATCCTGAGCTTGGTCGCGTTGATCACGAAAAATGTTCACTGCTCTCGGTCGCTCATGATGCACCGCAATCGGCGGCTTGCACCGCTTGGGACGCAACCTGGCCTCCGAGGGTCTCGCGAGCGCCGCGTTCCGGAACCCGTCGCCATCAAAACGAAGCTTGCGTTCGACGGGCTACGAATGATCAAATCCCTGATCGGAATGCCTGCGTTGTTGGGGGACACATGATGTTCAGGATGATCGCGATCGTCGCTGGTTTGGGGCTGGCGCTCGCCACCTCGGCGGAGGCCCAGGCGCCGCGCAAGGGCGGAACCATCCGCATGACGGCGCCCTACGGTTCGAGTTTCACGAGCCTCGATATTCACACCACGCAGCGCGCCCAGGACGAGATCTACGCCAAGGCGCTGCACCGGTCGCTCTACATCTGGAATTCCGCGGAGGGCAAGCCGGTTCTGGAGCTCGCCAAGGAGGACGTGGTCTCGGGAGGCGGTCTCGTTCACACCTTCAAGCTGCGCGACGACGCCTATTTCCACAACGGCCGCAAGATGACCGCCGACGACGTCATCTGGTCCTACAACCGCATCATGGACGGCACCAAGGCCTATCCCGGCGCGCGTTTTGTCCGCGTCATCGAGGGCGCGGCCGCGGTCGAGAAGGGACAGGCCAAGGAGATCTCCGGCCTCAAGAAGATCGACGACTTCACCCTCGAAATGAAGCTGACCGAGAAAGTCGATCCGGGCTTCTACTTCTTCACCGCGCTGACCTCGATCTATCCCGCCGACGAGGCCGCCAAGGAGAGCTTCATCCAGAAGCCGATCGGTCTCGGGCCATTCAAATTCGTCGAGCACGTGCCGGGATCGCGCATCGTTTTGGAGCGCTGGGACCGGTTCTACAAGCCGGGCAAGCCCTACGCCGACAAGGTCATCGTGTCGATCATGGGTGAGGCCGCGGCGCGCGATGTCGCCTTCCGCAACAAGGAGATCGACACCTCGGTGCTGGGACCTGCGCAATATGTCGCCTATCAGTCCGACGCCGACCTCAAGGGCACCATCGTCGAAGTCGCCGAGGTCTTCACGCGTTACATGGGCATGAATCCCTCGTTCAAGCCGTTCACCGACAAGCGCGTCCGGCAGGCGATCAACTACGCGATCGATACCGACCTGATCATCAACAAGCTGGTCAAGGGCAAGGCCTATCGCGCCACCAGCTGGCTGCCGTTGACATCTCCAGCCTACGACAAGGCGATGAAGCCTTACCCCTACGATCCCGCCAAGGCCAAGCAGCTGCTCGCGGAGGCCGGCTATCCGCAGGGCTTCGAATTCGAATGGACCACCAGCCAGAATGAAAGCTGGGGTCTGCCGATCGTCTCGGCCGTGATCCCGATGCTGGACAAGGTCGGCATCAAGGCGAAGGTCAAGCAGGTCGAGACCGCGGTGCTGGCCGAGGTGGTGCGCAGCGGCGACTACCAGGCCTTCATCTATTCCCAGGCGACCGGCCCGGATCCCCTGGCCGCGCTCAAATGCTTCCACTCCTCGACGCCGCAGCCGGCCTGCAACTACATGAACTACAAGAATGCCGATTTCGACAAGCTGATCGATGCAGCAGGGCAGGCCGACGATCCCGCAAAGCGCACCGAGCTGCTGCAAAAGGCCAATGCGCTGCTCTATGAGGAAGCGCCGGTCTGGTTCTTCAACTACAACAAGGCGGTCATGGCGGTGCAGCCGTGGCTCAAGGGCGTTCAGCTCAATGCGACGGAGCTGACCCATCAGAACGTCGAAGACCTCTGGGTCGACGAGACCTCGCCCGCGAAGTGACACGCGCTCTCGCGCTCCCTCCATCGCGACGAGCGGTGGGGGGAGAGAGGAAAAGCCTGGATGCTCTCGTTCCTGCTCCGCCGTCTTCTGCAAACCATTCCGACCGTGCTCGCTGTCGTGCTGCTGGTCTTTGTGCTGTTCAGCGTCGTTCCCGGCAGTATTGTCTCGAGCATGAGCGACGACAGCGATCCCCAGGTCGAGCTGCGCATGAAGAAGCAGCTCGGCCTCGACGATCCCCTCTATTGGCGTTTCGGCGCCTACATCGCCAAGCTCGCGACCGGTGACTTCGGCACCTCGTTCCGGACCCGCGAGCCTGTCACGACCATGATCGCCAAACGGGCCTGGCCGACGCTGCAGCTCATCTTCACGGCCATGACGTTTGCGATTTTGATCGGTGTTCCCCTTGGTTTCATCGCAGCGCTGAAACCCGGGGGCATCGTCGATACGCTCGCCATGGTGCTGGCGGTGTCGGGCCTTTCCATTGCCAAATTCTGGCTCGGATTGGTGCTGATGTATCTGTTTGCGTTGAAGCTCGGCTGGCTGCCGAGCTTCGGCTATGGCGATGGAGGGCTGAAATATCTGCTTCTGCCGGCCGTGACGCTTGGCGTCTCGCCGATGGCGCTATTTGCCCGCACGACGCGCGCTGCGGTCCTCGAGATCATGACCGCTGATTTCGTCCGCACCGCGCGCTCGAAGGGCATGAGCGAGACGCGTGTCGTGAAGTGGCATGTGATGCGCAACGCGCTCGTCATCATTCTCACCACCGTCGGCCTTCAGTTCGGCGGGCTGATGGGGCAGGCGGTCGTGGTCGAGAAACTATTCTCCTGGCCGGGCATCGGTTCGCTGCTCGTCGACAGTGTGCTCCAGCGCGACATTCCCGCCGTCCAGGGCTCCATTCTCGTGGTGGTGCTGGCCTTTCTCGCGATCAATCTGCTGATCGACGTGCTCTACGGCGTGATCGATCCCAGGATCAGATACGCATGAAGCTCCGCGCCAATCTCATCATCGGTGGCGCGCTGTTCGCGCTCGCGATCCTGGTCGGCCTGCTCGCGCCCTGGCTGGCGCACACCGATCCCGTCCTCGACGCTAACCTCATGAACGCGGAGGAGCCTCCGAGCTGGACCTGGTGGTTCGGCACCGACGACCAGGGCCGCGACATCTATTCCCGCGTCGTCTACGGCGCCCGCGTCTCGCTGACCGTTGGCATCGTCTCGCAGCTCATCAACAGCGTCATCGGCGTCGCGCTCGGCTTGAGCGCGGGCTATTGGGGCGGCTGGTGGGACGATTTCGTCAACGGCCTGACCAATCTGATGCTCGCGATCCCCTCGCTGATCTTCGCGCTCGCCATCATGGCGGTGCTTGGCCCCGGCCTCACCAGCCTGCTGATCGCGCTCGGCCTGACCAACTGGTCCTTTACCTGCCGGATCGCACGGGCCTCGGCGCTGTCGCTGAGGAGCCAGGGCTATGTGCAGGCGGCGACCGTGCTCGGCTACGGCGATCTGCGGATCATGGTCACGCAGCTGCTGCCGAACATGCTAGGGCCGATCGTCGTCATCGGCACGCTCGGCATGGGTAGCGCGGTCCTGTCCGAAGCTGCCTTGTCGTTCCTCGGCCTCGGCGTCCGCCCGCCCTTTCCGAGTTGGGGCAGCATGTTGTCGGATGCGCGCGAGCAGATCACGACGGCGCCGTGGCTCTCGGTGTTTCCGGGCCTTGCCATCTTCCTGACGGTGCTCGGCCTGAACCTGCTCGGCGACGGCCTGCGCGACATTCTCGATCCCCAGTCGCGGAGCCGGCGGACATGACGGGCGCGCCGCTGATCGAAGTCGAAGATTTGCGCATCGATCTCGACGACGGAGCAACGCGCGTCGCGGCAGCCGAGGGCATTTCGTTCCGCATCGATCGCGGCGAGACATTCGGGCTGGTCGGCGAATCCGGCTGCGGCAAGAGCATCACGGCGCTCGCCTTGATCGGCCTGTTGCGGCAACCGCTGTCGATCGGCGGCGGCGTCATCCGGTTTGAGGGACGGGAGATCCAGCACCTTTCCGCGGCCAGGCAGCGGGAGCTGCGCGGCAATCGCATCGCCATGATCTTCCAGGAGCCGATGACGGCGCTGAATCCGGTCTCGCCGGTGGGGCGGCAGATCGCCGAGATGTTCGTGCTGCACAAGGGCAAGAGCTGGCGCGAAGCCAACCAACTCGCGGTCGAGGCGCTGGCGAGCGTCCGCGTCCCCGCACCGGAGCGGCGCGTCAACGACTACCCGCACCAGCTGTCCGGCGGCATGCGCCAGCGCGTCATGATCGCCATTGCGCTCGCATGCGGTCCGGATCTCCTGATCGCGGACGAACCGACCACCGCGCTCGACGTGACGGTGCAGGCGGAAATCATCGAGCTGATGCGCAATCTGTGCGCCGAGCGGGGAACGGCGATCCTGATGATCAGCCACGATCTCGGCCTCGTCGCCAATGTCTGCCGCCGTGTCGCCGTCATGTATGCCGGCCGCATCGTCGAGGAGCGCGGCTCTGCCGATATTTTCCGGGCGCCTTCGCATCCCTATACGCAGGGCCTGGTCGCCTCGCTGCCGCGGCTGGGTAGCCGGGCCGCGCTTGGCCGCACCAGGCTCAAGGAGATCGCGGGCGTGGTTCCAGCCATCACGAATTTCCCGGATGGCTGCCGGTTCAATCCGCGCTGTACGCAGGCCACCGAGATTTGCCGAACAGTGGCGCCGGAGACGGATTTGCTGGGGGCCGGCGGTTTCGTCCGGTGTTATCACCATGCATGAGCCGCAAGCCATGCAGGGGGAAGCGAGGCCGGACGACGATCTCATTCTCAGTGTCGAGGATCTCGCGGTTCATTTTCCGATGGGGGGCGGCCTGCTGGGCCGCGGCCGGCGGGTGCTCCGTGCCGTCGACGGCGTTGATCTCAGGCTGAGACGAGGCGAATGCCTCGGCCTTGTCGGCGAGTCCGGCTCGGGCAAGTCGACCGTCGCATTGTCGATCCTGGGTCTGTTGACGCCGACGCGCGGCCGCATCGTGCTGGACGGGCAGGTGGTGACGAACAGGCAAGCCGGCGACCGAAAGTCGCTGGCCCGCACCGTGCAGATCGTCTTTCAGGATCCCTACGCCTCGCTCAATCCGCGCCAGACCGTCCGCCGCACGCTGGAAGATCCCCTGCGTGTGCATGGCGTGACCGCAAAAAGTGAGATCGAGGACCGTGTTGCGGCGATGCTGCGGCATGTCGGCCTGCGGCCGGAACAGGCCGACCGCTATCCGCATGAATTCTCCGGCGGCCAGCGCCAGCGCATCGGGATTGCGCGCGCCCTGATCCTCAATCCCAGGATCGTCATCTGCGACGAGCCCGTGTCGGCGCTCGACGTCTCGATCCGCGCCCAGATCATCAATTTGCTGCTGGAATTGAAGGACACGCTCGGTCTTTCCTACATCATGATCAGCCACGACCTCGGCGTCGTCGAGCACATGAGCGACCGCGTCGCCGTCATGTATCTCGGCCGCATCGTCGAGAACGGCCACTGGCGCGAAATCTTCGAGCGGCCGGCGCACCCCTATACGCAAGCCCTGATCGCGGCCATCCCCGATCCGCTGCGTCATGCGCCGTTGGCGACGACAGGGGGCGACCTTCCGAACCCGCTCAATCCGCCGAACGGATGCGCCTTCAGCCCGCGTTGCCGGTACGCGGAGGCCGTGTGTCGCCACGAGCCCGGTCCGGTGCTGGAAACGCGCGCCGATGGACATGAGGTGAGGTGCTGGCGGGCTGACGAGATTGCGGGGCAGGCGGCATTGGCCTCGACCGGAGGCGGGCATCCCTAGGGATGGGAGGCGCGTCCGTCGCGGTCAAAAGCGTCGCTCTAGTGGGCCGCTAGTCACGTCCGGTCTGTCCTGACAGGCGGACGATTTTTGGGATCCGCCCATGGGCAATCGCCTGGGGTTGATCCTTGGCGCGGTCCAATCGCGTACCGCCCCATTTTCATGTGTGCTACATGGTTGGCTAGCAAAATGTAGCAGGAAAGGCAGATCATGACTGACGATCAGGTCAATCTCGTCGTTCAGCACCTTTGCGAGCAATTGCACTTGGCGCTCCGGTTGAAGGGCAGCGAAGCACATCCACCAAACGCCAAGGATATTGGATTCGATCCGGCCTCTGTGAGAACCGTATTGCTGACCGGCTTGCGTTCGGCGGGTGTCACGACCCGCCACGAGGCGGTCGGGAAGAGCGAAGAGCCGCCGTGGTCCTAGACACAAAACGCGGGACAGAAGCCCCGCGCCGATGTCTCAGCTGGGTCAGCAGCAGACAAATCCACGACAGCGTCCATAGGTCCGTTAAGGGCCAACAACCGACGTTCGATATATCGTCCGTTCGCATCTCGGAACCGCGTCGCGGACGCCGTAGTTAACTGCTCGATTGTATTCGGACAAACGGCGGTCTCCGCTGACCATCGAGGATGTTGCTCCCGCCCAGTAGACGCGGATGTAAAGCGAGAACTGGCCACTCGCAGGCAGCCAGTTGCTCTC
Source organism: Bradyrhizobium sp. LA2.1 (assembly GCF_040547725.1). Taxonomy (NCBI): domain Bacteria; kingdom Pseudomonadati; phylum Pseudomonadota; class Alphaproteobacteria; order Hyphomicrobiales; family Nitrobacteraceae; genus Bradyrhizobium; species Bradyrhizobium sp. LA2.1. Next base: position 120,612 of record NZ_JBEPQI010000020.1, read on the forward strand.
TTTGTCTACTTGTCTACGCTCGGTGATTTTGGCACCAGCGCGCAGCGTCAACGAACCGTCCCGACATTGAACGTTCGCTTCGCAGGGAACGTTGGCGGCATCTTGCCGCTCGCCTCAGCGCCAGGTTGCCGGTTCGCAGGGAGGCTTATTAAACGGACCTCCGGCATAACTGCCAACGTCTGGAGCCCGGACACAGTGAACGACGTTGGAGGTAGGGACGACTGCACCGCTTTTGTCGCGCCACGCCGACCTACGCCAGCTTGCCGGTTCGCAGGGAGGCTTATTGAACGGCCCTCCGGCAAAACTGCCAACGTCTGGAGCCCGGATGCAGTGAACGACGCGGGACGGATGGACGGCTGCGCCGCTTTGGTCGTACCACGCGGCCATGGCCGGACTAGCGAACATGGCCGCGGCGATCAGTCCTATCGAAGCAAGCTTCCTCATTTGCGCGTCTCCTTATGTGTCAATGATTGAACGACTGACTATCCTTTGCGGCTCATTCCTACCGAAGAGACTGCAAGCAACATTTTGCGGTATCGACTATGCACATCATCAAGGTTGATCTATATCAACTTCGCCCGAATACGGCGGCTGATGACCGCTCTGGGTCAAACTACGAAAAACTCAACCTGAGCAAATTCAGTCCGCTATGCCCTATTGATCGGACCTCAATGAGGCGTGCCGCCACTTCGCTGATGGGCCCAATTGCAGACAAGCTTTGTTGAGGAGCCTTCGAGAAGCTCATCAAAAATCAGCGCCGAGGTCATGCGCTACGGCAGCTACCGACCGCCTCGCCACGCAGTTGGGCGCGGGATCCAACGCGGCACATTGATGCAGAACGCTTCGTATTCCGCGCCGAATGACCTTTTTAGCGTCGGCTCTTCGTAGCCCACGACAAAAAGGTGGAAGGCGAGCCAGACGACTGCGCCGTAGGCGAACAGCCCCCAATCGCCGAACAGGAGCGCCTGGCCGAAAATGACGGCGGCGACCGCCACGTAGATTGGATTGCGCACATAGCGATAGAGGCCGGTAACGACGAGATGTTGGGTCGGGGCGATCGGCGCCGGCGTGCCGAGCCCCTGCAGTGCGAAACGCGCGAATGAATCCACGAGCCCGGCTAAGCCGGCAAGAATTAGCGCGGCGCCGACGAAGCGCGTGAGCTCGACGCGGAGAAACGGCAACTTGAACTCCCAGCGTGAAATCCACCACGGGACCACCCCAGCCACCACGCAGGGCGCGAACACGAAGAAGATGGCGGTGCCGATGACGGCAGCAGTTCTTGGCATAGACACGATCCGTTCCCTGCTATTTTAACACACCGCACCGGGAGCGCGTCAGGTCCGCCTTGGGTCATGAACGACAAAGCTTGAACTGAGCGCAATAGGTCTGCTTTCGGGCAAATTGCCACCAACCCGCGCTCGTTGTCCTGACAATGAGTGCAGCTAGCGCGCTACGGCGCGGAAGGCCCGGCGCGGACAACACCGGTGTTTCTGCTATAGTGCGACGTTCGAACTTGCGGGGCGGCTGCTTCAAGGGTTGAAATCATGCACAGAGCATCTGGATCATTACTACTTGCCTTCGTTTTTATTCTATTTGCTCCGCAAGTGCGGGCGCAGCAGATTCCGGCCGAAACCGTTCAGGGAATGCTTGCGGCCCAGATACGCACGCAAGGCTTCACTTGCGAAAAGCCACTCGGCGCAAAGAAGAACACGAAGGCGTCTCGACCTGATCGCGACGTTTGGGTTCTCAAATGCAGCAACGCCATGTACAAGATCACGCGCGTTCCCGATATGGCGGCGAAGGTCGAGCCGCTGCCGTGAGCTCGGTGGTCTTTACGGGACCAGCGCCATGATGGACTTGTGCCGGTATTTTGCCTGACGTCTCAAACGTCCTAGCGGCGAGGGCTCAAGCCATGCCTCACGGTCGCCTTAGCTTCCGCTGATGCCGACCAGACGCGGGCGGCGGTTTGCGAGCGGGTTCTCGGCTGGCAGGGCGCGCAGCCAGTCGCGGAAGCTGACGATCTCGGGGCAATCCGCGGTGCCTTCAGGCGCGATCAGCCAATCACCGAGGCCTGATCCCTCATTGACCCGGTCGCAGCGATAGCCCGGATGGCGGCCGAGACCGCGGGCGATCAGCAGGTCGACCTTGCCCTCGACCAATTCGTGCAGGCCTGCGGGCTGGAGCACCCGCAAACCGATCTCCGCATGCGCGCTGCGAAACTCCGCCAATTCGAGCCGGCGCAGGTCGAAGCTGCCATGGACCCCCAACTGCAGCAGCACCGCGCCCGCCGGCTTCAATTGCGAGGTCGCCTCCGCAATGTGGCGAAAACCTTCGGAGACCCCGGGCAGATAGGCTTGACCGGCCGCGGTGAGAATGAGCTGCTTATGCAGCCGCTCGAACAGCTGCACGCCGAGGCGTGCCTCCAGCGCCTTCACCTGCTGTCCCACGGCGGCAGGTGTCACGTGCAGCTCGTGCGCGGCCAGCTTGAAGCTGAGATGCCGGGCGGCGGCCTCAAAAGCGCGGAGCGCGTTGAGCGGGGGAAGGGTGTAGGTCATCGCGGCTCGCAGTTTGACACTGATGGGCCTTGGCCTTGCAATAGATTTTCTTGCGCTGAACCGCGGCAACAATGCTTTGCGAAGCAGTGATGTCGCCGGATACGGTCGGCCCGCAATCCGGAGAACTCCCATGCCGCGCCGAATCGATCATCTCGTCATTTGCGTCCACGATCTGGAACAGGCTGCGCCGGATTGGCAGCGGCTTGGCTTCAACCTCACGCCGACCGGCGTGCATCCGTTCGGAACCAGCAACCGCCTGGCGCAGTTCGCCGACAATTTTCTGGAGTTGCTGGCCGTCACCGACAATGCGTTGGTGCCGCCAGCCACGCCGGGCCATTTCAGCTTCGCGGCCCACAATCGCGATTTTCTTGAGACCGCCGAGGGGATGTCGATGCTGGTCTTGCACAGCACCGACGCCCACGCCGATGCCGCGCGTTTCGGGGCCGACCGCATCGGCGATTATGCTCCGTTCGATTTCGGCCGTGACGCGGTGCTCCCGGGCGGAGGCACGGCGCGCGTCGCGTTTTCGCTGGCCTTTGCCACCGATCCCGCCATGCCCGGGCTCGCGTTCTTCACCTGCCAGCAGCGTCACCCGCCGGAACTGTTCTGGAAGGCGCAGTATCAGCGTCATCCCAACGGCGCCCTCCGCGTGGTAGAGGTGGTGATGTCGGCCGCGGAGCCGGCGGCGCATCGCGATTTTCTCGAGCGCCTCACGGAAGGCACGGCCGAGCTTGCGCCCGGGCGGCTGACCATTGGTGAGCGCGGCAATCATATCACCTTGCTTGACCCGTCCGAGCTGGCGCGTCGGTTGCCGGGCCTCGCGAACAGCGCTTCGCCGCGCTTTTGCGCGGCGCGTCTGGCGGTCGCTGATCTGGATGCGACAGGGCGAACACTGAAACACAACGGCGTCGGCTTCGCGATGACCGGTGCCGTGCTGTTGGTGCCACCCGCCACCGCGCATGGTCTGGCGCTCGAATTCGTCGAACAGGAGGCAAACTGACATGGCTCACATCGTCAACCACAATCCCGCAACGGTCCATCCTCCCGCCGGCGGTTACAGCATGGGACTTGAATTGACGCAGCATCGCCGCCTGTTGTTCGTCAGCGGCCAGGTGCCCGAGAAAACCGACGGCACCGTGCCCGAAGGTTTCGAGGCGCAATGCGAGCAGGCCTGGCGCAACGTGATCGAGGTGCTCGCCGCCGCGGGGCTTGGCGTCGAGCATCTGGTCAAGGTCACCACGTTCCTGACTGACCGGACTCAAGTCGTGACCAACCGCACCATTCGCAGCAAGGTGCTCGGCGAACATCGGCCGGCGCTGACGGTCGTGGTCGTCGAGACCGTCGACAGCAAATGGCTGCTGGAGATCGAGGCGATCGCCGCGGAATGAAACCGGCTTCGCCAACCCTGCAATGAGCCCTCAGGTGTCCAATGGCTGAGAACATCCATCCCTTCTACGAGACGCATCGGAGCGCCATGGAGACCGCCATGCGCGATCGGCTCGACCTTGCCGAAGCGATGCTGCGCGAGCGCACGCATCTCACCGACATCGACGGGATCAGGCGGGAGGTGATGGACGAATTCGAGATTGTCCTCACCCAGATGCCCTATGTCGGCGGCGCGGCAAGCCGCATGAGCGATTTCTTCATGCACCTGACGGGTTTCATGGCCATCAGCCGCGTGCTGCGACGACACGGCGTGCCGGTGCCTGTGATTGGCGAGATCGAGCGAGAAACCTACAAGGCGCAATTGCTGAATGCGCCCGAAGCGGAGCGTCTCGCCTCAGGGCGGCAATTCATGTCGCCGGAGAACCAGGCCTTGCTGCGCGAGCAGGCGGCAAGGAGCTTTACAAAAGCTCATCAGGAAGAGTTTTCGGAAGACTTCGTCTACGATTTCGTCGAGCCGGGTCCGCAAGACAGCTTCGAATTCGGCATCAACTACAAGGCCTGCGGCTTCTGCAAGCTCGCAGCGCGTCATGGGGACAAGGACGTCCTGCCGAACATCTGCGGCCTCGATTTCGTCGCCTACGCAGCGCGCGGCATCCGCCTGGAGCGCACACAAACATTGGCGGGCGGCGCGAGCCACTGCAATTTCCGCTTCTCGCGGCTCCCGCCGGATGAGGCCGCGAACCCATAAATCGGCCGCGCTGACGGCTCGCGAAACTCCGCTATGCCCCGGTAGCGATCAAATTGCGCATCGCATACTTTGAGCCAAATCAAGGTAGAACTCGAGGCCGGCCGTATCCTCAATGCTTGCCGACGTGGCGATGCAAAATAGCTGCAAAAGAGTGCCCGTCCTTGCGCTGGATCACGACATTGCAAGGAGATCGCCGATGATGGAGCCGCGCAATCGAGTTGTTCAAGTCAGCCTCTTCGGTGATCCCGAGAGGCTGGAGGTGGTCGACGCTCCCTTGCCGACCGCCAGCCGGGGCGAGCTGCGGGTCCGTGTACTTGCGTCGAGCCTCAACTACACCGAGGTGTTGATCAGGCGCCATCTATACCCGCAAACGATGGGCCTCCGGCCGCCGTTCGTAATGGGCTACGACGTGGTCGGGGCAATCGATCAGCTCGGTGAAGGCGTGCATAACTTTCAGATTGGCGACCGCGTGGCCGACATGACGGTGGTCGGGTCAAACGCTGACTACCGCACGCTTCGGGCGAACGACGTGGCCCGCCTGCCGGAGGGCGTAGACGCGGCGGAGGCGGCCACGTTGATCTTGAGCTGGACGACCGCGTACCAGCTTCTGCACCGCGCGGCCCGGGTCCAGCGAGGCCAGCGCGTGCTCGTGCACGGCGCCGCCGGCGCGGTCGGCCAGGCGCTGCTCGTGCTCGGGAGACTGGCCGGCATCGAGCTGTGGGGCACCGCGCGCGGCGAGCACATGGCGCTCGTCCGAGAGCTAGGGGCAACGCCGATCGACTACAAGCATGGGGACTTCACGCGGGTCCTGCCGGGCGGGTTCGACGTCATCGTCGACGGCGTTGGCGAAGACGGCTATCGCCGCTCATACGCGGCGCTCAAGCCAGGCGGCCTGCTCTGTGCCATCGGTTTCTCGGCGAGCGTGCAAGCGCAGCGTCGCATGCTCCCTATCGTGATGGAGATCGCGCGCCTTTACCTGTGGAGATTGTTGCCCGGCGGCAAGCGGGCCCGGTTTTACTCGGTAAATGCCATGCGGGCGCGACATCCCACCTGGTTCAAGGAGGACTTGGAGCGGCTGTTCGGGCTTTTGGCAACTGGTGCCATCCGGCCGCGCATCGCCGAGCGGATCTCCTTCGACGAGGTTGCCGATGCTCACCGTCGCCTCGAGGCTGGTGGCCTCGAGGGCAAGCTCGTGCTGTGCCCGGATCTCTTGTCGCGACACAACCAGCGCGCCGCCTGAGACGACGCTCCAGACATGTATCCGCGGATAGATTCCTGGATTGCTTCGCTGCGCTCGCAATGACGGAGTTCGGGGCCGGGCCCGAGGCCCATCGGCGCCCGTCGCCATGATGACATCGTGCTCCTGTTTTGCGCGACGTGTCAAACGCCCCTGGAGCGCGGGCTCAAGCCACTCCGCGCCAAAATCTTCAATGATTTGTACTGTGCATGGGGTTGTTTTCGCGTTTTTTGTTTTGAGGGCTGCCTACGCCGCTGCTTTTTCCCTCAGCCGCTGCGCGTAGACGTTGATGACCAGCGCCGCGAGCAGGATCAAGCCGCGGATCAGGATCTTCAGGAAGCTGTCGATGTTGACGTGGTCGAGGCCGTTATTGAGGACGCCGAGAACGAAGAGCCCGACGATGGTGTTGCCGATGCCGCCGCGGCCGCCGAACAGGCTGGTACCGCCGACGACGACGGCGGCGATGGAGTCGAGCAAATAGGTGTCGAACTCGTTCTGCTGCGCGCTGCCGAAGTGGGCGACGCCGAGCATGCCGCCGATCCCCGAGCACACCGCGGAGATCACCATCACAGCGCCGAGGATGAGCTTGACGTTGAGGCCGGAATATTCGGCCGCCTCGCGATTGCCGCCGACCATGTAGACGTAGCGGCCGAAGCGCGTGTAGGTCAGCACCAGATGGCCGCCGAGCAGCATGATGGCCGCGACGATGACGATCCAGGGGATCCCGCCGATCGAGCCCGAGCCGAGCGTGGTGATCAGGCCGGGCACCTTGTAGGCGATCTGGCCGCGCACCAGCAGCGCCGAGACGCCGGCCGCGATCTGCATCATGGCCAGCGTCATGATGAAGGAGGGGATACCGATCACGGTCAGGCCGAGGGCGTTGACGAGGCCGAGCAGCGCGCAGAGCAGGATCGACAGGATGATCGCGACCGCGCCGGGCAGGGGGATGTTGGCGATGTTGACGTAGGATTCCTGCAGCGTGAAGTAGGCGACCGCGATGCCGGTGACGTTGGCGATGCTGGCGACCGAGAGGTCGATCTCGGCGCAGAGGATCACGAAGGTGAGGCCGACCGCGATGATGCCGGTCACCGACACCTGCGTCAGGATGTTGCCGAGATTGTCCAACGTCGCGAAGGAGGGGCTGGCAAAGGCGAAGAAGGCGGAGAGGAAGATCAGGGTGAGGAACGGCGCGATGTTGCGCATCTGCGAGCGCAGGAAGGGCGCAACGCCGCGCGGCCGCTGACCTGCCGCCAAAGCCGTCTCACTGCTCGCCATGGTGCTTCTCCGTCACGCCGCTTCCAGCAGGCGGTCCTTGCTGACCGGCTCGTTCTTGAATTCCCGCACCAATGCGCCGCGCTTGAGCACGAGGATGCGGTCGGCCAGCGACAGCACCGTTTCGGGCTCGGTCGACAGCACGATGACCGCAAGCCCCTTGGCGCGGAGATCGCGGACGATGTTGATGACGTCGTTCTTGGCGCCGACATCCATGCCGCGGGTCGGCTCGCACAGCACCAGCAGCTTCGGCGGATAGGTCAGCCATTTTGCCAGCGCGACCTTCTGCTGGTTGCCGCCGGAGAGCATGCCGAGGTCGAGACCGACCACCGGCGGCCTGATCTGCAACTGCTCGACCTGGCGCTTGGCGATGTCGCGCTCCTGCGCCGGCTTGAGCAACAGCGACGAGATGCGGTCGAGAATGCTGATCGAGATGTTCTTGTAGACCGGCTCCTGGTGAAACAGCATGGCACGCCGGCTCTCCGGCACCAGCGCCACGCCGGCGCGCCGCGCCGCCGCCGTGCTGGCGAAGGTTTTTGGCTTGCCCTCGACCGCGAGCGTGCCGCCGTCCGGCTTCAGCTTGCCGAACAGGATGCGCGACAGCTCCTGCTGGCCGCAGCCCATGAACCCGTAGATGCCGAGCACCTCGCCGGCGCGCGCCTCGAAGGAGATGTCCTTCAGGCTGCGGGCCAGCGACAATTGGTCGACCTTCAGAACCACGGAGCTGTCGCTCGGCCGTGGCAGCATGAGGTCATCGGTGTAGCTGTGCTCGAGCGCTTCGCCGCCGCGGCCGATCATGGCCTCGATCAGCGCGCCCTTGCTGGTCGCAGCCGCCGCGGTCTCGGCGACCTTCCGCCCGTTGCGGAACACGGTCACCGTGTCGGACACGAGCAGGATGTCCTCGATGAAATGCGAGATGAAGACGATCGCGGTGCCTTCCTCGCGCAGCCGCCGCAGCGTCGCGAACAGCCGTTCGACCTCCGGCGGGGAGAGGGCGGAGGTCGGCTCGTCCAGGATGACGATGCGGGCGCCGGAGAACAGCACCCGGGCGATCTCGATCAGCTGCTGCAGCCCGATCGGGAGGTCGCCGAGGCGGCTCATCGGATCGACGTCGATGCCGAAGCGGGCGAGCTGCTCGCCGGCCTCACGCGCCATGCGCCGCCATTGCACGAGGCCGAACCGGTTGGTCGGCTGGTTGCCCAGGAACACGTTCTCGGCGACGGTGAGATCGGGCGCGACGCTGAGCTCCTGATGCACCATGGCGATACCGGCCGCGTGTGCATCGCGGGCCGAGCGGAAATGCGTCTCCTTCCCGTCGATCAGGAAGCGGCCGGAGAATTCGCTGTGCACGCCGGCGATGATCTTCATCAGCGTGCTTTTGCCGGCGCCGTTCTCGCCGACGAGACCGTGGATCTCGCCGGGTGAAAGCGCGAAGTCGACACCACGAAGCGCCTCGACGCCGCCGAAGCTCTTCGTGATGCCTTGCAGTTCCAGGATGGGCGAACGAACCTCAGGCATGGAGGCTCAGATTAGGAAGTGATCCTGCATCCACTGCATCCCGGCGGCGTTGGCCTTGGTCACGACCGGGCCGTCGGTGACGACGTTCTTGGGAATGCCCTGTCCGCTCTTCTCACCGCCGACCACGGCGGAAACGCCCGCGATGATGGCGCCGCCATGGATGCGGCAGGACGGATTGCGCACGGTCGCGAACATGCGGCCCTCGCTCACCGCCTGGATCGCCGGTGGCATCGCATCGACGCCGCCGATCAGGATGTTGGTGCGATTGCGCGCCTTCATGATGTTGGCGGCGGCAAGCGCCATGTCGTCATTGTGGAAGAACGCCGCGTCGATCTGCGGATATTTGGTCAGGTAGGTTTCCCAGAGGCGCGCGGTTTTCGACACGTCCCAGTCGGCAGGCTGGGTGTCGAGCACCTCGATGTTCGGGAACTGCTTGACGACGGTGTTGAAGCCCTTCGCCCGGCCTTGCGCGCCGGTATGGCCGAGCGCGCCCTGCGTCATGATGATCTTGCCTTTGCCGCCCATGGCGTTGCACAGCGCCTGCGTCACCGAGGCGCCCATGAACTCGTTGTCGGGGGCAAGGAAAGAATGGACGTTGATCTGATCGAGCGGCGCGATCAGCGTGTCCATGTCGATCACCGGCGTGCCGGCATCGATCATCTTCTGCACAGGCTGGGTGAGGGTGCCGATACCGAAGGCCTGGATCGCGACGAAGTCCCACTTTTGCGAGGCCATGTTGTCGATCGCCGCGCGCTGCTTCACCGCATCGAGCTGGCCATCGAACCAGGTCACCTCGACATTGAACAGCTTGCCCCAGAATTCCGCCGCCTGCTTGCCTTGGGCGCACCAGGTGGCCTGGAGGCCCGCATTGGAGAAGGCCGCCTTCAGCGGCTTCTCGGATCGTCCGACCTCGGCTGCAAGGGCGGGGTTTATGCCCATGCTGCCGAGAAGGGCAGTCGCGGCGCCGGCGGTCGCCGCCGCCTGAAGAAGATCGCGCCTCGTCGTCGAGAAATCTTTCGTCCCGGACATCGCTCGCTCCCATAAAATTTTCGTCGGCGCGTCATTGATTGCGCGACCGATGTCCGAAAGTCTCTCACAAGAGTTCCTGCCACTCAATCTGCAATCGATCGCGAGATCGCCGCAGCTCGTGTTGGTGCAGCGCAAAGCGTCAGGCCGGAATAGTGGCGAAGGCGTCGATCTCGACGAGCATCTGGTCCCAGGCCCGTGCGATTTCCGGCGACCATTCGTCGCCGAGGAGGTCGCGCAGCGCATCCCTGATGACGGCGAAGAACGCGATGAACAGCTCGCGCGGGGTGCCGTAGCCATCGTGCGAGGTGACCTCGCAGGCGATCAGCCTGAAATGGCCCCGACGCTCACCGGCGAAGTCGAGGATCGCCTCGATCGTCAGCGCAAGCATTGATCCCATCACCAGCTCGCTGCCCTGCGAGCGGAACATGGTCTGCGTTTCGGGATGCTGTTCGAACAGCCGTTGGTAGACGAGTGGCGTGAGATCCGCGCAACGCGAGGCTGCGAGTTCGAAGCTGTTTTCGATTGGATTAGAGGGAACGCTCATCGGCATCGAAGCCATGCGGGCAAAAGAAGCCTTGCGGGCAAAAAAAGAGCGGGGCCCTAGCCCCGCTCGAAAATTGTGTCGACCCTATTATCCCCGATTCTAAGATTTGCTCTTGATTGACGGGGCGACGCTGCGTTTTGCGCGCCAGGGGCTCCTCCCGAGACTTGGACCACCAGACTTCGACCTCGCGGCCAGCCTGAGCAAGAGGGATGCTAGATCAACTTTTCTCACTTGTCATCATTTTCGGCAACGATTGTTCAAAATTAGAGCAGCTGACGAAATGATCGGGCTGTTTGCCCCGTAAGCATATGACAAATATAAGAAATCTGTGGACGGGGCGGGTTGCCGGACTGCCTCAAATGCCGGACGTCCCAGCCCGTGGGGCGGCGGGATCACAGTTTTCGAGAAATTTGCGCTGGGCCAAGAAGCCGGCGGAACTGACCTCGACTCAGGTCTCGGCGAGGTGTTTAGTTCGTAGGCGAACGAATGGCTCGGCGGATGCGCGCACGGCTACAAAAATTCCTACCCCTGGTCCTGCTCGCTTTGGCGATGCAGGTGCTGGCGCCGATTGCCGCCTGTCTGGCGGCCGGCCAGGCCGTGGCCGATCCGTTGTCTGCCGGCGTCATCTGCCACAGCGCCAGCGAGCAGGGCGGTCTGGACGACCAGACCGGCGCGCCGACCGCACATGGCGCCGCGTGCGCGCTGTGCTGCCTGGCGCAGGCAGGCGCATCGCTCGATTCGCCGCCGCACGTTGCACTCGCCATTCCCTTCCGCCACGCCGCGCGCGTGGTGTGGCATGCGGCGGATGTATCCGCCGTCGCGATCCATAAGGGCACAAGCGCCCAGGCGCGCGCACCACCTCAATTTTCCTGACGACCCTCGTGATTGCCGCGGTCCGTCCGCTGGCGATCGATGCTGTCGAATGGCCGGAGAGAAAGCCGGCGTCAGGAATGCCCCATGTTACGTTGTCATGCCCGCCGTGGCGTGAGCGTCGTCGCGGTCCAGGCCGCGCTGCTTGCGTCGTCGAGCGGAGTCTTTGCCCAAAGCACCAACTCGGAGCTGCCGGCGGTGACCGTTGAGGCGCCGCAGACTGGCCGTGCCAAACCAGTCACCCGGCCTTCGCAGCCGCGATCCGCTTCGGCCGGCCGCGCAGCGAGGCCTGTTACGCCGAGTGCGAGCGTCGGCGCGTCGGCCCCAAACCGGGCCGTGACGGCCAGCGCTGCGCGAGCCGGTCTCAATCAGGCGCCAACCGGCCAGACCGAGACGACCATCTATCGCAGCCAGTTCGACAACCGGCCGGCGGTTACCGTGGCCGACGTGCTGCGCGAGAGCCCCGGCATATCGGTGAAGCAGGGCAACGGACCCCGCGATATCGGCATCTCGATCCGCGGCTCCAACGCCCGCAACGGCTTCGGCATCCGCAATCTCGTGATCTTCGACGACGGTTTTCCGGTGACGCAGCCGGACGGCCTGTCGCGCAGTGACCTGATCGATCCGCGCGCCTATGCCGCCATCGACGTAATCCGCGGCCCCTCGTCGGCGCTCTACGGCAATTACGCGACCGGCGGCGCGCTCAATTTCCGGACACGGCCGGGCGGCACGATCGACGGCGTCGAATATGGCGTCGACGGCGGCAGCTACGGCTATCTCAACAATTATCTCGCGGCCGGCAAAAAGGTCGGGAACTTCGAGGGCTCGCTGTTCGCAAGCGACACGCGAGGCGACGGCTATATCGGCAATAGCTGGTTCAATACGCAGACCGTCAACTTCCTCGGCACGCTCAAGGCGACGCCGGACGATCGTTTCACGGTCAAGATCATCAACAACGACCTCAGCACTAGGCTGCCGATCCGGCAGTCGCTGAACCAGTACTATCAAAACCCTTTCCAGCAGGGCTGTGCGACCGGCGTCTCGGCCGCCGCCGGATGCGGCACGGTCACACTGTTCAACAACGGCTTCAATGCAACCGCTGGAACCGACAAGGAGACGGCCGTGCAGGCCGGGCTTGGCCGCAACGACCGCCGCACCATCGTCGGCGGCCGCTGGGAGCACGATTTCGACAACACCACGACCTGGCGCAACCAGTTCGTGTTCGACGACAGGAACATCAATCAGCCGACCGGCACGACCAGCGCGATCGGAGATTTTCCCTCGTACAATTTCATGAGCGACGTCACCAAGCGGGGCGAGATTCTCGGCCTGGAATCGACCACGTTCTTCGGTGCCTTCTACAACACCCTGACGGCCTCGAGCGACACGCGGAACGTCATGCCGGGGGGCAATGCCACACTCGGCAGTCTGTCGAGCAATCTTTATAGCCAGACGACCAATTACGGCGTTCGCGCGCGGGAAGAGCTCAAGCTGACGACATCCTTGACGGCTGTCGCGGGCATCGGCTGGGAAACTACCGTTCTTAAGGGGATCAACACTGCGTATGCGTACGCTGGCCCCACTGGCATTACCACGACGACGCTGACGACCGCGGACAGGCAATTCCAGAACACCGCGCCTGAACTGGCCTTGCTTTATACGGTGAACAACGAGTGGGTGCTCAGGGGGCGGGTTGCTACGGGGTACGGCACTCCGCAGGTTTCGAACCTGTTTGTCCTGCCGAGTGGGCTGTCGGGCAACAATACCCAGCTCCAGGCTCAGAAAAATCTGGGCTACGACCTCGGTTTCGACTGGACACCGAACAACACGCTCAAGGTCAGCGCGACGGGCTTCTACGAGTTCTTTCGCGACGAACTTGTATCGCAGGCAACACCTGTCAATTCACCTAACACGAGCTACACGTTCAATGCGCCGCGCTCGGAGCATCGCGGCATCGAGCTTGCGGCCGACTGGAAGTTCTATCCGGGCTGGCGGTTCATGGCGGCGTACACCTACCTCGACGAGGTCTACACGGAGTATGTCGAGAATATCAGCAATGGCGCGGTGTTCAGCTTCAACCGGGCCGGCAACAAGATCCCCGGCATTTCGCCCAACGAGCTGACAGCCCGCGTTGGCTACGACGAGTTTGCGGGGCCACTGGCAGGTCTCGGTGGCTTCGTTGAGGTCCAGTGGAAGGACTCCTTCTACATGGACAATGCAAATCTGTTGAAGGCGCCGGGTTACGATCTGGTCAATTTGAACGTCCACTACAAGACCGATCTGGTGTCCGACACTTTCAGATCCCTGAACCTGTTCCTCGAAGTCAGGAATGTTTTCGACCGCACCTACGTCGCGTCGGCAAACAACATCGCCAATACGGTCACGGCGGCGGGCCTTCAAAATCCTGCGAGCGTGCTCGCAAACACGACGGGATCGATCTACGCGGGCTCGCCGCGCCTGTTCGTTGCGGGTATGAAGGTGGCATTCAGATGATCCGGGCTCTCGAAGGGAATAGGGCCATGGTCCGAAGTGGCTTGCTTGGGATAGTCGCTCTTGCATTCCTGCAAGGGGCGGCGCTCGCGCAGATGCACGGTCAGCATGCCTCCGAAGCGGCGTGCGAGGAGCCGACGCTGCGCTGTGCAACCAAGGTGACGCCCGCATTCGGACCGGACGGAACGCTGTGGCTGGCCTGGATGGCGGGCGGGCAGGTCTCGGTTGCGAGCTCGCCGGATGCGGGGCGCAGCTTCTCGGCGCCCACCCAGGTCACGACGAAGCGGCTGAACCTTGATTGGGGGCCGGACGCCCGGCCGAAGATCGTGGTCGATCGCAAGGGCGGCGTCGCGCTCGCATTCTCGATCTTCCGGGATGAGGCATTTAACGGCCAGGTGCTCTACACACGCTCCGCCGACGGCGGGAAGAGCTTTGCGGAACTGAAGCCCATCACCGCCAACAATGAGAGCCAGCGCTTTGAGGCACTGGCTCTCGATCAGGATGGAACGGTCTTCGCGGCGTGGCTGGACAAGCGCAATCGCGTCCCCGCGAAGGAGGCGGGACGGAAGTACGAGGGAGCAGGGCTGTTCTTCGCCTCGTCGCGCGATGGCGGCGCCACCTACGCGGAGGCGAAGCTTGCGCGTGACAACACCTGCGAATGCTGCCGGTTGGGGCTGGCATTCGCGGCGCTCGGGCGGCCGGCGGTGATCTTCAGAAACATTTTTGACGGCGGCGTGCGCGACCACGCGGTCATGACATTCGCCGACGTCTCGACGCCGGGTGAAATCCATCGGGTCAGCAATGACGACTGGCAGATCAACGCCTGCCCGCATCACGGACCGAGCCTCACGGTTGCGCCGAACGGGACCTATCACATCGCCTGGTACACGAACGGCAAGACGCGGAAGGGACTGTTCTACGCCCACTCGCGCGACGAAGGCCGTACCTTCTCTGCGCCCATGGCGCTGGGGCAGCCGGGCCGCAATCCGACGCGCCCTTACGTGCTCGCAGGGGCTGTGGGAACGGTGATGGTCTGGAAGGAGTTCGACGGCGAGAAGACCTCGGTCCAGATGACGATCTCCCGCGACGACGGTGAGACGTGGTCGCCGCCGAAGACGATATCGAGCACGACCGACACATCCGATCATCCCTTGCTCGTCTCCAATGGCCGGCAGACCTACCTGTCATGGATGACGAAAGCGGACGGCTATCGGCTCACAGCAATCGAGGACCAGCCATGAGACGTCGATTTGCAGGCATTCTGGGTCTGGGTATCCTGATCGCGTCAACGGCTACGCTGGGAGCAGCGCCGGCCCTGAAACCGTTCGAGCGCGGCACCTGGCAAGGCGTCCTTAGGGGTCATGCGGGCCGCCCGACGCTCGTGCATTTCTGGGGCGTGACCTGCGGGCCCTGCAAGGTCGAGCTGCCGTTGCTCGGGCAGTTTGCGAAGGACCATCCCGGGATCGACGTGGTCACGATCAGCGCCGATCTCGTGCCGAACTTGCCGGCGGCAACGCAGTCGATGCTTGACAAGGCGGGGCTGTCGTCGACCGAGAACTTCATCTTCAACGACGGTTTTGTCGAGCGTTTGAGGTTCGAGATCGACCCCGCCTGGCAGGGCGACATTCCCCGGACCATGCTTATCTCCCGGGACGGGACAATCACGACGATCGAAGGCTCGGCCGAGATGGCCGATCTCGAAAAATGGTCGGGCCAACAGCTCGCCACACACTGAAATTCAATCTGCAAACGGGAATACCGATATGAAGACCATGTTGAAAGATGTGCTGCTCGCAGCGTTCGCTCTCGCGCTCTGTGCAGCACCAGCGGCGGCCGAGGACGTCAAGGCCGGCGATCTCGTCATCTCGCAGGCCTGGAGCCGGGCGACGCCGGGCGGCGCCAAGGTCGCCGGCGGCTATCTCACCATCGAGAACAAGGGGACAACGGCGGACAGGCTGGTCAGCGTTTCCGCCGACATCGCGGGGAAGACCGAGGTCCATGAGATGGCGATGGACAACGGTGTGATGAAGATGCGTCCGCTCGACAAGGGGCTCGTGATCGATGCCGGCAAGACGGTGAAGCTCGCGCCCGGCGGCAATCATCTGATGCTCCAGGAGCTGAAGGGGCCGTTCAAGCAGGGTGACAAGGTACCGGTGACGCTGGAGTTCGAGAAGGCCGGCAAGGTCGCCGTCTCCCTTGACGTCCAGGGCGTCGGTGCGCAGGCGCCCGGCGACGGCGGGCACATGATGAAGAAAATGCCGGATCATTCGGGAATGAAGATGTGATGAAACAGATCAAGTCTCCGATGACCTCGCCTCGAAATTTCGCGGGCCTTGCGCTCGCGATGGCTGCCTTGCTGTCGGTTGCCGCGACACCGCTTGCGGCGGCGACGGACGACGACAGCTTCTTCACGCACCTGCACACCGAGAAGGCGATGGCCAACGTCACGGTCTCGCCGGGGCGCGCTGGCCCGGTCGAGATCGCCATCCAGCTCGAAACCACGGACGAGACGCCGCTTGCGGCGAGAGCCGTGTCGGTGACGCTCGTGGACACGCAGTCCGGGCGGAAGCTCGCGCCGGTCGAGGCTTCGCGCGACGGCGAGGACAGCTGGCACGTGAAGGTCGCGCAATTGACGCCCGGACGCTGGATGCTAGGCCTCGGAATTTCGATCTCCGAGGCCGATCATGTCAGCGTGGAATCGCCGATCCTGATCAAATGACGTTGTCGAAGGGGCCAAACATGTCGAAGAAATCCTGCCTGTTCCTGATCGCCGCGCTGGCCGCGTCGCCTGCATCGGCGCATATCACGCTCGAGACCAAGCAGGCGACTGTTGGTTCCTACTATAAGGCCGTCTTCGCCGTGCCGCACGGCTGCGCGGGTTCGCCTACCGTGAAGATCAGGGTGCAGATTCCGGAAGGCGTGATCGCGGTGAAGCCGATGCCGAAGGCGGGCTGGAGCGTCGATGTCGTCGAAGGCAAGTACGCCAATGAATACGACTATCACGGCAACAAGCTTGCCTCCGGCGTCAGGGAGGTGGCCTGGTCCGGCGGCAAGCTGCCGGATCACAATTACGACGAGTTCGTCATCAGCAGCTTCCTGACCAACAGCCTGAAGCCGAACACGACGCTGTATTTCCCTGTCGTCCAGGAGTGCGAGACTGGCGTCAGCCGCTGGATCGAGATCCCGGCGGACGGGGAAGGGCATTCGCATGAGGGCAAATCGCCGGCACCGGGCGTGAAGCTCCTGCCAAAACCCTAATGCGCCTGCTCGCCGCGCTCGCGACGCTCCTCTGCGTTGTCGGCTTCACGACCGGCGCGTCCGCACATGCGGCGCTCGTCGCAGTCGAGCCGGCGAGCGGCAGCATGCTTGCGAGCGCGCCGAAGGCGGTGGAGTTGCGATTCAACGAGGCGGTGACGCCGGGCGCAATCCAATTGATCGACGGCGCGGGCAGGGCGCGGGACGATGCGCGCGTCAGCGCGTCGGGCGAAACGATCTCTGTCGCGATGCCGCCCGACCTGCCGCAAGGCACTGCGGTCGTCAGCTATCGCGTGATCTCGCAGGACGGCCATCCCGTCGCGGGATCGGTGATCTTCTCGATCGGCATGCCGACGGGGACGCAACCTCCCGCCAATGCGGATCGCGGGTTGAATGTGCTGATCTGGCTTGCGCGGGTCGGTCTGTATCTCGGGCTGTTCGTCGGTGTCGGAGGCGTGTTCTTTGCGCGCTGGGTTGCGTGGTCGACGACGGGCATGACCGTGCCGCGCGTAGCGCTCGCCATCGGCATTCCGAGCGCCGCTGTCTCTCTCGGGGTGTTAGGCCTGGATCTTCTCGGGCTGCCGCCAGCGGCTCTCGCGACGGCCGCCCCCTGGAAAGTCGCGTTCGCGACCAGTGCCGGCCCCGCGCTGCTAGTTGCGATTGCTGCGATGCTGTTCGCGTTGATGGCGCTGCGCAGCGCATGGTACGCGCGCGCTCTTGCGATCATCGCGCTGGTCGGCGTCGGCCTGTCGCTTGCCATGACCGGGCACGCTGCAACGGCCCCGCCGGAGGCGTTGACCCGGCCGGCGATCTTTCTCCACGGCCTCGGCGTCACCATCTGGATCGGTGCTCTCGCGCCGCTGGTCGCGCTGGTGTCGAAGCCGACGACTGCGACGCTCCCCGTCGTGAACCGCTTTTCCCGCATCGCTGCGCTGGCGGTCGGCGTGCTGGCCTTGACCGGCCTCGCACTCGCGATCGTTCAGCTCGAAAAGCCGGTCGCGCTGGTCGAGACCCGCTACGGACTCATCCTCTCGATCAAGCTTGCATTGGTCACGGGATTGCTGGGGCTTGCCGCGCTCAATCGGTTCAGGCTGACACCGGCCCTGGCCCGCGACGAGAAAGGGACGCCCGCGCTCAAGCGCTCGATCCTGCTGGAAGGCGCGATCGCACTCGCCATCCTTGCCGTCGTCGCCGGCTGGCGCTTCACCCCGCCGCCGCGGACGATCATTCCCGAGACGCCTTTGGCGATCCACATCCACAGCGACAAGGCGATGTTCCAGGTTCTGGTGTCTCCTGGGAAACCCGGCGTCGACGATTTCGTGCTCCAGCTCATGACCGGCGAGGCCACGCCGCTGATCGCGAAGGAGGTGACGCTGACCCTGAGCCTGCCGGAGCGCGGCATCGAGCCGATGGAGCGGGGCGCATCGCTTGGGCCGGACGGCTACTGGCACGTGCGCAAGGTCGAGCTTCCCTTCGCCGGCCGCTGGCATGTGCGGATTGACGCGCTGGTGACCGATTTCGAGAAGGTCACGCTGGAGGACGAGCTCGATCTGGGGCTGCCTTAAAGCGCGCCGGTGCGGTTCATGCTGAACCTGAAGGCAACGGAAAAATGACAGGAATTCCGCCGCCTTAGCGGCTTTTCCTCATTCCCGGTCTTGTGTTTTCGCTCCCAATCCGCTTTCACTGCAGGCGATCACTGATTCTCAGAGTATTGCCATGCGGTTGTCGCGATTCTTTCTGCCCATCCTCAAGGAAAATCCGAAAGAGGCCGAGATCGTCTCGCATCGGCTGATGCTGCGAGCCGGCATGATCAGGCAGGAGGCGGCCGGCATCTATGCCTGGCTGCCGCTCGGCTTCCGCGTGCTGAAGAAGATCGAGCAGATCGTGCGCGAGGAGCAGGACCGCTCCGGCGCACTGGAACTCTTGATGCCGACGCTCCAGCTGGCCGACCTCTGGCGCGAGAGCGGCCGTTACGACGCCTATGGCCCGGAAATGCTGCGCATCGCCGACCGCCACAAGCGCGAGCTGCTGTATGGGCCGACCAACGAGGAAATGATCACCGAGATCTTCCGCGCCTACGTCAAGTCCTACAAGAACCTGCCGCTGAATCTCTATCATATCCAATGGAAATTCCGCGACGAGCAGCGTCCGCGCTTCGGCGTGATGCGCGGCCGCGAGTTCCTGATGAAGGATGCTTACTCCTTCGACCTCAACGAGGCCGCAGCGCGCGTCGCCTACAACAAGATGTTCGTCGCCTATTTGCGCACCTTCGCGCGAATGGGGCTGAAGGCGATCCCGATGCGCGCCGAGACCGGCCCGATCGGCGGCGATCTCAGCCACGAGTTCATCGTGCTTGCGGAGACCGGTGAATCCGGCGTGTTCATCAATCGCGACGTGCTGGACCTGCCGGTGCCGGGCGAGGACGTCGACTATGACAGCGACCTGACGCCGATCATCAAGCAATGGACCTCGGTCTATGCGGCGACGGAAGACGTGCACGACGCGGCGCGCTTCGAGCAGGAAGTGCCTGCGGACAAGCGGGTGAACACCCGCGGCATCGAGGTCGGGCAGATCTTCTATTTCGGCACGAAGTATTCCGATGCGATGAAGGCACTGGTTGCGGGCCCCGACGGTGTCGATGTGCCGATCCATGGCGGCTCCTACGGCGTCGGCGTCTCGCGCCTGTTAGGTGCCATCATCGAGGCCTGCCATGACGATGCCGGCATCAAATGGCCGGAGGCGGTGGCCCCGTTCCGCGCGTCGATTCTCAACCTCAAGCAGGGCGATGCCGCGGTCGATGCGGCCTGCGAGAAGCTCTACGCCGAGCTCACCGCCAAGGGCGTCGACGTGCTCTACGACGACACCGACCAGCGCGCCGGCGCCAAATTCGCCGCCGCCGACCTGATCGGCATCCCCTGGCAGATCATGATCGGGCCGAAGGGCCTCGCCGAGGGCAAGGTCGAGATCAAGAAGCGCAGTGACGGCTCCCGCGAGACGATGTCGCCTGCGGACGCGGTCGCCCGGCTGGTCGGCTGAATATTGTTCATCGCGCGATATCGCGGCCGCCAATCCGGCCACAATTGACCCCGAATCATGGGATTATCGAGCGATGGATGAGACCATGACCGAGACCAAGCAAACCGCGCCTTTTGCGCCATTCGAGTGGATGCTGTCGGCGCGCTATCTGCGCGCGCGCCGCAAGGAGGGATTCATCTCGGTCATCGCCGGGTTCTCCTTCCTCGGCATCATGCTCGGCGTGGCGACGCTGATCATCGTCATGGCTGTCATGAACGGCTTCCGCAAAGAGCTGCTCGACAAGATTTTGGGCCTCAACGGCCATATCCTGGTGCAGCCGCTGGAATCGCCGCTGACCGACTGGAAGGACGTCGCCGACCGCCTCAGCCAGGTCCAGGGCATCCGGCTCGCAGCGCCCGTGGTCGACGGCCAGGCGCTGGCGTCCTCGCCGTGGAACGCCTCGGGCGTCCTGGTGCGCGGCATCCGCTCCGATGACCTCAACAACCTCACCTCGATCGCCAAGAACATCAAGCAGGGCTCGCTCGAGGGCTTTGACGACGGGCAGGGGGTCGCGATCGGCCGGCGCCTCGCCGACCAGCTGTCATTGCATGCCGGCGACAGCGTGACGCTGGTGGCGCCGAAGGGCGCGGTCACCCCGATGGGCACGACGCCGCGCATAAAACCCTACAAGATCGTGGCGGTGTTCGAGATCGGCATGTCCGAATACGATCTCGGCTTCGTGTTCATGCCGCTGGCCGAAGCTCAGGCCTATTTCAACCGCAGCAACGACGTCACCTCGATCGAGGTGTTCACCACGAACCCCGACAAGATCGACGCCTTCCGCAAGGCGGTGACGGAGGCCGCGGGCCGGCCGGTGTTCCTGGTCGACTGGCGGCAGCGCAACTCGACCTTCTTCAACGCGCTCCAGGTCGAGCGCAACGTGATGTTCCTGATCCTGACCATGATCGTGCTGGTCGCCGCGCTCAACATCGTCTCCGGCCTGATCATGCTGGTGAAGGACAAGGGCAGCGACATCGCGATCCTGCGCACGATGGGCGCTTCGCAAGGCTCGATCATGCGCGTCTTCCTGATCACGGGCGCCTCGATCGGCGTGGTCGGGACGCTGGTCGGCTTTTTCGTAGGCCTCGTGATCTGCCTCAACATCGAGTCCATCAGGCAATTCCTGTCCTGGCTGACCAGCACCGAGCTGTTCTCGCCGGAGCTCTACTTCCTGTCGAAACTGCCCGCCGAGATCGACGTCGGCGAGACCACGGCGGTCGTCATCATGGCGCTGACGCTGTCGTTCCTTGCGACGCTGTACCCGTCGTGGCGCGCCGCGCGCCTCGATCCCGTCGAAGCGCTGCGGTACGAGTGAGGGGCTGATGGAGAGCCAGCAGGGGGCGGAAGATGTACCGGTCATTTATCTCCATGAGATAAAGCGGCAGTACTTGCAGGGCGAGGTGCCGCTGACGATCCTCGACAACGCCAAGCTCGCGCTGTGGGCCGGGCAATCGGTCGCGCTGGTCGCACCGTCGGGCTCGGGCAAATCGACGTTGCTGCACATCGCGGGGCTGCTTGAAGCGCCCGATTCCGGCGAGGTCTACGTCAACGGCGCGCCGACCTCGCAGCTCCCCGACATCGAGCGTACCCAGCTCCGCCGCACCGATATCGGCTTCGTCTACCAGTCGCACCGGCTGCTGCCGGAGTTCTCGGCGCTCGAGAACGTGATGATGCCGCAGATGATCCGCGGCCTGAAGAAGTCGGAGAGCGTCAAGCGCGCCAAGGAGATCCTTGGCTATCTCGGCCTCGGCGACCGCATCACCCATCGGCCCGCGGAACTGTCGGGCGGTGAGCAGCAGCGCGTCGCGATTGCGCGCGCGGTCGCCAACGCGCCGCGCGTGCTGTTCGCGGACGAGCCGACCGGCAACCTCGATCCGCACACGGCGGATCACGTCTTCCAGGCCCTGATGCAGCTGGTCAAGGCGACCAAGGTCTCCATGCTGATCGCGACCCACAACATGGAGCTGGCCGGCCGCATGGACCGGCGCGTGTCGCTGTCGAACGGCCAGGTCGTCGAGCTCGAATAATAAGAACTGCGAAAACAACCCCATGCACAGTAGCCGGCCTTGGCCGGCTACGATCGGGGTGACGCCTTCCAACCATTTGGCGTGTCGGGCCTTTCGGCTGCGACGGCGCATCGCCGCAGCGGCGGGGTCGTTATGGCCTGATCACCGTCAATTTGAACGGTCCCGCATTGGCCGCGGCGTGTTCCACCGCCTCGTTGACGTGGTCGAGGTCGAAATCCGTCGTCGCGTATTCGTCGAGCCGCAATAATCCCGCGCGCACCAGCGCGATCAGGCGGCTCGCTGCATCCGGCGGATACATCCAGACGCCGTGGATGCTGATGCAGTTGCGCATGATCCAGGGGTACGGCAGATCGAGGCCCGCGCCGCCCGCCATGCCGACGCCGCCCATGAGCACGACGCGGCCGTAAGCGCGCACCGTCATGATCGCCGCGCGTACGACGGTCGTGCTGACCGAGGGGGGCATGATGTCGAACACGCAGTCGATCGGTCCCGGTGCGGCGCGCTTCATGCTTTCGCAGTCGTCGCTCTCGTTGCCGGTGAGTTTCACCGGCTTCACTCGATCGCCGAAGCGGCGGACGAGGTCGGCCAGAATCCTGTCGTTGCGACCGGGCGCGACCACGCAGGCCGCGCCCATCGCGAGCGCGACCGAGACGGCCGCGCTGCCGAAATTGCCGGTGGCGCCGCTCACCAGCACGGTCTCGCCGGGCTGAAGGTTGGCGGCGAGGAAGCCGCCATAGGGCACCAGCGCCGTCCCCAGCGCGCACCATTGCGAGGCTTCCGCGGACGTGATCGCGCCAAGCCGCTTTACATTCTCGGTCGGCACGCGCATCCGCTCGGCATAGGAGCCGTGGCGAAAATGCCGTTGCAGGCGCATACCGCCGGGGCCGGCGGCCGTGAGCCCTTGCAGGGCGATATCGGGCGCCACGATGTCATCGCGCGAACGCACCGTCGGGTCGCAGAACACCCAGTCGTCAACGGCGAGCTTGGTCGCGTCCGGGCCGATCGCGCGCACCCGGCCGATGCCGCCGGGACCCGGGATGATCGGCAGGTCGAGCGCGTAGTTTCGTTCGCCGCTGAAAACCTCGTTCATGTAGGACAGGACGCGCGTGGCGACGACGTCGACGATGACCTCGCCGGTGCCGAGCACCGGCTCCGGCACATTCTCGATCACCAGCGGCGATCCGAAGGATTTGAGTACGGCAGCTTTCATGATGTTCACCTCAAAGTCGGGTGAAAAGGCATATGCGCCGCCTTGGAAAGGTCAGGAAGGCCTGGTATTATCCTAGTATTACGAAGGCCCTCCATCGGAGCGCAACATCATGGCCGACCCGCGCCGCATCGAATTCGGCGACTTCCTGCGGTCCCGCCGCGAAAAGCTGACGCCGAAGACGGTCGGTCTTCCCGCGGGCAGCCGCCGGCGCACCGCGGGCCTGCGCCGCGAGGAGGTCGCCCAGCTCGCCGGCATCGGTGTCGACTGGTACATCCGCCTCGAGCAGGGCCGCACCGTCAGCCCTTCGGTGACGACCGTCGATGCGCTCGCCCGTGCGCTGCGGCTGAGCAAGACCGAGCATGCGCACCTCAAGGCGCTTGCGCGCGACGGCGACAAGCGGGCGTTCACGCGCGAGATCGTGCCGCCGCCGATCCTGCGGCTGATCGAGAGCCTGCCGCATCCGGCCTATATCACCGGGCGGCGCTGGGACGTGCTGGCCTGGAACGAAGCCGCCGAGCAGGTTTTTGCGTTCGGCCGGTTGCCGGAGGAGGATCGCAACACGATGCTCCTGATGATGACCAACAAGCAGACGCGCAAGGCTTACGGCACGGGCTGGGCGGAGGTCGCCAAGCGCATGGTCGCGATGTTTCGCGCCACCCACGACGTCTGGGCCGGCGATCCCGCCTTTGCGGAATTGCTGACGCGGCTGCGGCAGGGCAGCCCGGAATTCGTCAAATGGTGGGAGGCCCACGAAATCCGCAGCACCGCCTCGGGCCTCAAGACGATGTCTCATCCAACTCTGGGCGTGCTCCATTTCGAGCACACGAGTTTTCAGGCCAACGACGATCCCGCGCTGAAGCTCGTGATCTATACGCCAGTCGGGGCGTAGAACGCCGTCACCAGATCGGGAAGGCCACCGGCATATGTCCGGCGGCCTCCGCGCTTATTGTGGTTTGCGGGGCGGCGCCCCGACTAGAGATCGATGCTGACGGCGATGTTGCGGCCCTGTAGTTCGGCAATCTTCATTCCATCAGCCTGCAGCTGCGCGAACTCCGCGTCCTTTGATACGGCCTCCTGCACCTTGCCGTAGACTTCCCAATTGGAGTAGCGCGTCGTAACCAGCAACTCTCCTGCCCAGGGACCGGTGTGGAAACGGGAGAGCCGAAGAAACTCGGCACCGTGTTTTTCAAAGATTTTCTTCGCCTGCCGGATGATCTGGACCGTTTCCTCGACCTTGTCGGTTTTGAAGCGAGTAAATTGAACGATCGGCATGGGCTACCTCCTTAGCTGTGTAAACTGTCCAAGAGGCAATTATCGAGCGACGTTTGAGGAGCGAACCTCCCGTTCGATCTCGATGAAGGTTCGTCTTCGGCGGCGTGATCCTGGTTCAGGCTTCGCGAGCGGAATCAACTCTGCCCTTTCTCGGGCGCTTTAAATGCGCCGCGCGTGCCTTGCCCGGCCGGGCTCCCTTGGCATTGTCATTGCTGCCGGCCAACGGTTTCACTATCGACCCGCTTGATGGCGGGTGGATTCCACACGCCGGTCAATGCCTCCGACTTTGGCGCATAAAGACGCATGGTGAGGTTGAACGGGCTTTTGGGCGCGGGCAGCCAGTTGGCTTCGCGATCGCCGCCCGGATTGTCATTCTGGACGTAGAGCGTGAGCGATCCGTCGGCCTCGCGTTTGAACGGCATCCAGCTGCTCACCGCAAAGCGATTGAGTGGATTGGCAACCTGGAAGCCTTCATCGTCATACAGGGTGATTGACCAGAATGCCTCGACCGGCGGCACCGCGTCCTTGGCAAAGCGGACGATGTATTTGTTTGCGCCGTCGAGCGGCTTGCCGTTTTCATCGCCAACACTGTTCGGGTAGATCGCGTCCTCCGGCAGATTAGCGCCGAGCCCGAGCTGCGCGACGATCGCGCGCTTCAAGTAGTAGTTACCGTAGACGCCCATCGTGTCCGTGTTCATGGACCAGTGATTTGCGACGCGCGCCAGTGTAGGGACTTTCCATGCCATCAGTTTTTGCGCCTGAGCCGGCGCATCCTCGATAGCTTTCCGTATCGTCGCATCGGCTTTGGTCATATCGAACGTCTTGCCCGGTTCGAGCCCTATCCGCGCCATGCGCGCGATGATCGGCTCATCTGTGATGTGTGGCGGGTGGACCTTGGATAGCTCCGCCGCATAGGCAAAAAACTTATCGCCTGCCATCGTGTCGACTTGCAGCTTCGGCGGCGTCTTGACGTCAACGTTGGGATCGATGGTCTGTGTCACGGCGACCGGGGGCTTACCCCACCCAGATAGCGGTGTGATCTTGTACCCCTTCTGCACCTCGTGAACCGGAGCATAGTCGGCAGGACCATCGGTCTTGGTGCGGCCGATGATCCAGACATAAGGCGTCGGCGCGTCGATACGTGCGAAGCCCGCCGGCACGTTTCCGTTCCAGCCCGGCGGCACGACCAGGAAATTTGCTGCCTTGGTGCCTGTCGTACGCCATCCCGGCGACGCGAACACATCCGTCCACATGTCGAGCATCGGCAGCAGGTAGTAGCGGCCACCGGTATCGGGAACCGAAACGACCATGGGTTCGCGGGTCAGGTCGAGCCAGGCGCTCGAATACAGCGTGTCGAAATTGGGCCGCACCACCGCCTTCATGTCTGCGGTCGGGTAGGCCTGGATATTGTCGAATGTGTTCGGAGGACCGCCTATTGCCGCAGTTTTGGGATCGGAATTGATGAGCTGCTTGCGCGTCAGGTCCATCGTCACGAGCGGATAGAAGTAAACATAGGCCTCCGCAGCGATCGCTTGTGCCTCTTCCGCAGAAATCGATTGAGCGGCGCTCGGGGTCGATGTCGACACGATGAGACTCAAACCCGACAGGATCGCAGCAAGCGACAACAGATGCTTTTGCATAAGGGTTCTCCTGAAATTCGCTGCATTGGCCGAGTGGGGCGATGTAGTGCCGCCACTGCGGGTGTTTTCCTATTTCCCTCCAACTCAGGCAAAGGAGGATGAGCCAGCTAAGCGGCGAAGCGCCGCGTTCTGGTTGATCTAGATCAAGGGAGTCCGCCGACGGGTCACGAGCGGCGTTGCTCTGACGGATCGCTGCGCTCCGCTTGGCCCTCAAAAGCTGACGCCAGGCGATCGTGAACCGACGTCCGAGACCGGCGTTTAGATGACGAGCTTCAGCGCCGGATCGTCATTGGATTGCAACCTCGTGTGCTCGAAATGGAGCAGCCCTTCATCCGATGATTCGTCGTCTTGAGGTCGGACGCTGATGATGTGAGCCCATCTGCCGAGAATAGCTCGATGAATGCTCCGGCGTCTGCGCGCGGCCGATTGTGATAGGCACAGGGGTCGTCACGTGGCGCGGCCGACGGACGCGCGACGGCGCGATCGGGCGATTGTCGTCGATGAGCTTGCGGCGAACAGTCGCGGCTTGTGACCCATGACAAACGTCTGCGGCCTCGGAGTGGTGTTCGCGGCGAAGCGCGATCGAGTGATCGCAATGCACGCTGGTGGGCGGAGTTGCTGATTGTACCGAGGGACTCGTGGTGCTACGTTTGAACACGTCATTCCGCTTTCGGTTTGATGCGACGGGCGATCGGGCTTACGGACCGCCGCCCGTTCATTTGAAATTGTAATAGTTGAGCCAATAGCTCCCCGCCTCCGGCCCCCCTTTTGAGTTCGGTCGGGCGATGTTTTTCATTGGCCTCCGTTCTTCCCATTGACTCGGAGGCGGGTTCTTTTCAGTTGAATTTTGCAACAAGTCGATATTCGACATGTGCATTCTGACAAGCCAAGCGGATCGCGCCGCACCACATCACCATCCGAACGCGAGATGGGGCAGCCATTGCTTGATGGTTGCGTTGCTCTGTGCCGCTTCCTTGTTTCAGTTCGCGCCCAGGGCGTGGGGACAATGCTCGGCGCGCGACGTGCTACAGAATCAACTGAAACTCGGCAAGGTTCGTGCAGTTGATTTGCCGCAAAAACTCATCGCGTCCGTCCGCGACGTTCCGACATGGAAGACGATTGCGGTCGGCACTTTTGGCAACTCCGTTGCGTTGCGCGATGCATTGGATGCGGTCGGCTGCAACATCGGCGGGCTGGCCGCGGAAGTTCTCGCTCGACCGGCCTTTACGGTCAGTTCCAACAAGATGGACGTGGAGCTTGTGGCGGTATCCGCGGTCCAGCTCGGCTTCAAGACCGATAGCGTGCCTCTGGCCGTCATTTACGCACGGGCCCGACAACTCGGCTTTGAACTTGCGGCAGCGGAGGTCGGTCCGCAATTGCGTCTTCAGTATCTCGATCAGCCCATGGGTGAATTCCTCATCGTGGGAATGCAGCCGATCAAGACGTGGAGCGGAGAGCCCGTGGTTCTCAACGTGGCAAATGGCGGAGCCGGATTGATCCTGATCGGCCAGGACGGCCGAGATGACGCTGAAATACCGGCGACCTCCCGTTTTCTCTTCGTGCGGCCGCCTGACCTTAGCGGCGGAATCGCGGCCGCTCTGCTGCCACCATGAAGACGAACAACCAAGTTTCGAGCAGCGCTGACTGCGGAGAAAATTCCTCGCGTCAGATCAAGGGAGACTTCCTGTCCATGGAGAACAACGAGGCTGCCGGCTCAAATGCAGCGGCGTCGGGAGTTCACGGGGATGGAGGCAAGCCTGGTCTCAAGTCTCGTCTGGAGCGGCGTCAACAGTAGGGAGTGACATTATGCGCGGATTTGGAGCTGTATGTATCTCGCTGTTACTATCGGCAATTCCTGCGACTGCGTCAGATCAAAATCTCAAGGAGGAAATTGGAAAGATAGGTTCAGCATACGAGCGGTACTTCAGCAACAAGGATCCCGCCGGGATTACTTCGCTCTACACCAAGAACTATATGCGCGTGACGGAAGACGGCGTCGTGGACAATGCCAGATACTATGAGAACGCTTTCAAGACGGGAGTTAGTCGCCTCGAGGTCAAGACGATCGAGGTTCAGTCATTGTCAGAAAGCATGGCTCTGGTCACCGGCGAATCTCGCGTTACCGGCAACAGCGAGACAGGCGCTCCCATAGACTTCACCGTTGTTTGGACCGCTCTCGATGTTCGTGAGGACGGGCAATGGAAGATTCGCATGCTCACGTCGGTCCCCAAACCGCCGCCGCCCCAGCCGCAGCAGGCCGCAAAATAACTCAAGGCATAGCCTTCTCTGCCCGCAATCGTTCTCTGCGCCACCTCAAAGGGAGTCAACGATGGCCATTTTGCACGCAAGCCTCGCATTGCTTTCAGTCGCATCGGTTCTGGCAACGACGAGTGTCCAGGCTCAGAGCATGCCGCCGGAGGGCCCCGTCTCGGTCATATTCACCGCGACGCCGATTCCTGCTCCCAAGCCGATGGCGATCGGCGGCGGCAGAGAATTTGCTGTCATGAACCAAGCCATGGCAGCCTCAAACGAGGCGGGAAATCCTGTACTCAACAACATGGGTGGACGTTGTCAGCTCAGCCGCCTGACGGATCCGTCTGCGAAGACCGCCGAAATTCACGGGTTCTGTACTTACGTCGACAAGGACGGCGACCAGTTGTTCGAGCAATGCGACTGGATGCCCGCATCCCCCAACAATTGCAACATAACCGGTGGGACCGGGAAATTCGAAGGTCTCCAGGCCACGCTCGTCGTCACCATCGACCCTCTCAAGAGCAACTTCGATGGCATCAGTCAGGTCATTGGCCACAAGAAGGGGACGTACAAGTTCGTCAAGACGAACTAGGTTCGTCCGCCGAATTCCAGCAGCCGCGCACGGCCTTGATTGCTGCAGTTCGGGATGCCAAGGCAGCAACGTCTTCTGAACGGTTTGCCCTGGCGCTCATGTCCGCTGTCACGCACTAGCGACGTGGTTCCGTCGTCCGCTGAACGGCCGGCCGGTGTCCCGGTGAAGTACGAGGTACGCCGCTCGCCAGCATGTTCGGTGACCGACGGCGTTGTGAGTTCTTTGGGTGTGAATGGGTTCACAACGACGTCGCCAGGCAAGTGCTATGTTCCAGCCATTCTACTGCTGACTGATTTTCTGAAGAGTGTTTTTCGAACAGCCTCTGAGGAGAGGGTCATGTTCAAGCAATTCCTCTTGGTCGCGGCGATAGCCTCCCTGACGTTAGCCACATCCTCTAAAGCCGATTGCGAATATGCTTTGGAGCGCAGCGCGTCCGCCGAGTCGCGTTCGGTTTCGTTGCATTCTGATGCAGCTCAACTTGCGGAAGCCCTGTTGGATGACATTGTGACTTGGCTCTCATCGAATTTCGACCTGCCTGCCATCAAACAGCGTCCCGTCGTTGAATTTGCGTCGAAGATGGAGCTTGCGAGGTTGCGTGCAAGGGACCGTACTTCTTCGCAAGGCTTCATGGAAAGCGATGGACAACTAGCTCAGCGCGAGGTTGTCGCACTTTACGACAACGAGACGAGAACGATCCTGCTTCCTGATGATTGGGGCGGCACTTCGCCGACCGATCAATCGGTCCTGGTACACGAAATGGTCCATCACCTTCAGAATGTTGGAGGGCTCAAATTTGTCTGCCCACAGGCGCGAGAGAAGTTGGCCTACCTGGCTCAGGATAAATGGCTGGAGCGGTTCGGGCTTAGCCTGGAGAACGAGTTCGACGTCGACATGTTCACGGTGCTGATTACTTCAGCATGCATGTATTGAGTGTGACCGGTCGATCCAAGTCGCTGTCGAACGATTGCCTTTCCAAAGGAGCGCAAAGCCAAGCTCATCTCGTACGTACCAACAAGATATTCAGCGGATTTGATTGATGGCCAGACTCCTGGCGGTCCTCGCAATTGCATTGGCGATCCTGGCGATGGCTCGGGGGCAGCAGAATCAGTTTGTACCGCTGCCGACAGGACTAATGCCAGCGGTGCTTGTTCCCTGAGTTCTCCTAAGGTGACGGGTTCATCCGTTCAGCCGGTGGCGCACAGGTCCGCTCGTGGCCCGCGGCGATCTGCAAGGCGGACGGGCGCGGGCATCCGCACGCTATTCAGGCGTCAGCCCCAATGCCTTCACGGCAGCCAACAAAGGAGGCGTTTCGCTGTCGTACAGCTTTCTGAACGCGACATGTCCTTGAGCGGACTCATCGATGCCGTACGAGTCGAGCAGCTTCTGTATCTTGTCGGTCTTGCCGGCTTCTACCATCAGGCCGGAAACACGCTCCACGATGTCCTGCGGCATGCCGATGGGACCGGCAAGAAAGACGTAACCGGTCATAGCAAAGAGCTCGGACTCGGCACCCTGCTCGAAGAATGTGGGAACGTCGGGAAGCTTTCTGCTCCGCGTCCTCGTCTGCACGGCGATTGCCCTCCCAACTCCGGATTCCAGCGCGTTGACGGCATTGGCGTAACTCCCCATCGCCGCCTGGAGCACGCCGGCCGCGAGGTCCTGCCACATCGGCGCTTCGCCGCGGTAGTGCACGGCTTTCATCTGCAGCCCGTACTGCTTGTTGAGCTCTGCAACGACGATATGAGGGTAGGAGCCTGCGCCGAAGGTCCCGACGTTCGTCACGTTTCTGCGGGCGTATTCGACGAACTCCTTTAAATTGGTGGCGTTGGTCGCCTTATAGGCGACCAACGGCAGATATCCTGCCGACATGCTGGAAATGAGCGCGAAGTCCCTGTCGGCGTCGTATGGCAAAGTCTTAAATAGCACCCGGCTTTGCACCAGAGTTGCGGTGATGGCGAGGAGTAACGTGTAACCGTCCGGTGGCGATTGCTTCACGGCTGCTGCAGCGATCGAACCGCTGGCACCCGCCTTATTCTCAACTATCACCGGCTGGCCGAGCTTCTGGGAGAGGTATTCGCCGTAGACGCGCGCGAGGGTGTCCGCAAGTCCGCCGGCGGGATAGGCGCAAACAATCTTGATCGGCCGGGAGGGCCAGGTCTGCGTCCACCCGCTATCATGATACGACAAAGCGATGGTGGCTGCGCCGGTTGCGATGAAGGCGCGGCGCGTGATCTTCAGTGCCATCACGGTCTCCATCATGTTTGTATTCCGAGGACGCGCGTCGTGGCGTTGCTGCCAGTCCTTCAGGCGGACGGCCCTACGTTGAATCCTGAGCCGCTGCTCGGGGCACTGCTGCGCGGTACGGCAAGCCGTTGGTCGTGCTCATGGATTGCTTCCTGAGCAAATTGTGCCGTCCCGAGGATGGTAGCAGGCCATGGGCGGGCGCTCTTGACATTCTGCTTACATTCTCTTCACCGGCGGCTTATTCTTGCGCTGCAACCGGCGCGAGAGACCGACGGGGGAAAGCCACCCAGGGAATTGCCAGCTTGCGGTATCTCTTCGACGAGTACGCATTCGACACCGACCTTCGCGAGCTTTACCGCAGGGCGCACGTGGTCTCGGTTGCGCCGCAGGTGTTCGACCTGCTCGACTACCTGATCCGCAACAGGGAACGGGTCGTAAGCAAGGACGACCTCATCAAGACCATCTGGAACGGCCGTGTCGTGTCCGATGCGGCACTGACGACGCGGCTGAACGTCGCTCGGAGTGTGATTGGCGATTCCGGCGAAAAACAGCGTCTCATCAAAACCCTGCAGCGCAAGGGCTTCCGTTTTGTTGGAACGGTGCAGGAAGTGCAGAGGCCCGCAGACGCGGCGCCCACAGCCGATTCTGGTGAACAGTTTCAGGGTACCGCTGATCCAGATCGGTCCGATGCCGCAACAGTTGCGATGTCGATTCCTGCGCCACGCCTTTCCATCGTCGTGCTGCCATTCGCGAACTTCGGAGGTGATCCCGAGCAGGATTACTTCGTTGATGGCGTGACCGACAGCCTGACCACGGACCTTTCGCGCATCAGTGGCTCATTCGTGATCGCGCGTAACACCGCTTTCACCTTCAAAGGCAAAGCCGTCGATGTAAAGCAAGTCGGACGCGAGTTGAACGTCCGCTATGTGCTCGAAGGTTCCGTGCAACGAGGCGGCAATCGGCTTCGGGTGAATGTTCAGCTGATCGATGCCGAAACTGGCAATCACCTATGGGCCGAGAGGTTCGAGAAACCCGTCGCCGACCTGTTCGACATGCAGGACGAGATCGTATCGCGGCTCGCAAACACGCTAAATGCCCAGCTCATTCAGGTTGAAGCGCGGCGAGCGGAACGTTCAACCCATCCCGATGCAATGGACCTGTATTTCCAGGGCTGGGCGTACGAGAACAATGGGACGACCCCGCAATACATGACGCAAGCGCAGGCCTTTTTCGACCGCGCCCTGGCACTCGATCCCGACAATATCGAGGCGCTGGTCGGCTCGGCGCGGGTTGAAGCGGCGCTTGGGGCCAATCTTGTCACCGACGACTGGAAAGCGCACTTGGCGGCGGCCGAGGCAGCCTCAACCAAGGCTCTGTCCCTTGCGCCAAACCATGCTCGGGCCCGTAGCATCCTGGGTCTGGTCCAATCATTTAGCAACCCGGCCCGAGCCATCGCTGAATGCGAGCGGGCGTTGGCTCTGGATCACAATTTGGCCGACGCTCATGCCTTCATCGGTCTCGCCAAGTTTTTTCTCGGTCGCAGTAGCGAGACCGAGGCCCATATCCGCGAGGCGCTTCGCCTCTCTCCTCGCGATTCCTACGCCTACCGGTGGTTCATGTTTGTCGGTCTCGCCAAATTGTTTCTCGGCGCCGACGTGGAAGCGGTTGCCTGGCTGCGCCGGAGCATCGAGGCCAACCGAAATCATCCCCTCCCGCATTACTATCTCGCCGCTGCGCTGTCGCTGCTCGGCTCACCGGACGAGGCGCGGGCCGCCGCGCAGGCGGGTCTTGTGCTCAATCCGACCTTCACTCTCCGCCGCTACCGGGCCCGCGTGACGAACGACCATCCGGCTTATCTCGCCGGACGCGAGCGTGTGTATGAGGGCATGCGCATGGCCGGGGTGCCGGAGGGATGAACGGCAGGAGGTTGCCGGTCCGCGCCCAACAAGGATCGGGCGCTCCTGCGCTTACGGCGACGGCACGGCCGAGGGCGGCGCGGTGACGTTCGGCAGCGGAGTTGCTGGCCAAGGGCTTGCCGGCCAGGGACCTTTCGGCTTGGCGTCGACCGACGAGCACGCCGCCGCAAGCTGCGTCCGCATCGACGCCAGGCCCGTCAGGTCGATGTCGAATTTCGCGACGTCCACCTTTTCGTCCGGCATCGGCGTGGTCCGCCGGATATGGAGGGAGCGGGACGCCATGATCGCCTTGACCATGTCAGGGTCGATGCTGCCGCTCCACATCTCGTACTTCGCGGCCCGCACCGGAAACCCTCCGGCCTCCTGGTCCTTGTCGGCGTCCGCCGTCATCATGATCGTACTTTTGCCGACGCTCGCCTCGTCGATCTCGCCCGCGAACAGCAGCGGCACGCGATCCCTGGTTTCGCAAAACATGCGCCACTCCATCGTCCGGAACGAAGAGCCGCTTTCCTTCTTCATCACCGCGATCTTGCTGATGAACGGCCGCGTTGCCTTCTCCAGCCTCCACATCCCTTCGGCAAACGGTCGCGTGTCGATTCCGAAACGATAGAGCTCGGCTCGCGTCAGCATATGCAGGCTTTCGAACTTCACGGTACGGATGAGACCGTCGAGCTCGCGGCTGATCCCCATCGTCGCGATGAACGCAGCGCGGTCGCGGTCGGCGTTCGCGATCCGGCGCTGCCTGTATTCCGCGACCGCCTGCGGCGCCGGATGCCCGTGAAAGACGAGGACCAGCCTGGAGTTATGGACCGCCAGGGCGGCGTCGGGAGCGACCTCGCGTGATGTCGCCCCGAGAAACAGGTAACCGCAGGCCGAGTTGCACATCGCATGATATGTCGTGAGCTCCGCTTCGACCTCGCCGCCGGCGGCCTTGGTCTTCAGGCATGCGGCGTCCACCTGTGTGCCGGCGGCGCACGCCGTTGCGATCGTCCGGCCGACCCGTGCGACCGCCTTGCGACTGCGCAGCAGCCGGCCGATGACGTAGGACTGCTCCACCTTCCCGCCGGGCGAATGAAGGTAGATCGGACGCTGGGTGTCCTTGACGCCGGCCAGGAAGCGGCGAATGCGCGGTGCGGCGTCCCCATCGATCTCGCCCTCGATGGCGATCCAGCGGTCGCAGCCGGGCCCGCACGCGTCCGGCGCCCCCTTGGCAAGATAGATCGTCAGCCTGCGCGCAAATCCGGCATTTTCGGCAGGCGTTTCCTCGGCATGCGGCGCGCATGGAAGCAGCATGGCCACGAGAAACAAAATACGGGCAAGCATGTAACGACTGGGCCACGCGCGGTGAAGATAGGCGCCGACGTTATATGATGATCGGCGCGCCTACAACTTTCGGTGGCATGCCGGGCCGCGTTTATTGCGCCGGGCGGCACATCGTGCTTTCTCGAAATACAGCGTTCGTCACGTCAGACGATCGATGATTTCGAAGAGCCTGTCGCAGGACGCCTCGATCCGCTTTTGCGGCGATGTGGCGATACCCAGCAACAGACCGGGGCGCGCCGAAGCCGTGGACGCATACCACAGCGACAGCGGAGTAGGCGCCAGTCCGAACGATGCTGCTTCCCTGGCGATGGCGAGATCGGGCGCTCCATCCGGCAGCCGCAGGACCGTTGCCAATCCGGCAAGCGCAACGTTGGCGGTGCGTGTCCGAAGCTGTTTCAGCAATGCATCGCCTTGCGCGGCGTAGACCCGCTTCGTGCGCCGGAGATGCCGCAGATAATGGCCCTCGCGCATGAAATCGGCGGTCGCGAGCTGCACCGCGGGCCCGGGCGCCGGTGCGAGGCAAGCCGCGGCCTCGGCAAATCGCGACGCCAGGGCGGCCGGTGCAAAGACAAAGCCGAGCCGCAGGGCAGGGGTCACGGTCTTGCTGAAAGAGCCGATATGGATGACGCGGCCCGCGCGATCGAGCGAGGCGAGCGCCGGCGTGGCCCGGCCCTTGAGCTGAAGCTCGCTGAGATAGTCATCCTCGATCACCCACGCCTTGCGTCGGGCGGCCCAATCGAGCAGGCGCGAACGCCTCGCCAGCGACAATGTGGATCCGAGTGGCGCCTGCTGTCCGGGCGTCACGACAACCAGCGCTGCGTCGGGAGCATGCTTCAGGCCATATTCGACATCGATGCCGTCGGCGTCGACCGGGATCGGCGCGATCGACAGTCTGGCAAGCGCGAGACCGTGCCGCGTGAAGGGAAAGCCCGGATTCTCCACCCAGACTTTCTTCTTTGGCTCGAGGCCGAGGACACGGAGCGCCAATCCGAGGCCGCCGCTGAAACCGCTGGTGATGATGATCTGCGACGGCGTGCACGCGATCCCGCGCGCCAGCGCGAGGTAGGCTGCGATCTCGCGCCGCAAGTCGAGCTCGCCGCGCGGATCCGGATAGATCGCCGGCGCGCTCATTTCGGCGCGAACCGCCTGCGCGCGCATCCTTGCGAGCAGCGTCGCAGGAAAGGTCTCTTGCGCAGGCACGCCCATCTGGAAGATCGCCGGCCCCGCCGT
Organism: Bradyrhizobium sp. LA2.1; assembly: GCF_040547725.1. Taxonomy (NCBI): domain Bacteria; kingdom Pseudomonadati; phylum Pseudomonadota; class Alphaproteobacteria; order Hyphomicrobiales; family Nitrobacteraceae; genus Bradyrhizobium; species Bradyrhizobium sp. LA2.1. The sequence continues at coordinate 156,298 of NZ_JBEPQI010000020.1, forward strand.
GAGCTCCTGGTACATCTCCATGAACGAGCCGGGAGCCGGGGCCTTGTCCTTGCGAACGGGAAAGGACGGCCGATCCGCGACATGCGTGCCGGTCGCGCGTGACGCGACAATCAGTTGGGCGGAGGACAGCTTTTCATAGGCCGCGCGTACGGTGCCCCGCGCGACGCCAAGCTGGGCTGCCAGGTCCTGCCAGGAGGGCAGTCGAGCTCCCGGTGCGAGCACGCCGTTCGCGATGGCGGCCTTGATGCCCCCATGGATCTGCTCGGCCAGCGGCGTCTTCGCAGATCGATCCAGTTCCAGCCGGATCGGTTTGGTCATGTCCCTTGGTACACGATTTTTGTGCATTCTTGGTGCTTTTTTGTGGACCAGGGCAGGGCCATTTATGGCGGAGACAAGGGCCGGGCATCGATCATCAAGGAGCAGGACAATGACAGGGCGTCTCGACTACGACCGTATCGCGCCGGCGGGTGTGAAAGCGCTGGGCGGCGTGTACGGCTACATCATGCAGAGCAATCTTCCTGCGGGGTTGATCAACCTCGTCTATCTGCGCGTATCCCAGATCAACAACTGCGCCTACTGCCTCGACATGCATATGCGCGATCTGCTCAAGAGCGGGGTGAAGATCGAAAAGCTCGCTCTGCTGCAGGCGTGGGAGGAAGCCGGCAATCTGTTCGACGCGCGCGAGCGCGCCGCCCTCGCATGGGCCGAAACGGAGACCCGCGTCGCGGATACCGGCGTGCCGGATCAGGCCTATGAAGCCGCGCGCGGGGTCTTCGAGGAGCGCGAGCTCGTCGATCTCACCATCGCGATCGGCCTGATGAACACGTATAATCGTATGGCGATCAGCTTCCGTAAGACGCCGCAGGCCGCCGTCGAGAAGACAGCCTGACGGGCTACGAACGGCATCGGCCGACGTCAATGCAAGGCAGGAGTTAGAAAATGACGAGCGTGATTTCCGGCGTGAAAATTCCCGACAGCAAGCTGGCGCGCGAGGCCGCCGAGCTGGTGCGCAGCTACGAAGACGAGATGCTGTTCAACCATTCGGTCCGCGTCTACGTGTTCGGCGCGATGAAGGGGCTGCGTCAGAAGCTGAAATTCGATTCCGAGTTGCTTTATGTCGCGGCGCTGTTTCACGACCTCGGCCTGGTCGATCACTACCACACCGAGACAAAGCGATTTGAGGTCGACGGTGCCGACGCCGCGCGGGACTTTCTCCGGGCACGCGGCATCGCCGAGCCGCAGGCCGATCTGGTCTGGGAGGCGATTGCGCTGCACACCACACCCGGTATTCCGGAATATATGAGACCGGAAATCGCCCTCACGAGGGCAGGAGTTGTGGTGGACGTCGGAGCCGTTGGATATGACGAGTACACGCCGGAGCAGCGCGATCAGGTGATCGCTGCGTTTCCGCGCGGCGATTTCAAGAACGAGTTTTTGAAGGTGCAGACCTGCTCAGCGCTGAAGAAGCCGCAGACGACATTCGGGACCGTCAATTTCGACTATATCCAGGATCACGATCCCAGCTTCCACAAGCCGAACGTGTGTACGCGCATCCGCAACACACCCTGGCAAAGCTGAGCTGCCGCTAAGCCACCGGATCCCTGACGGCATCCGAACGGCTTCGGTCATCCGGCGCCAGCGGTGGCGCCGGCCGCGCGGGAGCGTCCTTCAGCAAGGCAGCGTCGCTCGAGGCGTCCTCGACCGGCGCGGCTCCGGCCTCGCGCGCGGCGACGATCCAGATCAGGAAGCCAAGAAGCGCGAGCGCGGCTCCGACGGGACCGGTGGAGGTCCAGCCCAGCCCCTCGCGAATGGCAAGGCCGCCCAGGAACGGGCCGAGCGCATTGGCGGTGTTGAACGCCGAATGATTGAGCGCAGCAGCGAGCGCTTGTGCGTCTCCCGCGACGTCCATGAGCCGCGTCTGCAGGACGGCGCCGAGCGAGACGCTCGCGCCGATGGCGAAGACGTCCACCGCGAGCAGCCAGGGATTGCCGGCGGCAAGCGGAAACAGCAGCAGCGCGACCGCGGCGAACAGCAGGATGACGCCCGCCGTCGGCATCAAGGCGCGGTCGGCAAAGCGCGGCACGAACAGATTGCCGAGCGTGGCGCCGATGCCGAACACGGCCAGAAAGAACGGAATGACCGCGGGGCCGACCTTGGTGACCTCGATCAGGGTCGTCGCCAGATAAGTGTAGACAGCGAACATGCCGCCGAAGCCGATGGCGCCGATCGCCAGCGTGATCCAGACGCGGCCGCTTCTGAGCGCCGCAAGCTCTCGCCGTGGATCCGATTGACCGGCCTGGTCGCGCGGCGCGAAAAGGGCGCACAGCAGGACCGTGATCAACGCCAGCACCGACACGAGGCCGAAGCTCGCGCGCCAGCCGACCGCCTGGCCGATCAGATTGGCCAAGGGCACGCCGATGATCGTGGCAGAGGTCAGGCCGAGCATCACCTGGCCGATCGCCTGCGAGCGGCGGTGCTGCGGAACAAGCGAGGCCGCGACCAGCGCGGCGATGCCGAAATAGGCGCCATGCGGCAATCCCGACAGAAATCGAGCCGCGATCATCCAGCCGAAGCCCGGCGCGAGCGCGGTGAGCGCGTTGCCGAGCGCGAACACGGCCATCAGGGCCAGCAACTGGGTGCGCCGGGCGAACCGCGCGCCAAGCACGGCGATCAGCGGCGCGCCCAGCACTACGCCGAGCGCGTAGGCACTGATCGCGTGCCCCGCGGTCGGCTCGTCGATCCCGAGGTCGGCGGCGAAGAACGGCAGCAAGCTCATCGATGCGAATTCGGTGGTTCCGATCGCAAAACCACCCATCGCGAGCGAGAACAGGACGATGGCGAGGTGAGGGGGCGCTGAGGCGCGGGGCGAGGTCGCGTGAGGCGAGGTCGTCATGTGTCCTGCATTGGTGGCGGCAACGGGAATCAGCCCAGCGAACGTCGCCACCCCTGCAAGATTTGTCGTCGTACTTAAACCCGCGCCAGCCCGCGTCAACATCGGAGGCGCGATGCAAGGCATGCCGCATATCAGCGTCCCGATTTAAGTGTGGCGCCATCCGGACGCGTCGCGCACCAGCCTGTGGCTTCATCGGTGCGCTTCGGCCTTCCCGCGACTTTCGCTATCCACTCTACAGACGGGGTCGACTCGCTTGAGGGCAAAACAGTTGCATAGCTGCAGCAAAGCGTATTGGCGGTTGAGGCGGTCGGCGCGACCTTTTGCCATCGCGCCCGGCGCGAGGGCTTCCACTTCGGGGCCCGGTGCAAGTGGGAATTCGCGAATGCTGTCGAAATTCAGAAGGAATTCATAAGGAATTCAAAAGGAATTCGAAAGGTAGAGTGCGTTGATCGGGCGCCTTATTCCAGCGCGAGCCGCTGATCGCCAAGATGAGGTAATCCGAAGAAGCCCTTTTACTCTCCGCCGCCACTTGTTGTGGCGCTGCCGCTCCGAGCCATTCGGGTGATTTTGGTAGCGCCTCAACCGAATTGCGTTTAGCGTGTTGCAGACTGGTTCAACGACGAGACTCTGCTCGGCAAGAGGCTTTATTCGCCGCTGAGGGATCAATGAAGTCGGAGCCTACGAGCGTCCCCCCGTCGTCGCCGAACACCGCCAACGACAGTGGTGCGAGGTTGGTTGGTGCTGCCGAACAGGACTTTAATTCCCAAGTAGGAACGATCCTCGAATTCGAAAGACCTTTCCGCGCCGTCCTCGTGGCGGACGTCGTCAGCTATACCAGACTTATGGAAGCTGCTGAGGTCGAGACGCATAGTCGCTATCGGGCTCTTCGCGTGAGCGTCATCGATCCTGCCTTGATCGGTCGACGAGGCGAGATCGTGAAGAACACCGGCGACGGCTTCGTCGCGGTGTTCGAGAGCCCGCTCGATGCCCTTCGCTGTGCCTCCGAGTTGCAGCGTGAAGTCACCGGGCTTGAAACCTTGCAACCTCCCGAGCGCCGCATAGCCTTTCGCATCGGCGTCCATTGGGAGCCTGTCATCTTTGATCTGAACGATGTCTACGGCCATGGCGTCAATATCGCAGCACGCTTGCAGTCTGTCGCTCCCGCGGGCGGCGTTGTGGTGTCGTCGGCCCTTTTGCGAGTAGTCGCCGATCTGAGCGAATTCAAGTTTGACGACCTGGGTGAGCTTCATCTCAAGAACCTGTCGCGGCCGGTTCATGCCTTTCTCCTGCTCTCGCCGGGAGTGGACCGCCGCACGGTGATCGGCGCTTCCACCAAATCCTCGAGACGAACCAAACTGCCTTCGATCGCCGTTCTTCCGTTTGCGAACAGCTCTTCGGAGGTCGACGACAGCTATTTTGCCGAAGGCTTCGTCGAAGACATCATTGTCAGCCTGAGTAATATTCAGGAGCTCCTGGTGGTGTCTCGCGGGTCGACGATGCCGTTTCGTCAGCGCGAGATCGATCCCGTCGAAATCGGCGAGAAGCTTGGCGTTCGCTATTACGTCAGCGGTCACGTTCGCCGATCGGGCAAGCGATTCCGGTTTTCGGTCGAGTTGGTCGATGTTGCGACTGGCTCCGTGGTGTGGGCCGAGAAATACGACACGGACTTTGCGGACGTTTTCGAAGTCCAGGACGAGATCGCCATTGGTGTCGTTGAGAAGATCGCCGCCTATGTGCGTCGCGCAGAGATCAAGCGGGCGCTGCGAAAGCCGCCGAAGAGCCTCAATGCGTATGACTATCTCCTGCGGGCGCTTGAGCTGCTCTACAAATTCGATTTCGCGAGCTTCTCGCGCGCCAAAGGGCTGCTCGAGAAAGCCAGCGAGGAAGACCCCGAATACGCGGCGCCGTACGCGTTCGCTGCGAAGTGGCACAATTTCAAGATCGCGGAGGGGTGGTCGTCGGATTTCGATGCGGATTCGGCCGACGTGATCCGACTGTCCAATTGTGCCATCGAAAGAGACCCGCAAAATGCTCTCGCGCTCGCGATACAGGGGCACGGCAAGAGCATGTTCTTTCGTGACTACGACAGCGGATTGGACCTGTGTGAGCGGGCTCTTGCCATATCCCCCAGCAATTCGTGGGCATGGGTGTTCGGGAGCGGGACCCCCGGGTTCATCGGCGATGCTTCAACCGGAATCGCCCGTGCGGAGCGCGCCATCCGGCTTTCACCACTTGGCCAACAGGCCTTTTTCAATTTCTGCCTGCTCGGCCAAAATCATTATCTGAACGGAACGTTTGACGATGCCATTCGCTGGTCGAAGAAGTCTTTGACCCTCAGCCCGCGTTTTGGAAACGCCGCGCGCGTCCTCGCCGCAAGCCTCGTCGCGGTTGGTCGCCTGGAGGAAGCGCGGCAGGTTTCGCAGCACCATAAGAACATCCTGCCCGGCTTCAGGGTATCGGACTATGCGCGCCGTTGTCCGTTCAAGGAGCCCCAGGGGTCTTTGTATGTCGAGCGATTAGGAGCAGCTGGGTTGCCGGATTGATGGGGCCAGGAGCCCGGTTCAAATTATTAGCCCCTCGATGGAGAGCACAATGCCTGGTGTTGCAGGAGGAGGCGGTGGTGGCGGTGGTGGCGGCGGTGGCGGAGGCGGCGGAGGCGGCGGCGGCGGCGGTGGTGGCGGAAACGGCGCAGTCAGCGGCGGTTACGTTGGTGGTGGAATTCCCCCGCGTCCTTTCCCGATCTTCGAGAGTTTCGTCGGAGTCCTGCCCGGTAGCTTGAATTACGGGGCGACATTCCCGCTGTCTGCCTGGCGCCCTGACTTTTTTGCCCAGATCGCATTGCTCGAATTTGCCAAGACCGATTGGCAAACCATCACTGTCGCCGGCCCGCCAACGGATCACGATGTGATTTTCGGCGAGATCGATGAACTGCTTGGGGCGTCGATGGATCGTCGCAAGAGGTTGGCAGATGAGATCGTCGATCAGGACGTGAGGCTTGTCGGCTATTTTGCGCAGGTCCTCATGCTTTCGCCGTCTGCGCATCCAAATACGATCAAGATTCTGGAGATGGCCGATCATGTTGGGCTGATGGTCGCCGTCTACTACAAGCTCAGGTTCAATCGCGGGCGGCCGCAACAGGTGTGTCCGGCGCTTTTCCCAATGGTCGCGTCGCCCTGGCACGCCTCCTATCCGAGCGGACATTCGCTGGAGAGTCATCTGATGGCACTGGCGCTGGGAGAGATTATCCCCGGTGCCAAGAGTGCACTGAGGGCGCTGGCCGCGCGGATCGGGAAGAATCGCGAGATCGCTGGCGTCCACTACCCGAGTGACACGGCTGCCGGGAAGGCCATTGCTGAAGCCGTGTTTCCGTACCTCCAGCAATGCAGCACCTTCCATGCGGTGACCGAGGCGGCAAAACAAGAGCATTAGAACAGTGCCTAATGCCGCAGCCGAGATCGCATCCTTGGATTTTGCAAGGATGCGCTCCGCACGGCCACAAGGAATTGAAGTTGGACCAATCGATCTCAACCACGAGGTATTGCAATGGGTGTGGAAGAAATTTCCGTCATCGAAAGGACACGGATTCAGTTGGCGCCAGATTTCACGATGCAACATCAGTGTCACATCAATTGGTGCTGGGCAGCCGTCGCTTCCAGCATCTCGCGCTATTACGACGAGACCAGTACTTTCACGCAGTGCCGCATCGCCGACCTTGAATTGAACCGGCATGATTGCTGTGATTTCCCTTGCGGCACGCCGGGCCTGGAATTCGATGTGACGCATTCTCTCGGATCACCGCTCAACCGAGTCCGCTGCCTCGCCGTGTTGGCCCTCGACCAACGAGCGACACGAATGGAGGTGCAGCAGGAGATCAGTGCAGGGCGACCCATTTGTGTTCGCACGGTCTGGTCGGGAGACGAAGATGAGGAGGGACCGGCGCACTTCGTCGCGATCGTCGGATATCTGGAGGATACCGACAGCCTGGTCATCGAGGATCCCCTTTTCGGCCTAACACCGGAGATCCAGTTTGATCGATTTTGCTCAAACTATCAGGACGCCAAAGGTGTCTGGACGGACACTTACTTCACCAAGGCCCCGGTCTAGAACCTCGCCACCGCGAAAGGAGAGAAAAGATGGCAATTCATCCCAGCGATCCTCCGGCGGCTGCGGTCGTAGCTGTGAAGCGAGCGGTGGCCAGCCGGGTGGGCAACCCGAAATTCCCGCGATCAAGGCTTTCCACTGCCAACCGCGACGCGGTCTTCATTTCCCTGCCGCATCGCATTGCCTATCTGGCTTTTGGCAAGATCCGTCGCGCAGACAAACTCAGAGCGGCTGCGAAGCTAGGCAATTGGAGATTTCTTGTGATTGAAGCGAAGCGGCGCACCGCCGCTGATGATGGGGGAGGGGAGGAACAGGAGCCGATCGCTGCTGCGACAATCGTGAAGTCGGCAGCGACGATGTATGAGACGACGTATGAACTGGGTGACCTGAACGAAGGGCCGTTTGTGGCGGCGACGTCGGAGGCGATCCGTCGTGCCGAGAAGCTTCCTGAAGTTCGGGAAGGACGCTTCGAGGCTTTCTTGCTCGCCGTGCCGGCGGTCCATGTGACAGCGCTCTGGCTGCAAGATTATCAAGATTGTCATGGCGATGCGGACCTGCTGCTGACGTTACCGCCCTCGGACCAGGCCTTGGAGCCGTATCGGCCGATGGCGTCGGCTGCGTTCTTGGCTGTCGTGCAAGACCTCGCTCGGAAAGTAACTTCCGAATACGCGACGAGAGGGTGAGCGGGCAATGTCGGCGCGATGGAAAAGCTCGCAAGTGCGTTAAGCTCGCAAGGGCGTCAAAGTTGGCAAGTCCCGGCATGGGAGCACGCCTAGTCGGCCTGCTTCGGCCGCCGGGGAGCCTTTGACCTCTTCTGCGGAAAGTACGGGTTCACGGCGCAGCTCGCGGAGCGGCCGACGGCGAGAAATCTGCACTGTTCGAGCGAAGTGTAGCGGCAGTCGAAATAGCCGACCGGGCCGTAGATCTGCATGCAGACGGGATAGCTGGGATCGTAGGTCTGCGCGTGCGCCGGCACGCCCGAGAAGAGCAGGCCGGTGGCGACGAGCGCGAAGCGGGCGCGGCGCATCTCAGCGCGGCGGGTAGTAGCCGGGTGAATAGCCCGGTGTCTGCGCGCGCGGACGATTCTGATAGGCGTAGGGATCGTCGCTCTGGCCCGTGAAATACGGATTCGCGATGCAGGTCAGCGCGCGGCCCGACGAGCTTGCCTGACACTGTGCGTAACTGTCGAACGTGCAATTGCTCAGCCCCGGCCATTCCTGGCCGGTCAGGCAGAACGCGTGATGCGTGCCGAATGCGCGTGCGGGCGTGCTTGCACTCAGCGTGAGCGCGAATGTGGCGATTGCGAGCGAAAATGTGGCGACAATGGGGAAGGCAATCTGTCTGCGCATCTCAATCTCCAATCACACAATCGTGCGTGCATCAGGTGTCCAGGCACAGATGCAACATACGTCGTGTAGTCGACATTGGAACTCATGAAAACCCTTGTTCCAAAGGGTTTCCCGCGCGCGCTGCTAAACATTCATTAACGCAGCACAGCCCTTTGGCCCCGACTGTTGCGTCGGGGTTACAGCAATTCCGTCGAGCGCTGATATGACGGCCCTACGGCCCGGGGGCCTAACGACGAAACTGGAACGGGAATCAAATGAACAAGAATCTGTTGCTTGCTGCCGTGAGCCTTGTCGCGCTGAGCGCGACTGCGCCGGCGCTGGCTGCTGACCTCGCTGCGCGGCCTTACACCAAGGCGCCCGCGATGATCGCGACCGTCTATGACTGGAGCGGCTTCTACATCGGCATCAACGGCGGCGGCGGTTCGTCGCACGCGACCTGGGATTTCGTTGGCGTTGGCCGCGAAGGTTCGCACGATGCGACGGGCGGCACGGTCGGTGGCCAGATCGGCTATCGCTGGCAGTCCGGCCAGTGGGTGTTCGGCGTGGAAGGCCAGGGCAACTGGGCCGACTTCTCGGGCGACAACACCAGCGCGCTGTTCGCCACCCGCAACCGCACCAAGATCGATGCGTTTGGTCTGATCACCGGTCAGGTTGGCTACGCTTGGAACAACGTCCTGGTCTACGTCAAGGGCGGTGCGGCTGTGGTCAGCAACAAGTACGAGATCTCCAGCACGGCGGGCGCGCTGCTCTCCTCGTCCAGCGACAGCCGCTGGGGTGGCACGGTCGGTGCCGGCCTCGAGTACGGCTTCGCGCCGAACTGGTCGGTTGGCGTCGAGTACAACCACATCTTCCTGTCCGACAAGGACGTGACCTTCGCTGGCTTCGCCGGCTCGGAGCGCATCCGTCAGGACGTCGACATGGGTCTCGTCCGCCTGAACTACAAGTTCGGCGGCCCGATGATCGGTCGCTACTGAGACTGGTCGCTCATTTCGAGCGATCGTCGAAAAGCCCCGGCCTTGCGCCGGGGCTTTTTTGTTGTGTGAATTCAGCGAGTTAACCATCACTTTTCGAGAGAGCTCGCACGGCTTGACTCTCAAGAACGAAATGAGAACAATGTTCTTCATACGTTCTGGTGATGGAGCAAGCCATGTTCAGGATTTTCGTGGAAGAAGCCGCCGCACTCGCCTCGATCTCGCTGTTCGTCGGGATGATCGCAATCTGGGCGCAGGTGATTCCGCAGCTCTAGAGCCTCGGTTTTGTAAGCCGATGCTCGGGAACCCGACTTGCCCCCTCAGGAGTGCCCTTGGGGAAAAGCGGGACGACGCGGCCGTTTCGTGGCTCCGGCGTGGACTCTGAAGCGGTGACGCCCCACCATTGTGAGGCGAGTCGGCTGGGTGGGCGGAAGATGTCCTCATGATCCCCCCTGGAGCCGGCGACCGCTCCATCTCATCTGCAAGAGGCCGTCACGCGACCATGCCGAGCGCCGGATTTGTCCACCTTCACGTTCACTCGGCCTATTCGCTGCTCAAGGGCTCGATCAAGATTGCCAAGCTCGCCGAGCTTGCGAAGAAAGACCACCAGCCCGCACTGGCGCTGACCGACACCGACAACATGTTCGGCGCGCTGGAGTTCTCCGACAAGATGGCGGGCTCCGGCATCCAGCCGATCGTCGGCTGCGAGCTCGCGATCGATTTCGGCGACCAGGATCCCAACGCGCGCAATGCGCTGCTGCCGTCGCGTGTGGTGCTGCTGGCGGCCCAGGAGCGCGGCTATCGCAGCCTGATGCGGCTGAACTCGCGCGCGTTCCTCGAATCGCCTGACAGCCACGCGCCGTTCATCAAGTTCGATTGGCTCGACGGTGAGACCGAAGGCTTGATCGCACTCACGGGCGGCCCTGACGGGCCGATCTCGCTCGCGCTTGCCAGCGGGCAGGCCGAAATTGCGGCGACGCGCTGCGAGCGTCTCGCCGGCCTGTTCGGCGACCGCCTCTATGTTGAATTGCAGCGCCACAACATCGACAAGGAGCGCCGCGTCGAAAGCGGGCTGATCGACATTGCCTACGCAAAAGGCCTGCCGCTGGTTGCGACCAACGAGCCGTATTTCGCTTCGAACGACGATTACGAGGCGCACGATGCGCTGCTCTGCATCGCCGGCGGACGGCTGATCGCCGAGACCGATCGCCTTCAGCTCACGCCCGATCACCGCTTCAAGACCCGCGCCGAGATGGCGGTGCTGTTCGCCGACATTCCGGAGGCGCTGGCCTCGACGGTGGAGATCGCCGAGCGCTGCTCGTTCCGCCCGATGACGCGCAAGCCGATCCTGCCGTTCTTCACGGTCGGCGCCGCCGCAAGCTCCGACGCCGCGTCGGTCGAGGCGGCCGAGCTCAAGCGCCAGGCGGAGGAGGGGCTCGCCAACCGCCTGCGCGTGCACGGCCTGTCGCAGGGCACTACGGAAGAGGACTACGACAAGCGCCTGGCGTTCGAGCTCGACGTCATCATGCGGATGAAATACGCGGGCTACTTCCTGATCGTCTCGGACTTCATCAAATGGGCGAAGGGCCAGGGGATTCCGGTCGGACCGGGGCGCGGTTCGGGCGCCGGCTCTCTGGTCGCCTGGGCGCTGACCATCACCGACCTCGACCCGATCAAGTTCGGCCTGCTGTTCGAGCGCTTCCTCAATCCGGAACGCGTCTCGATGCCGGACTTCGACATCGATTTCTGCCAGGACCGCCGCGGCGAGGTGATCAGGTACGTCCAGGAGCGCTACGGTCGCGACCAGGTCGCGCAAATCATCACCTTCGGTACGCTGCAGGCGCGCGGCGTGCTGCGCGACGTCGGCCGCGTGCTGCAAATGCCCTATGGCCAGGTCGACAAGCTGACCAAGCTGGTGCCGCAGAATCCGGCCGCGCCGGTGACGTTGGCCGCCGCGATCGAGAGCGAGCCGAAACTTCAGGCGTTCCGCGATGAAGACCCGGTGGTGGCGCGCGCCTTCGACATCGCGCAGCGCCTCGAAGGCCTGACCCGCCACGCCTCGACGCACGCGGCCGGCATCGTGATCGGCGATCGCCCCTTGAGCGAACTCGTGCCGATGTACCGCGATCCCAAGTCGGACATGCCGGTGACCCAGTTCAATATGAAATGGGTCGAGCCGGCCGGGCTCGTGAAGTTCGACTTCCTCGGCCTGAAGACGCTGACCGTGCTCGACGTCGCGGTGAAGCTCCTGAAGCCGCGCAACATCGACATCGATCTCGCGACGCTGCCGATCGACGATGCCGAAAGCTACCAGATGCTGGCGCGGGGCGAGGTGGTCGGCGTGTTCCAGGTTGAAAGCCAGGGCATGCGGCGCGCGCTGGTCGACATGCGCCCCGACCGTTTCGAGGACATCATCGCGCTGGTGGCGCTGTATCGCCCGGGCCCGATGGCGAACATCCCGACCTATTGCTCGCGCAAGCATGGCGACGAGGAGCCGGAATATCTGCATCCGGTGCTGGAGCCGATCCTGAAGGAAACCTTCGGCGTCATCATCTACCAGGAACAGGTGATGCAGATCGCGCAGGTGATGTCGGGCTATTCGCTCGGCGACGCCGACCTGCTGCGCCGCGCCATGGGCAAGAAGATCCGCGCCGAGATGGACAAGCAGCGCGACATCTTCGTCGCCGGCGCGGTCAGGAACGGCGTGCCGAAGGGGCACGCCGAGACCATCTTCGAGCTGCTCGCAAAGTTCGCCGACTACGGCTTCAACAAGAGCCACGCGGCGGCCTACGCGCTGGTGTCCTACCACACCGCCTATATGAAGGCGCATTACCCGGTGGAGTTCATCGCGGCGTCGATGACGCTCGATCTCAACAACACCGACAAGCTCTCCGAATTCCGTTCCGAGGCGCAGCGCCTCGGCATCAAGGTCGAGCCGCCGAACATCAACCGCTCAGGCCCGACCTTCGAGGTCGGCGAGAAGACGATCTATTACGCGCTCGCCGCGCTCAAGGGCGTCGGCATCCAGGCGATCGAGCAGATCATCGAGGAGCGGACCAGGCGCGGGCTGTTCACCTCGCTCGCCGACTTCGCCGCGCGGGTCAATCCGCGCGCGATCAACAAGCGCATCATCGAAAGCCTCGCCGCCGCCGGCGCCTTCGACACGCTGGAGCCGAACAGGGCGCGGGTCTTTGCCGGCGCGGACTCGATCCTGGCCGCCTGCCAGCGTGCGCATCAGGCCGAGACCATCGGCCAGAACGACATGTTCGGCATGTCGGCGGACGCGCCGACCATCATGCTGCCGCAGATCGAGCCCTGGCTGCCGGCCGAGCGGCTGCGCCGCGAATATGACGCGATCGGATTCTTCCTGTCGGGCCATCCGCTCGACGATTACGCGATGGTTCTGAAGCGCCTGCGGGTGCAGAGCTGGGCCGAATTCTCGCGTGCGGTGAAGACCGGCGCCACCGCCGGCAAGGTCGCGGCCACCGTGGTGTCGCGCATGGAGCGGCGCACCAAGACCGGCAACAAGATGGGCATCATGGGGCTGTCTGATCCCACGGGCCATTTCGAGGCGGTGCTGTTCTCCGAAGGCCTCGCGCAATACCGCGATGTGCTCGAGCCGGGCGCCGCCGTGCTGCTCCAGTTGGGCGCGGAATTGCAGGGCGAGGACGTCCGCGCCCGCGTGCTGCATGCCGAGCCGCTCGATGACGCCGCCGCCAAGACACAGAAGGGCCTGCGCATCTTCGTGCGCGACACCAAGCCGCTGGAGTCGATCGCCAAGCGACTGGCCGGACCCGACATGGCGGCCTCGAACGGCGCCGCGCCAAAAGTCGGCAGTCCCGGCATCGCGCCGCGCTCGAACGGCGACGGCGAGGTCTCCCTGGTGATGATGCTCGACCTCGAGACCGAGGTCGAGATGAAGCTGCCGGGCCGCTTCAAGGTCTCGCCGCAGATCGCCGGCGCGATCAAGGCGGTCGCGGGCGTCGTGGACGTGCAGCAGCTCTAAAGCACGATGAGATCTGGAAGAATCGTCATCGTGCTTGGGATCGGCGTTAGCGTATGATCTCACCACAAACGCGTGCCCCGTTTGTGGTGAGTGAGAATTGCTGCCCTTTTCCGGATCATGCTTTCGCAGCCGATCTCGAATATATGCAGATGGACGCAGCTCTGTGCGGTCGTTGCGCGTGAGGCGAGCGGTCACTTCGGCTTTGCAGCATGGTTCGCGTTGCAGCAATCATCAGTTGCATCATTTATGATTGGTGATTTCTTCACATCGATGCACCTATCATCGCGACGCTTCCATTCGTCCACTGTACCTGGGGAAACGTCACATGTGCGACAAGTGCTCTGAATCTCTGCATCATGAATCTCTGCATCATGAATCTCTGCATCGAGACATCGCGCCGTCGCGGCGATCCGCGATGCTGTTTGGCGCCGCTGCGTTCGGCATGGCCTTCGCCGGCGGAGCTTTCGCGAGCGGCGCCTTGGCAAAGGAGGCCAAGCAGCCACCCAAGCCGCAGAATGTGTTGTCGCCCGACGCATCGCTGAAGCGGCTGATGGAGGGCAATGCGCGCTATGTCGACGGTGTGGCGCGGCGCCACGATTTCAAGCACGAGCGCGAGGCGCTGGCCGGTGGACAGAATCCGTTCGCGGCGGTTCTGAGCTGCGCCGATTCACGCATCGCGCCGGAATATGCCTTCGACAGCGGCCGCGGGGATCTCTTCGTCTGCCGCGTCGCCGGAAATTTTGCCGGCACCGAAACCATTGCCAGCATGGAATATGCGGTGGCGTGCTCAACGCACCGCTGATCCTCGTGCTTGGCCATGATGCCTGCGGCGCGGTCGATGCGACGCTGAAGGCAATCAAGGACAACACGTCGCCGCCGGGCCACATTCCCTCGCTGGTCGATGCGATTGCGCCCGCCGCAAAGGCTGCGATGCAGCAGGGCGGGGACGTGCTCAACAAGGCGATCCGGCAGAACGTGATCGACAACGTCGCGAAGCTGAAATCGGCCGCGCCGATCCTCAATGCGGCCGTGGAGCAGGGCAAGCTGAAGGTCGTCGGTGGCATCTACCGGCTCACCACGGGAACAGTCGATCTGATCGCGCAGGGCTGAGCGAGGTTCGCGCCACAGCGCGGTCGCGAGGCTTACGCGGGCCTGACGCAGGGACTTGATGGGGCGGGGGCGCCATGCCGCCGCCTCAATCCGCGCATTTCGTTCAAGAGCCATTCAGCCGGCCGCGCGTCTCATGTACGGTGGCAGCTCAACAACGATAGCGGGCAAGCAAGCCATGCGTGGGACCTACAAGGCCTTCATCTGTTTTCTCTTGCCGATCCTGGCGTTCGCTGCGGCCGCGCCCGATCCGGCGCGCGCGCAGCAGCAGGAAAAGCGCATCGCGCTCGTGGTCGGCAACGGCGCCTACGCCAAGTCGCCGCTGGCGACGACCGCGAACGATGCCGGCCTGATCGCGCAGACGCTGCAAGCGGCGGGCTTCGACGTGGTCGGCGCGCGCGATCTCGACGGCGACACGCTGCGCAAGAGTCTTCGCGATTTCATCCAGAAGGCGCAGGCCTCGGGTCCCGGCACCGTCGCGATGATCTATCTTGCCGGCTATGGCGTCCAGCTTGCGGGCGAGAACTATTTCATCCCGGTCGATTCCAACATCGTCCGCGACACCGACATTCCGACCGAAGGCCTGCGCATCAGCGACTACGCTCGCCAGCTCGCGTCCATTCCGCTCAAGGCCAACATCGTCGTGCTCGATGCGGCGCGCGCGCAGCCCTTCATCGAGGGCGGCCAGCAGATCGCGAGCGGACTGGCGCTGGTCGAGCCGGATCCGAACATGCTGATCGCCTTCAACGCCGCGCCCGGCACGGTCGCGCCGGAAGAGCCCGGCCCGTACGGCATTTATGCGCAATCGCTGGCGGAGATGATTCGTACCGGCGGTCTGCCGCTCGCCGAGGTGTTCGACCGCGTTCGTCTGCGCGTCAACGAGGCCAGCAAGGGCGCGCAGGTGCCGTGGAACGAGGCGAAGATATCGGCGCCCTTCTCGTTCTTCGAGCGCGGGCCCGATGCGCCGCCGCCGGAGGCCGCGCCCGACCAAGTTGCCGCGATCCGCAACAAGCCGATCCGCGATCTCGGCGTGCAGGACGCCTATGCGGCCGCGCTCGAGCGCGACACGTTGCCGGCCTACGAAGAATTTCTCGCGGCCTATCCCGGTGATCCGATGTCGAAGCGCGTGATGGCGATCGTCGCGGCGCGCCGCGAGGCGATCACCTGGCGGCGGACCTATCGCGCCGATACGCCGGACGCCTACTGGTCGTATCTGCGTCGTTATTCGCGCGGTCCGCATGCCGGCGATGCACGGCGCAGGCTTGCAATCCTGACCGCGCCGCTCGAGCCGCCGCCGACTTTCGCGATGATGGACTATGACGTGCCGCCGCCGCCGCCCGAGGAGATCGTCTATGTCGACCGTCCCGTGCTGCTGTTCGGCGACCCCGTGTTCGGCTTCGCGCCGCCACCGCCGCCGCCGGTTTATTATCTGCCGCCGCCGCCGCCGGATTTCATCGTGCTCGAGCCGCCGCTGCCCGTGGTCGGCCTGTTCGTGCTGCCGCAGCCGCTGTTCGTGCCAATCCCGGTGTTCGTCAGGCCGCCGATCTATGTCGCGCCGCCGCCGAACAACATCGTCTTCAACAACATCCATAACACCACGGTCATCAACACCGTGATCAACCGGCCGCCCGCCCCGCCCGTGGGAGCGGGAGGAGGGACCGGGCCTGGCAATCTGAGGCCGGCGATTGCCGACCGCGCCAACCCGGTAGCGCCAATGTTGCCGCAAGCCGCTACGCAGCGCGCCGCGCTGATCCAGCAGGGCAAGGCGCCGATGCCGCCGAGCGCGACGGTCCAGCCGACAGCGAGGCCGGGGATACCTCCGGGGACGCCGGCCAATGTCGCGCCGACCGGCACGCCCCCCGCCGCACCGCCGACCAGGCTGCCACAGACCAACACGCTGCCGGTTCCCGGCGCCCAAGGCGGGCCGCCGTCGCCGCCTGCCGGGGCAGGGACGTCGCCTGGCGGCAGGCCCTTGGCGCCGACGGCAAATGCACCCGGTGCGCCCCCGTCGACGCATCCGGGGGCGCCAACCACGGCTGCGCCCGGCACAACGCTGCCTTCCCATCCTGGCGCGCCAACGGCCGGCACTCCGACGACCGTTGCGCCCACCGCGAACCCGGCTGCGCCCGGCCAACCGCCGAAGCCGCCGGTTGCTCAGACCCCGGCCGGCGGCGCGCCCGCTGGCGGCAAGTCTGCAACCCGTGAGCCGGCTGGCGCGCCGCCAACTGCTGCGGGCACGCCGCCCGGCACGCCCTCGGGCGCCGCGGGCAAGCCGATCACGCCGCCGCCCTCGGCCGCGCGCGAGCCGGTCAAACCGCAGAACTTGCCCGCGACCCCTCCGGCGCAGGCCGCCCGGCCGTCGCCGTCAACTCCAGCATCGCGGCCGCAGGCCGTGGCGAGGCCGACGCCGCCACCGCCCGCCGCTCGCCCGGCACCGCCGCCGCATGTCGCATCGCCTCCGCCAGCCCGAGCGGCTCCGCCTGTGGCCGTTGCACGGCCGGCGCCTCCGCCGGTGGCCCGGCCTGCACCTCCACCCATGGCGCGGCCGGCGCCGCCACCGCCGGTCGCCCGGCCGGCACCACCGCCGCCGCGGATGGCCGTCGCGCCCCCGCCGCGTCCAGCGGCACCTCCGCCGCACCCAGCGGCGCCGGCGGCGAAAAAGTGCCCGCCGAACCAGCCCAAGTGCTAGGTCTTTGCGGGCTGGCGTGGTCTTTACGGAAGAGGGCCTTCGGGAGGCGAAAACAGCCCCCGAAAGGCCCTTATTTCCTTGCTTCTGGCCGAAATGGCGCTATATAGCGCCCCATCTCACACGGAAACATGGCTCACAAGGCCGTCCGGTGGCAACCGGGGCGAGAACGCTCCGTTTTGCTCACACGTTTCCGGAGGAACCAACCGGAGAATTGAAACTATGGCGCTACCCGATTTCACCATGCGTCAGCTCCTCGAAGCTGGCGTGCACTTTGGTCACCAGTCTCACCGCTGGAATCCGAAAATGGCACCGTTCATTTTCGGCGCCCGCAACAACATCCACATCGTCGACCTCGCGCAGACCGTGCCGTTGCTGCACACCGCCTTGCAGGCGGTCAGCGACACCGTCGCCAAGGGCGGCCGCATCCTGTTCGTCGGCACCAAGCGCCAGGCGCAGGACGGCGTCGCGGACGCTGCCAAGCGCTGCGCGCAGTATTTCGTCAATTCGCGCTGGCTCGGCGGCACGCTGACCAACTGGAAGACGATCTCGGCCTCGATCAAGCGCCTGCGTCATCTCGATGACGTGCTGTCCGGCGGCGACGCCAGCTCCTACACCAAGAAGGAGCGCCTGACGCTTCAGCGCGAGCGCGACAAGCTCGATCGCTCGCTCGGCGGCATCAAGGACATGGGCGGTCTGCCCGACCTGATCTTCGTGATCGACACCAACAAGGAAGACATCGCGATCCAGGAAGCCCAGCGGCTCAACATCCCGGTCGCCGCGATCGTCGACACCAATTCGGATCCCAAGGGCATCACCTATGTGGTCCCGGGCAATGACGATGCCGGCCGCGCGATCGCGCTGTATTGCGACCTGATCGCACGTGCGGCGATCGACGGCATCTCGCGCGCCCAGGGCGATTCGGGCATCGACATCGGCGCCTCGGCTCGTCCGGTCGCCGAAGAGCTGCCGGCTGCTTCCTCGAGCGGCTTCCAGGGCCTCGCCGGTCCGCGCGGCACCGCCGACGACCTCAAGAAGCTCCCGGGCGTGTCGGGCGCGATCGAGAAGAAGTTCAACGACCTCGGCATCTTCCACTTCTGGCAGCTCGCCGAGCTCGATCACGACACCGCGCACAAGATCGGCGAAGAAGTCGGTCTGCCGAGCCGCGCGGATGCCTGGGTGGCCAAGGCCAAGGCGCTGACCGCGGAAGCGGAATAGTCAAAAAGAGCGATGGGTTGGCCGGATATAAGTCCGGCCACCATTTCAGTTGACGCGAATTCCTGAGATGGACCGCGGCGGGGCTGTTTGATGCCACGCCGCGGCAAACCGGCAGGCAAGAAGGATTTTCAACGATGGCAACGATCACAGCTGCGATGGTCAAGGATCTGCGCGAGTCCACCGGCGCAGGCATGATGGACTGCAAGGCCGCGCTCACCGAAAACGACGGCAACATGGAAGCGGCGCAGGACTGGCTGCGCAAGAAGGGCCTGTCGAAGGCCGCCAAGAAGTCCGGCCGCGTTGCTGCGGAAGGCCTGATCGGAGCGCTCACCAAGGGCACCAAGGGCGTCGTGGTCGAGGTCAACTCCGAGACCGACTTCGTCGCGCGCAACGGCCAGTTCCAGGGCCTCGTCAAGATGGTCGCCCAGGTCGCATTCGACGTCGGCGCCGATGTCGAGAAGATCAAGGCCGCCAAGGTCGGTGACGTCACCATCGAAGCCGCAATCAACGACGCGATCGCCACCATCGGCGAGAACATGACGCTGCGCCGCGCAGCTTCGCTCGAAGTGACGCAGGGCGTCGTGTCGAGCTACGTCCACGGCGCCGTCGTCGAAGGCGCCGGCAAGATGGGTGTGATCGTCGCGCTCGAATCGCCCGGCAAGGCCGATGAGCTCGCAGCCCTCGGTCGCCAGATCGCGATGCATGTCGCGGCCACCAACCCGCTCGCGCTCGAGCCGTCCGGCCTCGATCCGGCGGTCGTGAAGCGCGAGAAGGACGTGCTCGCCGACAAATATCGCCAGCAGGGCAAGCCCGAGAACGTGATCGAGAAGATCGTCGAGTCCGGCCTGAAGACCTATTACAAGGAAGTCTGCCTGCTTGAGCAGGCCTTCATCCACGACACCGGCAAGTCGGTGGCGCAGGCGGTGAAGGAAGCCGAAGGCAAGGTCGGCGGCGCGGTGAAGATCGCGGGCTTTGTGCGCTATGCTCTCGGTGAGGGAATCGAGAAGCAGGAAAGCGACTTCGCGGCCGAGGTCGCAGCGGCCAGCGGCAAGAAGTAAGCGCCGGTACGTTCCTTCCGGCTTGCCGCCGGAAGCGGCGCCCGGACGGGGAAAGTGCTCATGACTGATCCGGTCTATCGTCGCGTCGTGATCAAGCTGTCCGGCGAGTATCTCGCGGGGCAGCAGGGTTTTGGCATCGATCAGCCGACCCTCGACCGGGTTGCGGACGATCTGATCGCCGCCCGCCAGCTCGGCACCGAGGTTGCGGTGGTGATCGGCGGCGGCAACATCGTGCGCGGCGTCGAAGTGTCCTCGCAAGGGGTGTCGCGCACCACCGGCGACACCATGGGCATGCTCGCCACCATGATGAACTGCCTCGCGCTGGAGGCGACGATCGAGCGCAAGGGCACGCCGGCACGTACGCTGTCGGCCTTCGTCATGCCCGAGATTTCCGAGCTGTTCACCCGCGCCGCGGCGCACAAATACCTTGCCGAGGGCCGGATCGTGCTGCTCGGGGGCGGAACCGGCAATCCGTTCTTCACCACCGACACGACCGCGGTGCTGCGGGCCGCCGAGATCGGAGCCGAGGCTGTGCTGAAGGCAACCAATGTCGACGGCGTCTACTCGGCCGACCCCAAAAAGGATCCGACCGCCACGCGATTCGACCGGCTGACGCATTCGCAGGCGATCGAGGGCGGCTACAAGGTGATGGATGCGACCGCCTTCGCGCTTGCCCGCGAGACGTTGCTGCCTATCATCGTATTCTCGATCGCGGAGCCGGGTTCGATCGGCGCTGTGCTGCGTGGCGGCGGCCACGGAACCGTCGTCGCCGGCTGACGGCTCGTCGGTCGCGCCTGAGGGGCGCGGAGTGGGTCGCCGGGATTTTGAAGGAGAAACGTGATGGCCACGGGTAATTTCGACCTCAACGAAGTGAAGCGTCGCATGCAGGGCGCCGTCCAGGCCCTCAAGCACGAGCTTGGCGGCCTGCGCACGGGGCGCGCGTCGGCCTCGATGCTCGACCCGGTGCAGGTCGAGGCTTACGGCAGCCACATGCCGCTCAACCAGCTTGCCACCGTCAGCGTGCCGGAGCCGCGGCTGATTTCTGTGCAGGTCTGGGACAAGTCGATGGTCAAGCCGGTCGAGAAGGCGATCGTCGATTCCAATCTCGGCCTGTCGCCCGCGACCGAAGGCCAGGTGCTGCGCCTGCGCATCCCCGAGCTCAACGAAGAGCGTCGCAAGGAGCTCGTCAAGGTCGCGCACAAATACGCGGAAGCGGCCAAGGTCGCCGCGCGTCACGTCCGCCGCGACGGCCTCGACGTCCTCAAGAAGCTCGAGAAGAATCACGAGATGTCGGAGGACGATCAGAAGCGTCACGCCGACGAGGTGCAGAAGGCGACCGACGGCACCATCTCCGAGATCGACCAGTTGCTGGCTGCCAAGGAAAAAGAAATCCTCACCGTCTAAAGCGCGATCATCGCGCTTTAGGTTATTGTTCGCGCATGGTCTTTTCGGAAAACCGCGTCGCACTTGTCCGGATCATGCTTTTGGGGCCGCCTTCATGTCCAACGCCGCCGCGCCAGCAACCGAAGGACCCGACCGGTCCGACGCGCCTGCGCATGTCGCCATCATCATGGATGGCAACGGGCGTTGGGCCGCCGCGCGCGGCCTGCCGCGGGCCGAAGGGCATCGCCGCGGTGTCGAGGCGCTGCGCCGGGTGGTGCGTGCCTCGCACGAGCTCGGCATCCGCTATCTCACCATCTTCTCCTTCTCTTCGGAGAACTGGTCGCGCCCGGCGAGCGAGATCGGCGATCTGTTTGGTCTCCTGCGTCGCTTCATCCGCAACGATCTCGCGAGCCTGCACCGCGATGGCGTCAAGGTCCGCATCATCGGCGAGCGCGACGGACTCGATAGCGACATCTGCGCACTCCTCAACGAGGCCGAGGAGCTGACGCGCGACAACACGCGCCTGACGCTGGTCGTCGCCTTCAATTACGGTTCGCGGCAGGAAATCGCGAAAGCCGCGCAGAAGCTTGCGCGAGAAGTCGCAGACGGCAAGCGCGCCCCTGAAACGATCGACGCCGAGACGATCGGGGCTCATCTCGATGCGCCCGACATCCCCGATCCCGATCTCATCATCCGCACCAGCGGCGAGCAGCGGCTGTCCAACTTCCTGATGTGGCAGGCCGCCTACAGCGAGCTGGTCTTCGTGCCGATCCACTGGCCCGATTTCGACAAGGCGGCGCTGGAAGGCGCGATCGCCGAATTCGCCAGACGCGAGCGCCGTTTCGGCGGTCTGGTCGCGAAAAACGCCTCGTGAGCGAACCCGACGCCGCATCGGCGGGCGAGAAGCCTGCCCCGAGCAATCTCGTGATGCGAGTTCTCGCAGCGCTAGTGCTGGCGCCGCTCGCTATTGCGCTCGCTTATGCCGGCGGCTGGCTGTGGGCGCTTCTCGTCACGCTGGTGTCGATCGGGCTGTTCGCGGAATGGCTGATGGTGGTGGGCGCGGGGTCTGCTGCACTGACCGGGGCAGGGACGATCGTCATTGCCATGATGGGGGCCTGCGTCGCCTTCGGCGCGCTCAAGACCGCGATCATCACCGGCCTCATCGGCGGCGCGATGGTGACGGTGATCGCGCGGGCCAAGTTCATCTGGGCGGCCACCGGCTTCGCCTACGCATCGGCGGCGCTGCTGGCCTCGATCCTGGTCCGGCAGGATCTCGTCAACGGGTTCGCCGCGCTGATGTTCGTGCTGCTCGTGGTGTGGGCGACCGATATCGGCGGCTATTTCGCCGGACGCAGCATTGGCGGACCGAAACTATGGCCGCGCGTGAGCCCGAAGAAGACCTGGTCCGGGGCGCTCGGCGGCTTTGCGGCGAGCCTTTTGGTTGCGGCCGGCTTTGCGGCGTGCGGGATCGGAAAGGCGGTTCCACTGCTGCTCGTCAGCGCCATCCTGTCGGTGGTATCGCAGGCGGGCGATCTGTTCGAATCCGCGGTGAAGCGGCGCTTCGGCGTCAAGGATTCCAGTCACTTGATTCCCGGCCATGGCGGGCTACTGGACCGTCTGGACGGTTTTGTTGCCGCCATCCTGATGGCATGGATTATCGGCTTTCTCCGCCATGGTGTGCATAGCGCCGGAAGCGGTCTTATGGTTTGGTGAGGATATGAGCGCGGTCCCATTGCGTAACAACAAGGCTGCGGCGTCGACCGTCCGCAGTGTCACGGTTCTCGGCGCCACCGGCTCGATCGGCGACAGCACGATGGATCTGCTGCGCGCCTCTCCCGAGCGCTATCGCGTCGAAGCCTTGACGGCGAACGGCAATGTCGAAGCGCTGGCCAAGCTCGCCAAGGAGTTTTCCGCGCGCTACGTCGCGATCGCCGACACGTCCAAGTTCGCCGAGCTCAAGGCTGCGCTCGCGGGAACGAGCACGGAATGCGGCGCGGGCGAAAGCGCTGTGATCGAAGCCGGCGCGCGTCCGGCCGATTGGGTGATGGCCGCCGTAAGCGGCGCCGCCGGACTGAAGCCGGCCCTGGCCGCGGTCGATCGCGGCGCGCATGTCGCGCTCGCCAACAAGGAATGTCTCGTCTGCGCCGGCGATTTCTTCATGCAGCGCGCGGCGAAAGCGGGCGCCTGCATCCTGCCGGCCGATTCCGAGCACAATGCGCTGTTCCAGGCGCTCGGCTCAGGCAACCGCGACGAACTCGTCCGCGTCATCATCACTGCCTCGGGCGGGCCGTTCCGGACCTGGAAGCCCGCCGACATCGAGCAGGCGACCCTCGAGCAGGCCCTGAAGCATCCGAACTGGAGCATGGGCCAGAAGATCACGATCGATTCCGCCTCGATGATGAACAAGGGCCTCGAGGTGATCGAGGCATCCTATCTGTTCGCGCTCTCGCCCGACGAGATCGACGTCCTCGTGCATCCGCAGTCGATCATCCACGGCATGGTCGAGTTCTCCGACCGTTCGGTGGTGGCCCAGCTCGGTTCTCCCGACATGCGCACGCCGATCGCGCACTGCCTCGGCTGGCCCGATCGCATCAAGGGGCCGGCGGCCAAGCTCGATCTGGCCAAGATCGGCCAGCTGACCTTCGAGGCGCCGGACTTCGAGCGCTTCCCTGGGCTTCGGCTGGCCTTCGATTCGCTCCGGACCGGGAAGGGGGCGACCACCGTCTACAACGCCGCCAACGAGGTTGCGGTCGCCGCTTTCATTGCCGGCAAGATCCGGTTCGGCGCGATCGCGCGGCTGGTCGAGGCGACGCTGGACGACTGGATTCGCGGCGGGAACCAGGCTCCCCTGACGTCCGCCGACGATGCAATCTCTGTTGACCATGTTGCGCGAAATAGAGCTGCCGCCCTATTGCCTCAAATTGCCTTAAAGGCATCCTAGATGGCACGGGGCCAGGGCCTTGCGGCGCTGGATGAGGGAATTCGATGATCGACTTTTTCGTCCATAGTTTCAATACGTTGAGCCATGGGCTCCTCGGCTACGCGGTTCCCTTCCTGTTCGTCCTGACGATCGTCGTGTTCTTCCATGAACTCGGCCATTTCCTGGTCGCGCGCTGGGCGGGCGTTCGGGTGCTGACCTTCTCGCTCGGTTTCGGACCGGAGCTGGTCGGTTTCAACGACCGCCATGGCACCCGCTGGAAGATCTCGGCGATCCCGCTCGGCGGCTACGTCAAGTTCTTCGGCGACGAGAGCGAGGCTTCGACCCCGTCGGCCGAGACGCTCGCGGCCATGACGGCCGAGGAGCGCGCCGGCAGCTTCCATCACAAGAAGGTCGGCCCGCGCGCCGCCATCGTTGCGGCCGGACCGATCGCCAATTTCATCCTGGGCGCACTGATCTTCGCCGCCATGGCGCTCTATTACGGCAAGCCGAGCACGATCGCCCGCGTCGACGGCGTCGTCGCCGACGGCGCTGCGGCCACGGCCGGCTTCAAGATCGGCGACGTCGTCGTGCAGATCGACGGCAAGCCGATCGAGAGCTTTGCCGACATGCAGCGAATCGTTGCGATGAATGCGGGTTCGGCGCTTGCCTTCCAGGTCAAGCGGGACGGCGCCATCGTCTCCCTGACCGCGACGCCGGCGCTGCTTGAGCGCAAGGATCCGTTCGGCAACAGCCACCGCCTCGGCGTGCTCGGCGTCGAGCACAAGTCCCAGGCCGGCGAGGCCTCGACCACGCCGGTCGGCGTCGGCGAAGCGCTCAAGATCGGGGTCGAGCAGGTCTGGTTCATCATCACCAGCACCTTCAAGTTCCTTGGCTCGCTGTTCGTCGGACAAGGCAATCCCAACGAGGTCAGCGGCGTGCTCGGCATCGCCAAGATGTCGGGGCAGGCGGCCAGCGCCGGGTTCCAGTTCGTGATCAATCTGTGCGCGGTGCTGTCGGTGTCGATCGGGCTGTTGAACCTGTTCCCGATCCCGCTGCTCGATGGCGGTCACCTGATGTTCTACGCGGCGGAGGTGGTCCGGGGCCGACCCCTGTCCGAGCGGACTCAGGAGATGGGGTTCCGAATCGGGCTCGGTTTGGTGCTGATGCTGATGGTGTTTGCCACCTATAACGACATCTTGCGGATGGCAGCTTCCTGATACGGGCTTTTTTGTGGCGTTGCTCATGAGCAACGTCTTGGAATGAAATTGAAATTACGGTGTCAGCGGCCGTTTGCGACATCGGGGAAATTGGCTACAAGCGGCTTCGAACTTGGGGAATCTCCCGGACCGGCGTTGGGGTTGGGTCTGGTACTGATAAGGGCGCGTTGCGCAATGAAGTTTGGACTGCGACTCCGGGGGGGCTTGCTCGCATCCCTGATCTTGTTCGGCGCGCCGGTGCTTGCCCCGGTTGGGGCTGGTTTTGTGTCTTCGTCTGCGCTTGCTCAGACCGTCCAGTCGATTTCCGTCGAAGGAAATCGCCGTGTCGAGGTGGAGACGATCCGCTCCTATTTCAAGCCGGGCCCGGGTGGCCGCCTGGATCAGGGCGCCATCGATGACGGCCTGAAGGCCCTGATCGAGACCGGCCTGTTCCAGGACGTGCGAATCAATCGCGGTTCCGGTGGTCAGATCATCGTCTCGGTGGTGGAAAACCCGGTGATCGGCCGCATCGCGTTCGAAGGTAATAAGAAGGTCAAGGACGAGCAGCTCACCGCTGAAGTCCAGTCCAAGGCGCGCGGCACCTTCTCCCGCGCCATGGTGCAGTCCGACACCCTGCGAATCGCCGAAATCTACCGCCGCTCGGGTCGCTATGACGTCCGCGTCACGCCCGAGATCATCGAGCAGCCGAACAACCGCGTCGACCTGATCTTCACGGTCGAGGAGGGCGCCAAGACCGGCGTCAAGTCGATCGAGTTCGTCGGCAATAACGCGTTCTCGTCCTACCGCCTGCGCGACGTCATCAAGACGCACGAATCGAACCTGCTGAGCTTCCTCGCCAGCAACGACCTCTACGATCCCGATCGCGTCGAGGCCGACCGTGACCTGATTCGCCGTTTCTATCTCAAGAACGGTTTCGCCGACGTCCAGGTGGTCGCCGCGCTCACCGAATACGATCCGGAGAAGAAGGGCTTCAACGTCACCTTCAAGATCGAGGAAGGCTCGCAGTACCGCGTCGGCACCGTCGACTTCCGCTCCTCCATTCCGAACTTCGATCCGACCACGATGCGCAACTATTCGCGCGTCAATGTCGGCGCGCTCTACAACGTCGAATCGGTCGAGAAGTCGGTCGAGGAAATGCAGATCGAGGCGTCGCGTCGCGGCTATGCCTTCGCCGTGGTCCGTCCCGGCGGCGACCGCAATTTCGAGGCGCACACCGTCGCCGTCGTGTTCAACATCGACGAGGGCCCGCGCACCTATATCGAGCGCATCAACGTCCGCGGCAACACCCGCACGCGCGACTACGTGATCCGCCGCGAGTTCGACATCTCCGAGGGCGATGCCTACAACCGCGCGCTGGTCGACCGTGCCGAGCGCCGCCTGAAGAACCTCGACTACTTCAAGAGCGTGAAGATCACGACGGAGCCGGGCTCCTCCAGCGACCGCGTGGTCCTGATCGTCGATCTCGAAGAGAAATCGACCGGCGACTTCTCGGTCTCGGGCGGCTACTCCACGACCGACGGCGCGCTCGCCGAAGTCTCGATCTCCGAGCGCAATTTGCTCGGCCGCGGCCTGTTCGCCAAGGCGTCGGTGACCTACGGCCAGTATGCGCGCGGCTATTCGCTGTCGTTCGTCGAGCCGTATCTGCTCGACTACCGCGTCGCGCTCGGTCTCGACCTCTATCAGCGTCAGCAGCTCTCCAACAGCTACATCTCCTACGGTACGAAGACGCTGGGCTTCAGCCCGCGCCTCGGCTTCAGCCTGCGTGAAGATCTGTCGCTCCAGCTGCGCTACTCGATCTACCAGCAGGAAATCACGCTGCCGTCCTACCTGGCGAACTGTAACAACGTCCTCGGTTCGTCGGCCTTCAACCCGAGCCCGGCCTTTGCCGCATCGCAAACGCCGCCGATCGATCTGACCTCGACCGGCGGTCTCGGCTGCTACTCCGACGGCGAAGCCTCGCTGCCGGTCCGCAAGGAGCTTGCCGGCGGCAAGACCCTGACCTCGGCGCTCGGCTACACGCTGACCTACAACACGCTGGACAACAACAAGAACCCCACCGACGGTCTGCTCGTCGACTTCCGTCAGGATTTCGCCGGCGTGGGCGGCGACGTCACCTACCTGAAGTCCGTCGTCGACGCGAAGTACTACGCTCCGCTGGTGTCCGACATCGTCGGCCTCGTTCACCTTCAGGGCGGTATGCTGAACAAGATCGGCAACAACGATATCCGCATGCTGGATCAGTTCCAGATGGGCCCGAACTTGGTCCGCGGCTTTGCTCCAAACGGCATCGGTCCGCGCGATTTGAATCCCTTTGGCACGCAAGACGCGCTTGGCGGTACCAAGTATTGGGGCGCTTCGTTCGAATTGCAGATGCCGTTCTGGTTCCTGCCGAAGGAAGTGGGTCTGAAGGGCGCGGTCTACGCCGACGCCGGCGGCCTCTTCGACTATCAGGGCCCGACGACGTGGTCGCTGACCAACGAAATGACCACGACCAGGAACTCGAACTGTACGCCGTCGACCATCAACCCGCCCTCGGCGGGAACCTGTACCGGCCTGGTGTATGACAACGGCAATGTCGTCCGTTCGTCGGTTGGTATTGGCCTGATCTGGCAGTCGCCGTTCGGTCCGCTGCGGTTCGACTACGCCGTGCCGCTCACCAAGGGCCAGTTCGATCGCGTGCAGCAGTTCAGGTTCGGCGGCGGCACCTCGTTCTAATTCGATCAGCAGGGCATGAGCCGGCCCCTTGTTGGGGCCGGTTTCCAAAAAGATCGTGCTCAATCCGTGAGATAAGGCATGATGCGGCCTGACCGCTTCATGCCGAAGCCGGACCGCGATGGGGTGGAATGGCGCAGCCGACCTTCTTCAAAAAGCCGCCGGCCTCGGCGCTGGCTGACATTGCCGCGCTGACCAAGGCGCAGCTCGTCGACCCCGCCAGGGGCGGTCACGTCATTACCGGTCTTGCTTCGCTCGACGAAGCCGGCCCGATGCATCTGGCGTTCTTCGACAACCTCAAATATGCCGACGAGCTCAAGGCGACCAAGGCCGGGGCCTGCCTGGTGAGTCCGCGCTTCGAGGCCCAGGTGCCCGCGCATGTGGCCGTGCTGCGGGTGGCGCAGCCGTTCCGCGCCTTTGTCGGGCTCGCCCGGGAGTGGCACGGCGACGCGCTGCGTCCGCAGTCCTGGGTCGGTAATGACGGCATCGCGCCGTCGGCCATTATCGATCCCTCGGCCCGGCTGGAGGACGACGTCATCGTCGATCCCCTGACCGTCATCGGCCCTGACGTCGAGATCGGCGGCGGCACCGTGATCGGGGCCGGCGTGGTCATCGGTCCCGGCGTCAAGATCGGCCGGGACTGCAATGTCGGCGCCCGCACGGCCATCCAGTGCGCGCTGATCGGCAACAACGTGCTGATCCATCCCGGCTGCTCGATCGGCCAGGACGGCTATGGCTTCATCTTCTTCGGCCCCGAGGGCCATCTCAAGGTGCCCCAGACCGGCCGCGTGCTGATCCAGAACAATGTGGAAGTCGGCGCCGGCACCACCATCGATCGCGGCTCCCTGCGCGACACCGTGATCGGGGAGGGCACCAAAATCGACAACCAGGTCCAGATCGGCCACAATGTGACCATCGGTCGGAACTGCCTGCTGGCGGCCCAGATCGGGCTCGCAGGCAGCCTGACGATCGGCGACAACGTGGCGCTGGGAGCAAAGGTCGGCATCAACAATCACCTCAAGATCGGCGATGGCGCCCAGGTCACCGCGATGAGCGGCGTCAAGGACGACATCCCGCCGAACGGACGCTGGGGCGGCTTTTTCGCCAAGCCGACCAAGCAGTGGTTCAAGGAAATTATCGCGGTGGAGCGCCTGGTACGCGACAGCAGGGCCGATCCGAAGAACGAGGGACGGGAATGACGGAGGAATCACCGATCAAATTCGAGCTGGTGGATATCAACGCGATCCTCCGGACGCTGCCGCACCGTTTTCCGATGCTGTTGATCGACCGGGTGATCAATATCCGCGCCGATTACAGCGGCATTGGCATCAAGAACGTCACCTTCAACGAGCCGGCCTTCCAGGGGCATTTCCCGGAACGCCCGGTCTATCCCGGCGTGATGATGATCGAAGCGATGGCGCAGACCGCGGGCGTGATCGGCATCACCTCGGTCGAGGGCACCGAGAAGCCGCGCGCGGTGTATTTCCTCACCATCGACAAGTGCAAGTTCCGGAAGCCGGTGCTGCCCGGCGACACCATCGAATATCACATGCGTTCGATCGGCCGCCGCAAGGCGATGTGGTGGTTTCACGGCGACGCCAAGGTCAACGGCCAGATCGTTGCCGAAGCCGACGTCGGCGCCATGCTGACGGACTGAGCGGCTCAAACCAGCGGAAATGGATTATGCGCCGCAACCGTAACGGCTGCCGGCCGTCTCGCGCCTGATATTCCGGTTGAAGAACTGGCCCATGGACGGTGCGCCGAGCAGGCTGTCGATCGTCTCGGCCGCGACCCCGCAATAGCGGTCATATTGGCCGTCGATCGCGACGATGAGGTCCTGCCGCGCGTGGTCGTAGCAGACCCGCTGAAGCACCGTGCTGCGGGTGATGTCGCGGCACTCGAACGTCCCGAGATCGACGAAATGGCGTTCGCCGGTCTCGACCGTCTCGGAGACGATCGGGGCAGCTACGAGCTGTGCGAGCAGAACTGCCAGGGCCCTGACCACGATGACTTCAAGCTCCACATGAAGGCGTTGAAGGGCTAGAGCATGATCCGGAAAAGGGTGCAGCGGTTTTCCGAAAGGATCATGCTTAAACAATAGCCTGAAGCGCGATGATGATTCATCCCAATTTCATCGTGCTTTAGGGCCTGTTTGGATTCATCTTGAATTTATCACGGCGGCGGTGAGGTGGATCATTGCTTCGAAGCTGAGGTCAGTCTTGTCGGCGCGCATGGCG
>NZ_JBEPQI010000021.1:0-175426 GCF_040547725.1 Bradyrhizobium sp. LA2.1
CGCCGGCTCTTGGCTGCGATCGCCGCGTAGATGAAGGTGAAGACCGTCGAACAGACGATGGCGAGCAGCATCCGTAAGACGGTGCGCAAGGCGTAAAGCGGAAGGTTTGCCGGATCGAGCGTGACCGGTGCGCGCTCGAGCTCGGACAGCGGCGCCGTGGTCTGCTCGCCGCCATAGACGATCAGGACCATGGCGCCGATCACGAGGATCAGCGCCGCGACGTCCCAGACATTGGGGAGTAGCGCCCGGCCGATCGCGGCCGTGCGGATATCTCTCGGCTTCATAGGCCCGCCCTTGGGCTGGAATTTTGGGCTAGAACTCTGCGTGCAGGCGGCCCGAGAAGATCGAGACCGGCCCGCGGTCGGCGTTATAGGCCGGGTTTGTGATCAATTGATAGTCCGCGGTGAGCGTGACGTTCTTGTTCACCGAATAGGCATAGTAGGCCTCAAGGATGCGCTCCTTGCGGTAGTTGAGAGCGCCGTCGCCGATGAGAACACCGAGGCCGCCGGCGGCCAGGAAGTCGCGATAATCCTGCGAGATGGCATTGACCGCGCCGCCGATGCCGACGACGTCGTCAGGCCGGCCCCATTTCGTGCCCTTGATCGACAGTCCGCCGGCCAGGCTGCTGTTGATGTCGGTGAAGGCGAGTGTTTCGGTCTTGCCGTCGTTCCAGCTCCAGCGGCCGAACAGCCCGATATCTTCTGTGATCGCCTGCTCGAGGTTGACGACGTAGCCGACCTTGAGGCGGCCGCGGCGGGTCTGCGCGATGTCGAGATTGAGCGCAGGATTGTCCAGCGTCTCGCGGAAGCTGCCCATGTTGGCGCTGTCGACCCAGCCCATGGTCCTGAGCTTGCCAGGTTGGCCGAGCAGCGAGAACCGCGTCTCCAGCTCGATCGCGTACTGACCGCGTTCCCCGACCCTGGTGTCGAAATGATTCGAATTGGACTCCGCGACCATCAGGAAATAGCCGCCGCGCAACGCCCATTGCTTCTGGTTGAGCTCGGCGGTGACGCCATAGGTGAGACCGACCTTGTCGGCGGAATAGTCGAAGGCGCCCGGCGCCCACAGCGACCAGTTCATGAAGTCCTTGCGGGTATCCTTGGCATAGGCGTTGCCATCGAACACGTCGATCACCGCGAACTTGCCGGCCTGCACCGTGAGCCTGGACACGTCGACCTTTTGCCCAAGCTGCAACTGGCCGCTCGCGAGCTCTTCCTGCTCGCCGCCAAAGCCGAACGTCTGGCGCACGAACAGCCGCGAGGTGTTGTAATGCGGATAGGGGAAGTTCGATTTCTGCGCTTCGCCGTTGGGGAAGCCTGCCGCGCCCACCGTGTCGTTCAGTCCAAATCCCTGGAGCAGTTCGGGATTGTAGTAGACCTCGCCGCCGTCCCACAGCCGCGCGTTCAGGAACAGGCTGTTGCTCCAGGTCGCCTTGGCCTGGGTTGAAGGCGAGAGCGAGTTTGTTCCGCTGTAGAGAGCGGGGAACGACGGATAGCCTTGCGGCAGATAAGTGCTCTGACCGTGAATCTCCCAGCGATCCGATTCCGTGTCGATCAGGGAGCTCTTCGGATTGTAGCTCGGCATGCCCGGCCAATCGACCTTGCGGTTGAGCCCGAGCCTGATCGACTGGAAGTCGAGCGACGAGGAGGTGTATTGGGCCCCCGTGGAGAAGGCGACGTTGGCGCCGTCGAAGCGGCTATAGAGATATTCGAGCCGTGCGCTCCAATGCGGCGCGAAGCCGTATTCGATGCCGGCACCCGCGATCCAGCCGGGCCGCGTGTTCAGGATTTTCGGGACGTCGCCCGCGGCCGGCGTGTCGAAATAGCGCTCGCCCATCCACGCAAAGCCGCCGGTGGCATAGACGAGCCATGGACCGCTGGTGTAGCCGACGCGGCCGCGCAGGCTGGCGGTGTAGTCCCACTGCTGGATGACCGTGTTGGCAGGTGTCGCGAGGAAGGAAACGATCGAGTTGGAGGTGATGTAATTGGGAAACGAAAAATCGCCTTCGACGCCGACGAGCCAGCCGGAGTTGAGCCGGTAGTTGTAGCCGGCCTGCACGCCGCCGATCATGCCGCTGAAGACGCCGCTGCCGTTGATCGCGGTGCCGTCGTTCAGCGCGAAGCTGGACAAGCCACGGCTGTAGCCGGCATGCGCGCCGATATAGAGGCCGGTCCAGTCATAGACCGCTTTCAGCGCCGGCGCCTTCAGCGGCAGATCGGCCGCGTGTACGGCGGCGGGAAAAGCCAGCACGCCCGAGGCAATCGCCGCGGCCGTTCGCAAATACCGGTGTCGGTGACCTCTCAACTTCAAAACGCACGCCCCCAAACGCGAATGTGTCCCATTCGCCGCGATATCCCTGCAGATTCGCGGCGACCCTGTCACGAAGTCTTGGTTGTTCACGCGATCGGACCAGACGATCCCGATTCGACGCGATTTCTTCCCAAGCCCCTGTGCCTGCTGCGAACCTTATTGCGATTAATTCGCAATAGCAACTGGCACGGATTGCCGCAGCGGATGGTTCGCACTCTTGTGTGACGGAGCTGCAACAAATTCTCAGGTCCAAAATGAATGACCCGCCCGGGGGGACAGCCGGGCGGGTCGGGGGCACGACACGGGGTGGATGAGGCGCCCGTGTCGAACGCGGGATCCACGTGAGATCGGCCTCAGGTACTCAAATCAGTAGCAAGTACGAACGCGGCCGACGTACTGGCCGAAGGCGTTGTACTGGGCGACCCAGCCGCAGCGGTGATAGCCGTTGTAATAGGGGTCGTTGCTGGCGGTGATCGCGGAGCCGACGACGGCGGCGGTGGCGATGCCGGCACCCACACCCCAGACCCAGCCGGGCTGCTTGGCTTCGGCCGAGGAGGTGGTGGACACGATGCTGCCGGTGACGGCGAGGGCAGCGAGCGCGACGGCGGCAATCCTGGTCTTGATCGACATGTGAAACTCCATCCGGGTTGAGGCGGTCCGTTGTGGCCCGCGTGCCCAGTTGGACGGAGGCTTGTCGCGTCCGGTTCGAATCCCGCAAAAGCGGGCGTGCAGCCAGGATGTTTCTTGAATGATTCCAGTCGGATGCGAGCTAGCCGAGAGGCCCTTTGGCGAGCCTGTTCACGTCGAAGTTATCGACCTCGGCCAGCAGCTCGCAAAATGCGCGCGCCCCCTGATCGATGAGCTGCTCGCCCTTCTCGGGGACGGCCAGCGTCGCATTGCCGATCGCGCCGCTCGTGTGGAGATCCTGCGCCTGCCAGGCGAACGGTGCCGGCCGCTGCGTCGACAGCCAGCGATACTGCTTTTCCATGGCGATGCTGCTCGCGGGAAAATCCGCGATCGCATCAACCCGCACCTGATCGAGATAGCGTGCCAGCATGATCGACGTCTCCACCGCGCCGCCATGGATGCCGTGGCGCACTTCATCCGCCGGGAACAGTTTCTCCGCGCCTGACAGCCGCGACCACGACGTCGTCACCACAAAGAGCTTGCGATGCGCGCGAAGATCCTGCGCGACCAGCATCATTGCCGCGCTGTTGCCGCCATGGCTGGTGATGATGACGAGCTTCTTCACGCCGCGCTGCGCGATGTCCTCGCCGATTGCGGTCCATCGCTTCAGCGCCACCTCGGTCGGCAGCGTCTGCGTGCCCGGATAGTCGATATGCTCGGTGGAAATCCCGACCGGTTCAACGGGCAGGAACGTCGCCGGAACATTTGCGGGCAACAGCTCGCGCACGCGCGCGAGATACGCGTCCGCGATCAGCACGTCGGTCTCGAGCGGCAGATGCGGGCCGTGCTGCTCGGTCGCCGCCAGCGGCAGCACCGCGATCCAGCGCGACACGTCTGCAAGGCTCCCATCGGCCCAGTTGATGTCGATCCAGTCGCGGGACGGCGTCATCGTGGTTTCTTTGCCCGAATTTGTCGCGTATTTTGGGGTTATCAGGGGACGCGGGCCTGGCCGGCTCGCGTCCCCGAACTTCATGCGGTTCTATCGCGTTGCCTTCACATCGGCCAGCCACGATCGACGGAGTGCCATCATGACCCCCTCTCATCTGCGGCGAGCGTTAACGGCGAGCTTGATGGCCGCCTTCGTCTCTTTGGCTCCGGCGCGCGCCGAGACGCTGGACAAGGTCACCTTCGGCACCAACTGGGTCGCCGAGGCCGAGCATGGCGGTTTCTTCCAGGCGGTCGCCGACGGCACCTACAAGAAATATGGGCTCGACGTCACCATCGTTCCCGGCGGACCGAACGAGAACAACCGGATGCTGCTGATCGCCGGCAAGATCGATTTCTTCATGGCCGCGAACACGCTGATGTCGTTCGACGCGGTGGCGAATAACGTCCCCGTCGTCACCATCGCAGCGGTCTTCCAGAAGGATCCGCAGGTGATGCTGACGCAGCCGGACGCCAAGGTCGCCAAGATCGAGGATCTCAAGCCGCTGACCTTGTTCGTCTCCAAGGAGGGCATGACCAGCTACTTCCAGTGGCTGAAGTCCGAATACGGCTTCAACGAGAAGAACGTCCGTCCCTACAATTTCAATCCGCAGCCCTTCATCGCCAATCCCAAGAGCGCGATGCAGGGCTACGTCACCTCCGAGCCCTTCGCGGTCGAGAAGGCCGCCGGCTTCAAGCCGAATGTGCTGCTGCTCGCCGATTACGGCTTCAACACCTATTCGACCCTGATCGAGACCCGCCGCGACATGGTCGAGAAGAAGCCGGACCTGGTGCAGCGCTTCGTCGATGCCTCCATCGTCGGCTGGTACAATTACATCTACCGCGACAATTCCGCGGGCAATGCCATGATCAAGAAGCTCAACCCGGAGATGACCGACGAGCTGCTCGCTTATTCCGTCGCCAAGATGAAGGAATACGGCATCGTCGATTCCGGCGAGTCCTTGAAGAACGGCATCGGCGCGATGAGCGACGATCGCTACACGTCCTTCTTCAACAAGATGGTGAAGGCCGGCGTCGTGAAGGCGGATCTCGACTTCCGCAAGTCCTATACGCTGCGCTTCGTCAACAAGGGCGTCGGCGTCGAGCTGCGCCCGAGCAAGCCGTAGCGCAAGGTCCATGTCATCCGTCAAAAGCTCGTCCGGGGTCGAGGCCGGCCTGACGGCTCTCGCCGTCAGCCTGCGCGGCGTGACGAAGGCGTATGACAATGGCGTCATGGCGCTCGGCCCGCTCGACCTTGCCGTTCGCAAGGGCGAGTTCATCTCGCTGTTGGGCCCGTCCGGTTGCGGCAAGTCCACTGCGCTGCGCCTGATCGCAGAGCTCAGCGCGCCATCGTCCGGCATCGTGCGGGTGGCGCGCCACGAGGGCGATGTGCTGCCGGGTCATGGCATCGGCTTCGTGTTCCAGGAGCCGACGCTGATGCCCTGGACCAGCGTGCGCGAGAATGTGCGGCTGCCCTTGAGGCTCGCAGGCGTTCCGAAGGCGGAGGCGCGCGCGCGGGCCGATGAGGCGTTGGCCAGCGTGGGTCTTGCCGATTTCGCCGATGCTTTCCCGCGCGAGCTCTCCGGCGGCATGAAGATGCGGGTGTCGCTGGCGCGTGCGCTCGTCACCGACCCTGATATCCTCCTGATGGATGAGCCGTTCGCCGCACTCGACGAGATCACGCGCTTTCGCCTCAACAACGACCTGCTCGCGCTGTGGCGAGCCCTGGGCAAGACCGTCATCTTCGTCACCCATTCGGTGTTCGAATCCGTCTACCTGTCGCAGCGGGTCGTGGTCATGACCGCGCGGCCCGGCCGCATCCAGGCCGATATCCGCATCGAGACGGTCGAGCCGCGCGGTGAGGAGTTTCGGACCTCGGCCGCCTATTCCAATTATTGCCGGAAAGTGTCGGCCGCGCTGGCGCCGTCCTATTCGGGAAAATCGATGCTATGAACGCGCAAGCTACCGTCACCGCAAAACCATCCGGCGCGCAACGCGCGATGCGCTTCGTGCTTCCCGTCATCGTGTTCGCAGCCGGACTCGCGGCCTGGGAACTGGTCGTCCGCATCAAGGACATCCCGCCTTACGTTCTGCCAGCACCCTCCGTCATCTTCCTGACGTTGATCAAGGACTGGGCGGTGCTGTCACAATCGCTCGCGACCACGCTGCTGACCACGCTCGAAGGTTTTGTCGCCGCCAGCATCGGCGGCATCGCGCTGGCGCTGCTGTTCAACCAGTCGAAATGGGTGGAATATTCGCTATTCCCCTATGCAATCGTCCTCCAGGTGACTCCTGTCATCGCGATTGCACCGCTGCTCCTGATCTATCTGGAGCAGCAGACCGCGGTCGTCGTCTGCGCCTTCATCGTTGCCTTTTTCCCGGTGCTGTCCAACACCACGCTCGGGCTGAATTCGGTCGATCGCAACCTTGCCGGCCTGTTCCAGCTCTATGGCGCCTCGCCGCCGCAAACCCTGCGCTTCCTGAAGCTGCCGGCGGCGCTGCCCTATATCCTCGGGGGCCTGCGCATTGCCGGCGGCCTGTCGCTGATTGGCGCGGTCGTGGCTGAGATTGCGGCCGGAACGGCCGGCGCAGGCTCCGGACTCGCCTACAGGATCGCCGAATCCGGCTATCGATTGAACATACCCCGCATGTTCGCAGCGCTGCTGCTGTTGTCGCTGGCCGGGATTGTCATCTATGGGGTGCTGGCGCTAGTTTCCCACCTCGTTTTACGGCGCTGGCACGAGAGCGCGCTTGGAAAGGAAAACTGATGACTACCGGTTCGATTTCGTCCGAAAAGATCGACCTTCTGATCTATGGGCCGGTGCGGCCAATTCTCGACAACGGCTTTTCCGATCATTTCGTCGTGCACAAGGCGGAGACCCGGGGCGATCTCGAGCGGCTGACACCGGCGATCCGCGAAAAAATCCGCGGCGTGGCGGTGACCTATCACACCGTGCGTGCCGACAGGGACTCGCTGTCGCAATTGCCCAAGATCGAGATGGTGGCGAGCTTCGGCGTCGGCTACGACCACGTCGACGCCAAATACGCGGCCGAGCACAACATCATCGTCACCAACACGCCCGACGTGCTGACCGAGGAGGTCGCCGACGTCGCGATGGGTCTTCTGATCTCCACCGTGCGTGAGTTCATCAAGGCCGACCGCTACGTCCGCTCCGGCCTCTGGCAGACGCAGAACTATCCGCTCAGCGTCGGCTCGCTGCGCGACCGCAAGGTCGGCATCGTCGGCATGGGCCGGATCGGCCAGGCCATCGCGCGCCGGCTCGATGCCTCGCTGGTGCCGGTGGTCTACCACTCCCGCAATCCGTCGAAGGACGTCTCCTACAAGCACTATCCCGATCTGATCGAGATGGCGAAGGCGGTGGACACGCTGATGGTGATCGTGCCCGGCGGCGCCTCGACCAACAAGATGATCAATGCCGAGGTGCTGAAGGCGCTCGGTCCGCGCGGCGTGCTGGTCAACGTGGCGCGCGGCTCGGTGGTCGACGAGGCGGCGCTGGTCCAGGCGCTGAAATCAGGCACCATCCTCGCCGCCGGTCTCGACGTGTTCGCGGCCGAGCCGAGCGTACCGGACGAGCTCAAGACCATGCAGAACGTCGTGCTGCTGCCGCATATCGGCTCGGCGTCGGTGGTGACGCGCAACGCGATGGATCAGCTCGTGGTCGACAACCTCAAGTCCTGGTTCGCCGGCAAGGCGCCGTTGACGCCGGTTGCGGAAACGCCGTTCAAGGGGCGCTGATGAGAGGTCTTCGGGTCGTTGCATTCGCCGTCGCGGCCTGCGTGGCCGCGATCGGCATCGCGCATGCGCAGGATGCGACGACCCTGAAGAAGACGATGCCCGGGCAGTGGGAGCTCTCGACCACCGAGCGCAGCAAGACCTGCGTCGTCACGATGAAGGGCGATGCCGCGGCGCAGGGTTTCAAGCTGGAGCTGGAGCCGGCCTGCAAGACCACGCTGCCCTTTACGAAGGATATCGTTGCCTGGAGCGTCAGGGGCCTCGACATCGTTCGTTTGCAGGACGCGACCGGTGAAGCCGTGATCGACTTCACCGAGGTCGAGGCCGGCATCTTCGAAGGCCTGCGGCAGGGCGAGGGCGTCTACATCCTCCAGGATCTCGCCGCCGCCCGCTCGATGGCCAAGTCGATGGACCAGATGATCGGCGACTGGTCGATGGTGCGCGGCAACGGCCAGCCGGTGTGCGGGCTGACGCTGACCAACACGGAAGCCGGCCCGGACAATTTCCAGGTCTTCGTCAAGCCGAAATGCGATCCGGCGATCGCTCAGTTCAATCCGGCGCAATGGCGGCTCGAGCGCGGCCAGATCGTCCTGATGTCGAAATCAGGCGAGGCCTGGCAGTTCGAGGCCGATGACAACGCGCAATGGCGGCGCGTCCCCGATACCGCCGATCCCCTGATCATGCTGCGGCAATAAATCTTCCGGTCGATGTCGATTTAGCCAAGGCTCAATCGTCACATCCATAGCGAGCCGGTTTGCAGCCGGAGCGGCTGCTGCTCGCCAAGGGAGTTTTTCATGCGCTTCATGTACATCGTCACCTCCAGCCAGCCGATGGCTGCCCCGAGCCCGGCGCTGATGGAGGCCATGCAGGACATATCCGAGCGGGAGATCAAGGCCGGTCGAATGATCGACAATGGCGGCCTGATGCCGCTTGCGACCGGCGCACGGGTGCGAATCGTCGACGGTGAGCTCAGCGTCATCGACGGCCCCTTCGTCGAGGCCAAGGAAGTGATCGGCGGCTATGCCATTTTCGAGCTGCGCGACAAGGCGGAAGCCGTGGCCATGGCGAAGGAATTCATGCAGCTGCACCTCGATCACATGCCGGGCTGGGAGGGGACCTGCGAATTACGGGCATTCGCCACGCCGGGCGTGGAGATCGCCTGCCAGGTCGACGCGCAGTCCAGGGTGGCTGCCCACGCCTGATGGACACCACCGCTCGTCCTGGAGCGTTTTCTCGCGAAGTGAATACCGTTTCGCGTCAAGAAAACGCGTCAAAACAAGAATCTAGAGCCCCGTTCCGATTCCATCGGAACGGAAAGGGCTCTGGTCGGCGGCGATGACGACCGCCGACATCGATCACGCGATCCGCGCCGCGATTCACGCAACCTGGCGCGTCGCGCAGCCACGGCTGATCGCCACGCTGTCGCGCATGCTGCGCGACGTGCCGCTGGCGGAGGAATTGACCCAGGACGCTCTGGTCGCAGCGCTGGAAGCGTGGCCGCACAGCGGGGTGCCGGACAATCCCGGCGCCTGGCTGGTTGCGACGGCCAAGCGCCGCGGGCTCGATCATCTGCGCCGGGCAAAGATGCTCACCCGCAAGCAGGACCTGCTGACGCACGAGCTGATGCAGGAGCAGGACGCGATGCCGGATTTCGACGCCGCCCTCGACGACGATATCGGTGACGAATGGTTGCGGCTGATCTTCACGGCCTGTCACCCGCTGCTGCCGCGGCAGGTCCGCGCGGCGCTGGCATTGCGCATGATCTGCGGCCTGACCACCGACGAGATCGCGCGCGCCTTCCTGGTCACGGAGGCAACCATCGCCCAGCGCATCGTCCGCGCCAAGCGCACGCTGTCGCGGTCGGGCCTGAGCTACGAGATCCCGGGCGGCGAGGCGCTTTCGGAGCGTCTCGCCTCGGTGCTCGAGGTCGTCTATCTCATATTCAACGAGGGCTATTCGGCCTCAGGCGGCGAGGAGTGGCTGCGGCCGCAGCTCTGCGACGAGGCTCTGCGCATGGGGCGGGTGCTGGTCGGGCTCGCGCCCCTCGAGCCCGAGGTCCACGGTCTGATGGCGCTGATGGAGCTGAATGCCGCGCGGAAGCAGGCGCGCACCGGCATCGATGGCGAGCCCATCCTGCTCATGGACCAGGACCGCAGGCTCTGGGACCGGCGCCAGATTGGTGGCGGCCTTCGCGCGCTCGATCGCGCGCGCGAGCTCGGTGGTGCCGGCCGGTTCTACACGCTGCAGGCCACGATCGTCGCGTGTCACGCGACGGCGGAGACGGCCGCTGCCACCGACTGGCGCCGCATTGCGGAACTCTATGGCCAGCTTGCGGCGCTGGTGCGCTCGCCGGTGATCGAGCTCAACCGGGCGGTCGCGCTTGGCATGGCCGAAGGGCCGCAGGCCGGTCTCGATCTCGTGGACATGATCGCTGACGAACCGGCGCTCGGGGCCTACCACCATCTCCATTCCGTCCGCGGCGACCTCCTGGAGAAGCTCGGCCGCTTCGCCGAGGCGCGATTATCGTTCGAGACCGCCGCACGTCTCGCGAACAATGCGCGCGAGCGCGTGTTGATGGAGCGGCGTGCGGCAGCTATTGCCAATGCCGACGGCTGAAGACGCAAACGGCTTTACGTCGTCGGCTTCGGCGGCGGCGCGGTGCCTTGCGCCCACTTCTCGAACTTGCCGAGCACGCCCCAGGCCGTGAGCGCCAGCGAGATCGGCATCGCGAACTGGCCGAGGCCCGGCACCGCCGATACGATCGTTCCGAGCAGTCCGGCAATACCGCCTGCATTCGGGCTCGCCGTCACCGAAGAGAGCAGCGCAGTGAGCACCGAGCCGCCGATGCCAAGTGCCGTCTTCTTGCCGTCGAGCAGCTTGCCGATGGTCTCGCCGAGCGCGCCGTTGACCTGGCCGAGCATGGGCTTGCCGTCCTTGTTGAGCAAGGTGCTGAGCAGGTCGACGACCTGCTTCAACTGATCGACGGGGGCCGGGTTGGTCGGACTGACCGGTCCTGGCACGGGCGCCGTCTTGTTGATGAGGGAGAAGAGCCGTTCGAACAGGCTGATCGGATCGTTGGTGGCGGGCAGCGTATTGCCCGGTGTCGTCGTTCCCGGTGTTACGCCGCCGGCTGCCGGTCGCAGCAACTGTGCGAGGTCTTCCAGCCGCTTCAGGACCTTGGAAATATCGCCACTCGGCAGGGAGCCTCCCGCCTGCGTTGCACGCGTGAGCGCCGCGACCGTGGCCCCGTCGAGAAGCCCGGTATCCCTCAGGCCGTTCTGCTGCTGAAATTGCGAGACCGCGGCCCCGGTCTTCGGTCCACTGATGCCGTCCTCGACGAGCGGCGGATTGGCGCCGAGCTTGTTGAGCGCCTGCTGCATCAGAACAATCGTCGACGCGGCATCGTCCTCGGGCTCGGTGCGGCCGGCGAATTGCGGGCTACCGTCGAGGGTGATCGAGGAATCGAGCGACATCATCGCATGCAAGATCACCGCCGTGCCGAGCTGGGAATCGACGTGGTTCGAGTCGAACACGTGGTCGCGGACGAATTTGCCGGCCCTCGCCTCGGGCGGGCCGTACAGCGTCGAACCGCCATAGAGGTAGGGCGAATTGCAGCCCTTCGAGTGATAGCCGAAGCCGTTGAACGCCTCGAGCCGGAACAGCATCCGCGCGATGCCCCAGTCGTGGGCGCCGATGAAGTTCTCGATTCTGAACGCGTCCACGGCGCCGTCCACGAACGTGGTAAAGGGGCCGCGCCCCTTCGGAACGATGCTCGTCACGCGATGAAGCGTTTCGCCGTTGCCGAGATAGGTGTCGAAATCGAAGTTGGATTCGCGGTAGTGGCACAGCGCGGCAAAATACCAGGGGACTCCGGTCAGCCGCTCGATCTGCTGATAGGTCGCCTTGCCGTTGATCGCCTTGCGCGCGACTCCATTCGCGTCGGCGAGGCGGGAAGGCCGGATCTCGAGATTGGACCAATTCCGCTCGTACTCGCTTTTCAGATTCTCGAATGAGACCATCTTCCGCTCCCGAAAATTGATGAATTATCGAAATTTCGTGCAAGTCAGATATGGACGAGGCGCCGTGATAGGGGTGTGACTCCAACGGGATCTCCGGCAAATGTGGCAGGTTGCCGGCCCGGCGCATGTGAAATGGCTTACA
This sequence comes from Bradyrhizobium sp. LA2.1, assembly GCF_040547725.1. Taxonomy (NCBI): domain Bacteria; kingdom Pseudomonadati; phylum Pseudomonadota; class Alphaproteobacteria; order Hyphomicrobiales; family Nitrobacteraceae; genus Bradyrhizobium; species Bradyrhizobium sp. LA2.1. The sequence continues at coordinate 11,837 of NZ_JBEPQI010000021.1, forward strand.
GCCTGGGCGGGAAAATGTGCCGCAGGACGGGACCCGCGCCTTCGCCGGCGGCGCGACCCGCCAGTGGGGGAACCGGCAAGGTCGTTCGTCCGTTAGCATTTTAGATGATGCGGTAGGGAGCCCTGCATGGCCAAGCGCGTCCTCGCGATCGGCATCGAACCCGGCAGTGCGGATTACAGCGCATTCCGCAGCTCACGCCGGAGCTCGTGCGCCATTACATCGAAGCGCAATTGCTGCGCCTGCGTGATCTCGGCTACGAGGTCACGAGCTGCCTGATCGATCTCGACGCGACCGCCGAAGCCGGCGTCACGGCCGCACTGCGCGACGAGCGCTTCGACTGCATCGTGATCGGCGCGGGGCTGCGCGAGCCGAAAGAGCGCCCGCTGCTGTTCGAGAAGGTGCTCAACCTCGTCCATCAACTGGCGCCTGACGCCGCGATCTGCTTCAACTTCACGCCGGCCGACACCGCCGAGGCCGTGCAGCGCTGGATCTATCCCTGACGTCCGATTGGCCGGCCTGTGCGTCGCTCGCGGCATGGTTTGAGCCGTCTTCGCGCTGCGCCTCCGGCGCCATCGCGTAGGCGTCGCGAGCCGCGCTGCCGGCTATTTGTCTGGTCCGAATCCGCTTCCGGCGCTATGACTGGCTCATCACAGGGAGGGCGAGCATGCTTCGAGGTCTTCGCATTGGAAGTTTTGGAATCGCGGCATGTCTGACGGTCGCGATGGCGATGCCGGCGCATGAGGCTGCAGCCCAGGATGCCATCGGCGGTGCGATCATCGGCGGTGTCGGCGGGGCGATCCTCGGTGGTGCGCTCGGCGGAGGCCGCGGCGCCGCAATCGGCGCCGTCGTCGGTGCCGGCACGGGCGCTGCGATCGCTTCCGAGGGCGAGCGCCGCCGCTCCGGTTACTACGCCTATCAGCGCGGCTGTTATGTGCAGCGTCCCGACGGCTATTACGTCCGGGTCAGCCAACGCTATTGCTATTGATCGATCAACCGCCGGCGCCCACAGGATTGACGGCGCCCGGCAGTAGATTGGACGCGGAGGGGTGAGTATCGGCCGGCGAGCCGCTCTCCCGAGCTGGTGGTTCGCATGAGCATCCGATCTCGCATATGCCGGTGGCTGATCGCCGCGATCGTGGCCGGCGATCTCGTCGGAGCCGGGGCTGCCCGGGCGCAACAGATTCCAGCCGACGAACCCGCGTTTACGGCTTTCGTGGCCGAGCGTATCCGCGCCGAGATTCGTGACACCCCGGTCGTGATCAAGGGACCGCTGACGCTGTCGGTCGGTCCACTGCAAACCAACATCGACCGCATCTACGCCTTCTGCAAGGCCAATACGGGCGGCTGCGCCAGGGAGATCGGCGCCTATGTCAGCGGCGTCAAGGCAACGGCGAGCAGCCGGAACGATCCGCCGACCCGAGCAGCCCTTCGCGTGGTCGTGCGCTCGGCTGACTACATGCGGCAGGCCCTTCGGGAGGTCGATGCGCGCGGCCCGGCGCAGACGCGGCCCCTGGCAGAGGGGCTGGTGATCGTCCCGGTGCTGGATTCGCCGCGGGCGGTCAGGGTGTTCAACGACAAGGATCGTGCTGCGCTCGGCTTGACGCAGGACCAGGTCTTCGACATCGCCATCGCCAATCTGCGCAGCAGCGTGAAGCCACTCACGACCGTCGCAAAAGCGGTCCCATCAGGACAATTCGGCACGCTGACGGGGGACTATTATCAGACCAGCCGGCTCGCGCTGGTCGACAGCTGGGCGCCGCTCGCGCAGGCTAAGGGCGGTGTCCTGATCGTCGCGGCGCCGTCGGCCGATCTCGTGCTCTATGCAAGCGAAGACAGCAGTGTCGCGATCGACGCGCTGCGGACGCTGGCCAGGAACATGATGGCGCGCGCACCAAAGCCGCTGTCCGGCACGCTGCTGCGCTGGACGCCGAAGGGGTGGCAGCTCGTCCGGTGAGATGCTCTCTCGCGGGGCAAGCCGCTCTGCTCAACTCTTGCCGGGGTCTGCCGGCATGATCTGGAGCAGCGGCTCCGGCTGGATCGAGATCTGGCCGGCGAACGGCCGGTCGTGCGCAGCGATGAGCAGCACGGAGGTGGCGACGCCGGTGGCGAACAGGCCCATCGCGATCGCCGATCCCAGCCGGTTGTCGCAATGAACAAGGCCGATCACCAATAGGGCGCAGGCCGCCTGGAGATACAGGCACCACCATTTGACCGGGTTCACCGCGGCGAGGCTGACGATGATCCGCTGCCGCCGCGCGTCCAGCGCTTGCTCCAGCGCGGCGATGAGCTCGCGCTGCACATTCGCCTGCCCCGGGCCTTGCGGCGTCATCGCGACGACGAACTGCAGGGCTTCGGCAAGTGCCGGCGGCGTGACCTTCAGCGACACTTCCTGATGCGCCATCATCGGCCATTCCACCGCGACGGCCTGGCCGACATAGTCGCGCACCAGGCCGCGGAGCTTCGTCTCCTGCTCCGCCGGCAGGCCGGCGGCCAGCAGCACGGCGCTGCCTAGCGCACTGGCCTCGCGGCTCACCGCGGCGCTGGCGCGGTCGCTGTCGCCCCAGACCTGCGCGGCGATGAAGGCGACGAACAGGCCGAAGATGATGCCGAGCACCGGCAGCATGCCCGGCGAGATCGCCTTCAGCGACTTCGCGCGCTCCTCCGTCGCAGCCCTCGCGATGCCTGCGAAGATGGCCGCGGCGAGCAGGTACGTGAATCCAAAGATCACCAGCGCCATTGCGGGCACCGGCAGATTGTGCAGCCAGTCGCTCATTGTGTCCTTGTCATCTGATTTGAGGCTCTAGATCAACCGCATCCCGCGCAGCCTGGCATGCCTGCTCTTGCCGACGATGATGTGGTCGTGCACGGCGATGCCGAGCGGCTTTGCGATGTCGATGATGGCCTTGGTCATCTGGATGTCCGCCTGCGAGGGCGAGGGATCGCCCGAGGGGTGGTTGTGGATGAATCTATCGCTTCACGTAATACGTTGAACACACAATAGATTTTTTAGGTGGGGTAGTAGCAGGGGACGTAGACAGGGGGACTGTAAGCAGTGATCGTTCGTGATGATCACGTTAACACGTGGAAGCGCCTTTTTAAGCCATTTCACTCACCAGGGATCATCAGCGGACTTCAGCTCTCACCTCAGTGGCGGACATTCTGCTTCGGCGTCGTGAGGTCCGAGACGGGCCAGAAGCGGAAGTCGCCGTAAACAGATCAGCGCAAGTGATGCTTCAGTCCGACGCGCACGATGCAGCCCGGAATTGTCGTCATTTGAGCTGCGCGCAACAATTAGCACGGCGCGGCTGCGGCTTTATCCGGTGGCAATATGGCCGCGCGCGCCTCGTCGAGATGCAGAAACAGCTATGTCTGATCCAGACGAACAGCGCTGAAATCCCGGAAGCGGATAGCAACGTCAGCAGTTCTGACGGAGCTAGTGATCGGGTTAGTGGCTTAGGCGACTGGCAGCACCAAGACCGCCGCCCGAGGCCAAGCTGAACGGTCTCAGAGAGCCGCTCCAAAGAGAGCCCCGACCGTACCAGCCGGGGCTCCAGGCGAGATCCGCGCGGCCGGGAGAGCAAGCCGCGCAATTTCGGAGTATGCCTGAGTCCATGCTGCCTCCTGTGATGGAAGTGCGGCGGTCCACAGGAAAGGCTGCTCAAAGCAATCCGCTCGCCACGAACCTGCAACGAGTGGCCGCCACCGCGTAACAAGTGAGGTGAACTCCAGAACGCCACTGCCGCGCCACCAAATCGCCTAACGACTCAACGACGCATGTTGCATCGGGCCGGGGCGATGCGCATGGGTGGTGTAGTGATGCGCAATTGGTCCAATGTTTATGTGACTGCGTCCGTGAGCGGGCTGATGGTCACGATGCTTTTGCTTGGCGCGATCCTCGCTCGAAATGTCGGACTGGCGGAGAAGAAAGGCGACCGGGTCATCGCTGTGTCAGCGCACAGCGAGGCCCGCACCCAGACGACTTCTGAGAACGGTGGCGGAGCCACGGTAGATTTTGGTGTCGCGGACCTTAGAGGGTCGCTGCCGTAAGGAAGTGATCATCGGCCCGCCCTGCCGAGCTCGCTGAGAGACCTTCCGGCTGGCCAGTCATCTTGCCTAAAGCGCGATGAGATTGGGATGAATCGTCATCGCGCTTTAGGCGTTGTTTGAGCATGATCTCCGCGCAAACGCGCTCCGCGTTTGTCGCGAGGGAAAACCGCTGCGCACTTTTCCGGATCATGCTTTAGCCGAGGCGATCGGCGCGTTGTAGGCTGCCAATCCGGGTCATTCGTGACCAAGCGAAGACGGCCGCATGGAAGCGGCCTGCCTTGTGCGCTGGCCACTTCCGGTCTTCCTCGGTTCGCGGACATTCTCAAGGTCGGTCGGCATGTCTCAAACAGGGCCGCATCCGGACATGCACATAGTGTATACGGCAGGCCGCGGAATGCGGGCCTCGCTGCGCGTAGAGATCGCAAGCAGCTTGATGGAACCCTATTCACCAGCTGTAGCGTATGCCCGCGGTGCCTTTGGCGCCTTGCGGGCCCGCGTTGACCGTGCTGCCGACCTCGAATTGATAACCGAATTGAGCATAGACGCTGTAGCTCTTGTCGAGCTTGCCGGTGAAGCCGACGAAGGTTTCGACCGTCTGCATCTTCTGCAGCAGCAGCACTTGATCGATGCCAAAAGTGGTGTCCGCTCCCGCGCCCCAGCTGCGCCAGTAATTGACGCCTGCATAAGGCTGCAAGAGCATCCCGTTGCTGCTGGCAATGTTCCACTGCCCGCGCAGGCCGAGCCGTCCGATCGGACCCGTGGTCGTGCCCAGCCCGACCGGGCCCAGACCGTCATTGGCTTCGTCGAACGATACCCGTTGCCAGATAATCTGGGCCTGCGGCTCGAGCACGAAGCCTGGGCCAAGCGGTAGCGGGATTGGATAGCCCGTCTCCAGCGAGGCAACGAAGCCGGCGCCCTTGAGCGGCAATTGCGTGAATTGCGTCGTCGCGTTGCCGCGATAGAGCGTCCCCTGCAGGATCGCGTCGAGGTACCAGCCGGTCGGACCGTAGTGCGTCCAGTAGCCGCCGGCCGAGTAAGCCTGGATGTCGTTGGTCCCGGTGTGGGTGAGCATGTAGCCAGTGGCGGCCGGGTTTGTGACCAGCCCGGTCACGTCGGCCCGCGCCTGGGTATAGGCGAAGTAAAGTCCAGCAGAGTCGCGGTGACCGGGGATGGTGCTGCCGCGCCAGAGATCGATTCCGCCTTGGAAGCCCGCCAGCCAGCCATCGGTGCGCGGGTCGGCGAAGGCCTGGTAGTGGCCATTGATCTGCTGACCGAAAACGCGCGCCCAGTCTGACCGGCCCCAGCCATTGGGGTCGGCACCCGCATTCAACAATGTCATCGTGTCGCCTACTCGCTGGTTGAGCGTACCAAGCGTGGCGAGGCCGATTTGCCGGGCCATAGGTTGAACGGACCCGTAGGTTGCAAGTCCAGGCCCGATGATTGGGTAGGAGCCGGGCGGCAGCCCGTCCGGAGGCGGATCGGGCGGCAGGATCGGCGGCGGGATAATCGGCGGGTCCGGGGGTGTCGGCCCCGAATCGAAAGTCGAGCGCAGAAACCAATCCTGGGGCGCATTGCCGTTAATGCCGCCGCGAAACAGGAAGTAATCATAAGCGCCGCCGCGCACCTCGCCGGCGAGCGAGAAAGCGCCGGGCGCCGTGGTGGCGTTATTGACGGTCTGCACCAAAAGGATGCCGTTCGCAACGGTCTGATCGCCGGGACCGGTCGTGTTCAATACTCTGAGCGCTGTCGAGCCCGTCGCTGCGCCGCCGTTAATGACCAACCTGTCGGATGGCGAAGTGTCGTTGCCGAGAAAAGTATTGAGCGTGATCGAGCCGCCTGCGCCCCCATAGTTATTCGCAATCAGCGTCTTGTAGCTCGACAGTTGTGTGGGGTCCGCGGTCGGCGGGGTGAAGATGATCTCACTGCTGTTGTTGGTCAGGTTGGTTGCGTTCGAATTGCCCGTCATCGTCCAGACGGTATTCTGCGCAAGGGTGACTGTGCTGATGCCGCCGGCCGCCGTCGTGATCAGCCCTCGCAAGGTCGATGCCTGTGCGTTGAACGTCGTGCTGGCTCCAGACACCGTTTCGAGCAGGGTGTTGTTATTTGTTACTGCGACGGCATTACTAAGACTGATGTTGGCCGCGCCGCCCTGCACCGAGAAGGAGGCGGCGCTGGCCACGACGGTGGCGTTGCTGTACTGCAACGTGTTTCCGCTACCGTTGAACAGAAAGCCGAAGCCGCCATTTCCTGACGCGGTCACGTCGGTTCCGGTCATGGTTACGTTGCCGCCGTTCTGCAGCAGCCCGCCCGCGCCGTTGACGACGGACACCGAGCCACCACTCGTCGTAACGGTGCCGCCAGTCGTCGCATTCACTCCAGCGTTTCCACCGCCTCCCGTCACGCTGACGACCACATCGTTTGCGGTAACCAGGCTGTTCGCCCCGGTCGCCCGAAGTCCTATCTCCCCGCCGCCAATGCCCGGAACGGTAACGGAGCCGCGCGTCAACGTCACCTGGCCCCCGGACGCGGCGTTCACACCGACATCACCACCGCCATTACCTACCGACAAGCTCAGATCGGTCGCCGTGATCGAACTGTTGGTCCCTGTTGCCGATAAGCCGGTATTCCCGCCGCCTCCGGCGAACGTGATGCTGCTGCCGCTCGCAAGCTGGATACTCCCCCCGTTCTGCGCCGTAGCCGCGGTCATGCCGCCCGAAGCACCCATGTTCACGGAAAGACCATTGGCGATGATTTGGCTTGTCGCACCGTCGGCGGTCATCAACTTGCCGAAGCCACCGCTGAGATTGATCGACGAGCCAGGTGTGAATTGAATCAGACCTCCCGCCGTGGCCTGCACTACCCCGCCCACCCCGACCGCGGCGCCGCCGTTCCAATTCACGGTCGTGCTATTCGCGATGATCGTTCCGGTGGTGGCGATCATGGCCGCGCCGCCGCCGCCAGAATTCGCCAGGGTGATCGCATTAATGATGATCGTGCCGCCGGTGTTCGCAATCAGGCCAGTGCTGGCGGCGGTTACATTTGCGTTTGCGGTGACCGTGGCGTTGGTGGTGGCCTGGATTCCTGTTCCACCACCATTGGCCGTCACCGTGCCATTGGTCGTCACGTTTGCGCCGTTCAACGCGCTGACCGCGATGTTGAAACCGGCGCTCACCGGATTATTGGCTACGCAGGTTCCGCCGTTCTGAAGGATGCCGCCGTTGACGGGATCAGTTGTACATTGAGCGCGGGCCGCTTGCGGTGCGGCGATGATAATCACGCAAGGCAGAACAACGGAAAGCACCCGTGCTCGCAGAGGGTGCCGACGCGGCGCCTGACCGGCAAGTAATCGCAAAGGCTTGCGCAGTTCCATTTTGTTGCGCCCGATCACACGCGATCGCGAAAGGCAACGAGCACCAGAATTGTTGTGCGAAGACGCCGCATCTGTGGCGATCGCGGCAGCAATCCATTATCCCGACCGCTGTCGCTTACGAGTCACGCATGGGACAACAATGCTGATCCAACGGATCCACGCCCTGCTCTCTGGACAACCTCGAGTTGCCAGCGGGATTAATGACTGCTCTGGGGCAATCGCGTCGTTTTGCGAGGTTCGCGGTAAGGTCCGCTTTAGCCCCCAAGAGGCGACGTCGTTTAGATCAGCTTCAGTCCCTTCAGACTGGCGTGACCTTGTTTGCCGACGATGATGTGGTCGTGCACGGCGATACCGAGCGGTTTTGCGATGTCGATGATGGCCTTGGTCATCTGGATGTCGGCCTGCGAAGGCGAGGGATCGCCCGAGGGGTGGTTGTGCACCAGGATCAGTGCGGTCGCCGACAGCTCCAGTGCGCGCTTGATCACCTCGCGTGGATAGACCGGGGTGTGGTCGACGGTGCCGGTCTGCTGCACCTCGTCGGCGATCAGCTGGTTGCGCTTGTCGAGGAAGAGCAGGCGGAATTGCTCCTTGTCGGCAAAGGCCATGCTGGAGCGGCAATAATCGATCACTTCGTTCCAGGACGACAGCGCGTTGCGGCTGTTGACCTCGCCCTTGGCGACGCGATGCGTTGCCGCCGCGATCAGCTTGAGCTGGTGGATCGCGGCTTCGCCGATGCCGTCGACCTCGCGCAGACGCGCCACCGGGGCATGGACGACCTCGGCGAACGAGCCGAAGGTCTTGATCAGCGTCTTTGCCAGCGGTTTGGTGTCGCGCCGCGGCAGCGCCGGAAACAGCGCCATCTCCAGCAGCTCGTAGTCGCTGAGCGCATCTGCGCCCACGCTGTAGAAGCGCTCGCGCAGCCGTTCGCGATGGCCGTGATAGTGCGGCGTGTCCTCGGGCTTGCTCTTGTCGTGGTCGGTCTTGGCGGGCATCAGGCCTAACCATGCCGTATGGCGCGCGTTTTGCAACCGGGAAGTGTCCGGCCCCGGCGGCTCGCTCATTGGCGCGGCCACCGGGGGCTCGTCGTCCGCCTAGGGCGAAAGGCCTCCCGGCGGGGTGCAGACCTCGACCAGGACATGGCCCGGCGCGGTGACATAGAAGTGCGGGACGCGCGCGCCGCCGCCACGGTCCATGAAGGCGATCCTGCTCGGGTTCAGGCCCGCGGCCTTTAGCTCGGCGTGCTTGGCTTCCACCTCGGCTGCCTCGTCGTAGTAGAAGCCGATATGGAAATTGGCGGGATAGTCGGCCGGCTCGCCCGTCCTGCCGCGCATCACGGTCAGGATGAAATCCTCCTTGTTGCGCAGGACGACGAGGGCCTCGCCGCGCGAGGCATAGGGTGCAAAGCCGAAGAAGCGCTCGAAGAAGGCGGCAAGCGCGGTGACGTCCGAGGTCGCGAGGTTGAGATGTTGCAGTCGCATAGGTGCTCTCCGTTCAGGTGAAGGAACGGACGGAACGAGATTCCACACTGAGCGGCGGCCGAGTTGACACGACGACATGACCCGCCGAGCAGCGTGACGATCGCGTCACTCTGTCCGGCCGTGGGTCCTACCGTGGAGACGGTGGCAGAATTCCTGGCAAGTCAGGAACAGGCCGGGCTTACCAATCCGGCCATGCCTTTTTCGGCGCGCTCCGGGTAGCAGAGTTCGCGCACATCGGCAACGCGGGGAGCCGGTCAGGATGTTGCCGGCCCGGATTCCCGGCGCCGTCTACGCTCGGGGCGACTGAGCCGTCGGAAAAAAATTTCACACCAGCTGTCTTCGCTCTCCTGCCTCGTTCGTCTCAGCGCTGTTGGCCGGTCGAGTGGCCAGCCGATCTTCCGCAACAGGAGAATATCAATGTCCCGGACCAGACCTGAGCCGTCGCGTCGTGCCTTCGTTGCCACCGGCCTCGGAGCCGGTGTCTTGCTCGCCGCGCAATCGGCGCCGTCCCGCAGCCAGAACAGGAGTTCGAAAATGGAAGCGACCATTCGCACCGGCAGCGACGTCACGACCCTCGTCAACGTCTTCACGGTCGAGCCGGACAACCATCAAAAGCTGGTTCAGCTGCTGAAGGAGGGCACCGAGACCTTCTTCAGCAAGCAGCCCGGGTTCATCTCGTCCAGCATCCACGCCAGCAAGGAGGGCCGGCGCGCGATCAACTACTCGCAATGGGCAAGCGCGGGGGACATCGAGAATTTTCGCCGGGATCCGCGATTTGCGCCGTACATCCAGCGCCTTGCGGCGCTGTCGAAGGCCGAGACGATCCTGTGCGAGGTCGTCGAGGTCAATCATGCCTGATCTGTAACGGCGGCTCGGGGGCGGTCCAAGAGACCGCCCCGCTGACGCTCTCACTGTTCGAGACCACGCTGCCGCGCCGGCAGGGGCATCGTGATGGCGATGACCCCGGCGAGAATGAGCGTCATGCCTGCAAGGGCCGACCAGGTGAAGCGTTCGCCGAGCCATGCCGTGCCGAGCGCCACCGCGAAGCCGGCGCGCAGATAGCTGCCGCTGGTCGTGCCGAGTGGGCCGAGCGTGCGGATCAAGCGGAAATAGATCACCATCGCGAGCGCCGTGCAGACCTCCGCGAGGCCGACGACGGCCGCGACCGCCTGCGAAGTCGGTGCCAGCGTCCAGGGTCGCTCGAGGACGAGTGCGGCAGGGATCATGAGGATCGCGGCACAGCTCATGGCGCCGGCCGCCGTGACGGTGGCGGGAAAGCCGGAGAACCGCTGCCCCCATATCGGTGCGAGCGCATAGCAGAGGCTTGCGCCGAGCACTGCGGCCTGCGCCAGCGGGGCCGTCGTACCCAAGGAGGACAGCGCATCGATGCCGATCGTGACCGCGACACCCGCAAGACCGAGCGCGACGCCGATGATCTTCCGGCTGCTGATCGCCTGCCGCCCGCGTCCGGTCATCATCGCGATCGCGAGCACGAACATCGGCGGGGTCGCATTGAGCACGCCAGCGAGACCGCTTGCGATATGCAGCTCGCCCCAGCTGATCAGGGTAAACGGCAGCGCGCTTTGCAGCAGCCCCTGCACGAAGAACGCCCCCCACATCGGTCCTCGACCGGGAAAAGCGTGTCCCCGAGCGCGAGCGATCGCGATCAGGAGAATGGCCGCGATCGTCACGCGCGCGGCGACCATCGTGAATGGCGGGATCGTCGGGATTGCGACCTTGATCAGCGTGAACGAGCTGCCCCAGATCAGTGAGAGGAGGAGCAGGAGCCCGATCTCGAACGTGAGCGTGGTTTGTCCTGACGTCGTTTGTTGCGCCTGCGTGTGCATTGCGAATCTGCTCCGGGATGGACCGGGACCATGATCCGGCGTGGTGGCGCAGGCTGGCTGGATTCGGACCTCATCGCCCGATCGAGTCCGATTCCAGCTACTCGGCGGGCTGCGATGAAACTATTCTTCCGCCATGGCAACAGGCTCGGCACATCGGCAAACGCTGCCGCCGCATCTCGACTGGGACACCTGCGATCGGGCGCGGCTGGCGCGGGCACGCGCGTTCGACGGGCTGTTCTTCTCCGGCGTTCGCTCGACGAGGATCTACTGCCGGCCGGTCTGCCCGGTTCGCCCGGCGCGCTCCGAGAACGTCACCTTTTATGCGACCGCCGCTGCCGCCGAGCGCGCCGGCTTTCGCCCGTGCCTGCGCTGCCGGCCGGAAACCGCGCCGGGATCGCCGGCCTGGATGGGAACGGCTACCACCGTCGCGCGCGGGATGCGCCTGATCAATGACGGATTCCTGGATCGCGCGTCGATGATGGACCTTGCGGAAGTCCTGGGAGTCGGGCCGCGCCATCTGCTCCGCCTGTTCATGCGCCACGCCGGTGCGAGCCCGAGCGAGATCGCCACGACCCGCCGTGTGCAGGAAGCCAAGCGTCTGATCGACCAGACCAGCATGACATTGGCGGAGATCGCCTTCGCCGCCGGTTTCGGCAGCGTTCGCAGATTCAACGATGCATTTGTCGCGACCTACAAGCGGCCGCCGTCGTCATTCCGGCGTCGCCACTAGGCCGCCGAGCCAGGCATCACCCGATCTGCTTCCCGCCATGTCGCGCGCAATGCCGCCGCATTTTATAATTGACTATTCGTTCCAGAATAACTATTGTCGTGTCATGGCAAGGACCAAGGAATTCGATCAGGACGAGGCGCTCGATGCCGCGATCGGTGCGTTTCGCGAGCACGGTTTCGAGGGAACCTCGACGCCGATGCTTGTTGACGCCATGGGGATCGGCCGCCAGAGCATCTACGATACGTTTGGCGACAAATGGCAACTCTATTGCGCCGCGGTGCGCCGCTACGCGGCCAGCGAGGTCGAAGCCCATCTTGCCGCGCTGCGGGCGCCGCCGCGCGCGATTGACGGCCTCAGGGCGATGATCGACCGCGTCGTTCGCGACGCGAACGAGGCTTGCCTGGGCATCGGCTCGATCAGCGAGTTCGGCCGCTCGCGGGATGACCTCACCAGCATCCATGCGGCGTCAGGCCGCGCGCTCCAGGGCGCCGTTTCGAAACGCTTGCGCGAAGCGCAGGCCGACGGCGACGTGGCGCGGGATCTCGACGCCGACGACGCAGCCGAGTTTCTGCTGGCGAATGTTGCCGGTATTCGAATCGCCGCGCGCGGTGGCGCCAGGCCGCGCCAATTACGGGCGCTCGGCGCCATCGCATTGCGCGCCCTTGGGTAATTTTTTTGGTTAAATCTGGAACGATCGTTCAAAATAAGGAGAGAGCAAATGAGCAGCAAAGTCGCGTTGGTGTTTGGTGGAGCGCGCGGCATTGGCGCCGCGATCGCGGTCCGTCTCGCACGGGACGGGTTCGATATCGCGCTGACCTACGTGTCGCGACCGGACAGTGCCGCCGAAATCGTGGCCGCGATCGAGAGCGCTGGCCGCAAGGCCGTCGCGATCAAGGCCGATAGCGCCGATCCCGCCGCGATCCGCGCGGCCGTCGCCGAGACCGTGAGCCGGCTTGGGGTGCTTGATGCGGTCGTCGTCAACGCGGGCATTCTCCGCCTCGGTCCCGTCGAGCAGTTCAGCCTGGAAGACCTCGACCTCATTCTCGATGTGAATATCCGCGGCGTCTTTCTGGCCATCCAGGCGGCAGCCGGGCAGATGCGTGACGGCGGCCGCATCATCACGATCGGGAGCAACACGGCGATCCGGACAGGGACGCCGGGAGGCAGCGTCTATGCCATGACCAAGGCCGCCGTTGCCTCCTTGGTCCGCGGCGTTGCGCTCGACCTGGCGCCTCGCCGGATCACGGTCAACAACGTCCAGCCGGGCCCGACCGAGACCGACATGACGGCCACGATGGTGTCGCGGCTGAAAGAGATCGTTCCGTTGAAGCGCGTCGGTGAGCCCGGCGAGATCGCCGCGCTGGTGTCATATCTGGCGGGCCCGGAATCCGGCTATATGACCGGCGCCAGCCTCACCATCGATGGTGGCTACGTGCTGTAAGAGGTCCGCCTCTGACGACGGATCGTCGCCGGCGAACAGGATGGCAGGATCGCATCGCGGTCCTGCCGGGCCATCACCCGATCTGCGTCTCGCCGTGCCGCTTCGACAGCGTGAAGATCTCGACGCCCGTCGCGGTCACCCCGACGGAGTGCTCGAACTGTGCCGACAGCGAGCGGTCGCGGGTCACCGCGGTCCAGCCGTCGGAGAGGATCTTCACGTGCGGCTTGCCGAGATTGATCATCGGCTCGATGGTGAAGAACATGCCGGGCTTGAGCTGAACGCCTTCGCCGGGCCGGCCGATATGGATGATGTTCGGCTCGTCGTGGAACATGCGCCCCAGGCCGTGGCCGCAGAAATCGCGCACCACGCTCATGCCCTGCGGCTCGACGAAGCTCTGGATGGCGTGGCCGATGTCGCCGGTGGTGGCGCCCGGCTTGACCGCGGCGATGCCGCGCATCATCGCCTCATACGTCACCTCGATCAGCCGCTCGGCCTTGCGGGCGATCGGGCCGACCGCATACATCCGGCTGGAATCGCCGTACCAGCCGTCGACGATGAAGGTGACGTCGATGTTGACGATGTCGCCTTCCTTCAACGGACGGTCGCCGGGCATGCCGTGGCAGACCACGTGGTTGAGCGAGGTGCAGGTCGAGTAGCGGTAGCCGCGATACATCAGCGTCGCCGGATAGGCGCCGTGGCTGAAAGCGAAGTCGCGGACGAACTGGTCGATGCGCTCGGTCGGCACGCCGGGCCCGACGATGTCGGTGAGCTCGTCGAGGCACTTCGCCACCAGCGCGCCCGCCTTGTGCATGCCGGCAAAAGCGCTCGGCCCGTGCAGCTTGATCTGTCCGGTCTTGCGCAGGGAGGTATCGGAGGCTTCGACGTAGCTCATGCGGGGCTGGTCTCGGTGTCGGCGGAAGGGCTTGATTTCAGGGCCATAATCTAATGATCACGGGCCCTCATGCAAGTCAGGCGTGGCTCTTGCGCCCGAAACAGGGCCTAATTCGGGACTTCTACGGTGGTTTCCACCGGCAGAGCGCCGCCCCGGACGCGAATCTCGCGGACGGGATAGGGAACCCGGATGCCCTCGCGCTTGAAGGCCTCCCAGAGCGCCAGCATCACGTCGCTCTTGACGCCATCCATGCCGTCGGGGTCCGCGATCCAGAAGGTCAGCGAGAACTTCATCCCGGCTTCCGCGAACTCGGTCAGGATGCTGTTCGGCGGCTTGCCCTTCTGCGCGCGGGGATGGGCGGCCGCGGTCTCCGCGGCGAGCTTGCAAACCAGCCGCGGGTCGGCGTCGTAATTGGTGCCGAAGGCGATCTTCACCAGCGTGTTCTTGTCGGTATAGGTCCAGTTGACGACCTTCTGCGTCACCAGGTCCTCGTTCGGCACCAGGAATTCGCGGCCATCGCCGGCGGCGACGGAAATATAGCGCGTCTTCATCGCGCTGATGCGCCCGGTATTGTCGCCGATGGTGACGAGGTCGCCCGGCTTCACCGACTTGTCCGCAAGCAGGATGATGCCCGAGATGAAGTTGGCGACGATCTTCTGTAGGCCGATACCGATGCCGACGCCGACCGCGCCGGAGAACACCGCGAGCGCCGAGAGATCGATACCGACCGCGCCGAGCGCGATGACGATTGCGATGGCCAGCAGCCCGATCCGGATGATCTTGACCAGCAGCACCTGCACCGACGGGGTCAGATCGGTGGTCGAGTTGATCCGGCTCTCGGCGAAATTGCTGGCGATGTTGGTGGCCCAGAGCGCGATGAGCAGGAGCGCGCCGGCCTTGATCACCAGCAGCGGCGTCAGCCGCAGGCCGCCGAGCACGATCGCAAAGGAATCGAGCAGATCGACCGTCGTGTCGAGCTGTCCGATGATGGACAGCGCCGCGACGAACCACGCCGAGATCGACACCAGCTTGACGATGAAGGCGTTGCGCAGCACCGAGGTCACGAGCCGGATCGCAAGCCAGGCCAGTCCCAGCTTGGCGGCGACCATCAGGAGATAGCTGCGGCTCGGCCAGGTCGCGTGATACATCACCACGCGGGAGAGGATCACCATCAGGGTGAACACCGCCGTCGAGGCGCTCGAGACCATCACCCGGGCGAAGTGCCGGAGCGGCAGCGGCCAGTGTATCGCCAGCGATGTCATGTCGATGCGGTTGCGAACCCCGGCTTCCGCGGCATAGGCGATGCCGGCCGCGGCCAGGATCAGGCCGAATTGCAGGTAGAACCAGGGCGAGGAGATTTCCGCCCCGACGCTGCGCGCGGTGGTCTGCACGAACTCCATGAAGTCTTTGAGGTCCATGTCCATCGGTCTCGTCGGCAAGCAGGCGGGAGGATTTGATTCGAGGGCGGCGCAGAATTCCACAAAGGGCGCCGCCGGGCCATCGATACACCGCTAAGTGAAGCGCGTTAAGGCCGCAAAATACGGGCAGATTGCCGCGAGTGGGAGAAAATGGGTTGGCGTGGGAGTCTGCCGACGATAAGGATGCAATTCCAGCGATTTGTACCCGGAAGGTGGATGGCTTCCCTCGACTCTGTCAGCCTCGCCATATTGCTCGGCGCCGTCCTCGTCATGGCCGGTATCCTGTCGAGCCTGCTTGCTCTGCGCTTCGGCGCGCCCCTGCTGCTCGTCTTCCTCGCCATCGGCATGCTCGCAGGCGATTCCGGCCCCGGGCAGCTTCAGTTCGACGATGTCCGCACCACCTATCTGGTCGGCTCGGTGGCGCTCGCCCTGATCCTGTTCGACGGCGGCCTGAAGACGCGCTTTGCCAGCATCCGCACGGTGCTCGCGCCGTCCGTCGTGCTCGCGACCGTCGGGGTGCTTCTGACCGCGCTGATCACGGCGCCGTTCGCCAAATACGCGCTCGACCTCAACTGGACGGAATCGCTGCTGGTCGGTGCCGTCGTGGCCTCGACCGACGCGGCCGCGGTGTTCCTGCTGGTGCACACCCAGGGCCTGCGCCTGCGCCCGCGCGTCGGTGCGACGCTGGAGGCCGAATCCGGCACCAACGATCCCTTCGCGATCTTCCTCACCCTGATGCTGGTCGAATACATCTCGCTGGGATCGAGCTCGGCGGGCCATGTGGCGATGGAGTTCATCCAGGAGGCGGTGCTGGGCGCCGTCGTCGGCTTCCTCGGGGGACGTCTCGTCGTCGTCGCGCTCAACCGGGTTGCGCTGCCGCAGGGCCTGCATGCGCCGTTTGTCACGACCGCGGCGCTCGTGATCTTCGGCGGCTCGCAGATCATGCACGCCTCCGGATTCCTCGCGGTCTATCTCGCCGGCATCATCATCGGCAACCGCCCGACCCGCGCGCATAATTCCGTGGTGGCATTCCTGGATGCCGCGACGTGGCTGGCGCAGATCGTGATGTTCGTGCTGCTGGGCCTGCTGGTTTCGCCGAGCCGGCTCGGCACGAGCGTGCTGCCGGCGGTCGGGGTTGCGTTCGTCCTGATGCTGGTCGCGCGGCCGATCGCGGTGTTCGTGTGCCTGGCGCCGTTCCGCTTCAACTGGCGCGAGAAGATCTTCATCGCCTGGACCGGCCTGCGCGGCGCGGTCGCGATCTTCCTGGCGTCGATCCCGATGCTGGTCGGCCTGTCGAAGGCCTATCTCTATTTCGACGTCGCCTTCGTCGTCGTCATCATCTCGCTCCTGCTGCAAGGCTGGACGCTGGCGCCCGCCGCGCGCAAGCTGCACGTGGCGCTGCCGCGCGCCGAGCGTGGTCCGCGCCGTGTCGAGCTGGATCTGCCCGGCCAGCTCGAGCAGCAGCTCGTCGGCTATCCGGTGCGGCCCAAGAGCCTGTATTTCCGCCGCGGTCTGATCCCGTCCTGGTCCAAGCCGACGCTGGTCATCCGCAATGAGAACATCTTGACCCCGACGGAAGCCGAGCCGATCGCGCCCGGCGACTACATCTACCTGCTGGCCCCGCCGGAAAAGGCCGAGTCGCTCGACCGCTTCTTCGTCGACATGCAGCCGAGCTCGGCGCCGGATCCGCATCTGCTCGGCGACTTCATGGTCTCCGGCGAGCACACGCTGGCCGAGCTTGCCGAGATCTACGGCGTGAAGGTCGGCGAGGATGACGGCAAGCTGACCCTCGCCGACTATTTCGACGTCCATCTCGACCGCGCGCCGAAGGAGGGCGCCGAGCTGCCGCTGGACGAGATCGTGCTGGTCGCGCGCAGCATCTCCGGCGGCCGCGTCAACGTCGTCGGCCTGCGTCTGCCGGAGGACGAGGAAACGCCCGCGCCGCTGACGCGCCGGCAAGCGCTGCGGCGCAAGCTCGCGGATTTGTGGACGTCGGTGGCGGGGGTGTAGCGCCGCGCTCTCCGTTTTCAGTTTGGCGGGACGGAGCGGCCGCAAGCTCGTCATTGCGAGCGCAGCGAAGCAATCCAGCCTGCCTCCGCGAAAAGACTCTGGATTGCTTCGCTACGCTCGCAATGACGGGGAGGGGCCTCAACCCCTCACGTCAACACCTTCACCCCGCCGAACGACGTCACCCGCCCCTGCTTCAGCATCACGATCTGCGTCGCGAGCTGGCGCAGCTCGGCGGCGTCGTGGCTGACATAGACCATGGGGACATTGGCCTCGTCGCGCAGCCGTACCAGATACGGCAGGATCTCCAGCTTGCGGCCCTCGTCGAGCGCGCCGAGCGGTTCGTCGAGCAGCAGCAGGCGCGGCCTCGACAGCAGCGCGCGCCCGAGCGCGACGCGCTGGCGTTCGCCGCCGGAGAGCTTTCCTGGACGGCGATCAAGGAGCGCGCCGATGTCGAGTAGCTCGATGATGCGCTTGTGCTGGGCAGGATCGGGCGTGAGGCCGTTCATCCGCCTTCCATAGTCGAGATTTTGCGCGACGTTGAGATGCGGAAACAACCGCGCGTCCTGGAACACATAGCCGATGCGGCGGCGCCAGGTCGGGACATGGATCCCGGCCGCAGTGTCGTCCACGGTCTCGCCGTCGATCACGATGGTGCCGCGGTCGGGCCGCAGCAAGCCCGCGATCATGTTGACCAGCGAGCTCTTGCCGGCGCCCGACGCGCCGAACAGGCCGATGACGCGACCTTCGCTGGTGAAGGTTGCGGAGAGCGAGAATTCGCCGAGTTGTTTTTCGATGTCGACGCGCAGCATGGTCAGTTCCCGTGCAAGCGCTGTGTGGCGCGGCGGGCGAACCATTCGGCGGCGATCAGCGCGCCGAGCGCGAGCACGATCGAGATGATCACGAGTCGTCCTGCGGCCGCGTCGCCATCGGGCGTCTGGATCAGCGAGTAGATCGCCGAGGAAATCGTCTGGGTTTCGCCGGGAATGTTGGAGACGAAGGTGATGGTCGCGCCGAACTCGCCGATCGCCTTGGCAAAGCCCAGCACCATGCCGGCGAGCACGCCGGGCAGCGCCAGGGGTAGCGTCACCGTGAAGAACACTTTCCAGGGCGCCGCTCCCAGCGTCTCAGCCGCCTGCTCGAGCCGGCGATCGATCGCCTCGATCGACAGCCGCATTGGGCGCACCAGCAGCGGAAACGACATCAGGCCGCAGGCGAGCGCCGCCCCGGTCCAGCGAAACGCGAAGACGATACCGAGATAGTCGGCCAGAAATCCGCCGACGAGTCCCTTGCGACCAAAGGTGAGGAGCAGGAGATAGCCCGTAACGACAGGCGGCAGCACCAGCGGCAGATGCACGAGCGCATCGAGCACCGATTTGCCCCAGAAGTCATGGCGGGCAAGCAGCCATGCCAGCGCAATGCCGAACGGGGTTGCGACCAGCGTAGCGATGACGGCGACCCTGAGCGAGAGCAGGATCGCCGTCCATTCGGCGGGAGAGATCTCGATCACGAAAAATCAGGTTGCAAAATTAAGTCGTGGGACTGACCAGGAACTTGAAGCCGTATTTTTCCAAGATGGTCTTGGCAGTGGTCGAGCGCAGGAAGGCGAGATAGTCGTTGGTCTCGGCCTTTGCGGTGGTCGTTGCTGCAACCGGATAGATGATCGCGGGATGGGAGTCCGCCGGGAAGGTGCCGACGACCTTCACGCCGGGCTCGACCTTGGCATCGGTCGAATAGACGATGCCGAGATTGGCCTCACCACGTGCCACCAGCGTCAGCGCGGCGCGCACGCTCTCGGCCATGGCGAATTTCGGCTCCCCCGCCTGCCAGGCGCCCAGCTTCTCCAGCGCCGCCTTGGCGTATTTGCCGACCGGCACCGACTTGACGTCGCCGGTCGCGATCTTGCCGTCGCCCGCGAGCTTGGCGAGGTCAAAGCCTTGCGCGATCGTGACGTTGTCGATCTTGGAGTCCTTCGGCGCGATCAGCACGATGCTGTTGCCGAGCAGATTGACGCGGGTCGGCTCGTTGATGGTCTTCTTCGAGATGGCGTAGTCCATCCAGTCGGTGTCGGCGGAGACGAACACGTCGGCCGGCGCGCCCTGCTCGATCTGCTTGGCGAGCACCGAGCTTGCGGCATAGCTGACGCTGAACTTGACGCCGGTCTTGGCGGTGTAGGCGGCGTCGATCTCGTCGAGCGCGTTCTTCATCGAGGCGGCGGCGAATACGGTGATGGTCTTGTCCTCGGCGGCGGCAGGCGAAAGGCTCGCGCTCGCGAAGAGGACGAAAGCGGTGAAAAGTCCGGCAATACGAATCATGGAGTGCGCTCCGTGCGAGTTCGCGCGCGCGAATGCACGCGCAAATCTGGCGTTGGGTGGGTTGGCGTGCGACGGGCGGAAGCGCTGTTCCACGTGTCCCCGCAACGGCTTACGGCCGGCGGGGATATCGCAGGTGCGAAGATAGCAGGCTAAGCCTTCAGGTCAAAGGCGGCCGTTTGTCCAACCAAGCGACTTATTGTGCCGGCAGGATCGCGATCGACAGCGAATTGTCCTTGGCGCCGCTGACCTGGAGCACGAAAGGCTGCGCCGACAGCTCGTATTTCATGGTCTTGCGGATGCCGTCGCAATCGGTCGCGCCGCTGAAGGCCACGGGCTTGAGGAAGTGCCCGTCCTGGACCACGTCCACCCAGGCCCCGGAGGACAGGCTGACGGTGTAGAGCCCGGCCTTCGGCGCCTTGATGCTGGTGAAGCCCGCGAAGGTGCCGTCCTTCGGCGCCCTTTCCGGCGGCGTCGGCAGCTTCGCGTCCGCGGGGGCAACCAGCCCCAGCGTGATGGCCGACGACGGCAGCGCCGCCTGTTCGCTTCCCGTGGCGAGCCTGGCACGGTCCGGCGCGGTGAGCGCGGCGCGCTCACGCTCGATCGGCCATTTGAACTTGTCGCAGCCGCTGGGCTCTTCGGCAGCCAGAGCGGAGGTCGCACTGAGCGAAAGCGCAGCGAGGACGGTGAGGACGCGCATGTCAAATCTCATCGTTGGCCACACGAACGATGCGGGGCTTGCGGTCATTGCTGAAAGGCGGGATGCGCGTCCCGACAGGGCCGCTCGGCTTACGGCAGAGCGGCAAGGCCATCCTAGCGCATTTCAGAGGATGGGAGCCAGTAATGACTCTGTCATCCCGGACAAGCGCAGCGAAGCGGAGCGCAGATCCGGGATCCATAGCCCCAGGGAGGAATTTGACGAAGACTCGGAGTTACCGCTTCGCTCAACCACCGCTCCCTGTGGTTATGGATCCCGGGCTCGCGCTTCGCGCGCCCCGGGACGACAGCGGTGGGTGAGGCGGCAGCTTGCCCAGCCAGCCGCCTATTGCTTCGCATCGCCTGCGTGCAGCACCGCTTTGCAGGCCGCCGGCATCTGCGCCAGCGTCATCGGCGGCTTTGGCTTCGGCGGCTCCGGCGGAGGCTTCGGGTGCAGCACGGCGTCGCTGAACCAGTAGGCGAGGTCGGACGGCTTGCAGCCTTCGTCCTCGGATTGCGACGACTGGCCTTCGCATTCGCTCGAGCCCGCCGGGCAGCGCATGCGGATGTGGAAGTGATAGTCGTGGCCCCACCACGGCCGGATTTTCGACAGCCAGGAGCGGTCGCCCTTGGCCTCGCGGCACAGTGCCTTCTTGATCGCGGGATTGACGAAGATGCGCTGCACCGCCGGCTCCTGCGCCGCGTCGCGCAGCACCAGCACGTGGGCAGGCGTGAACACCTTGGGGTCGATGTCGAGCCGGTCCGGGCGCACCATCATCACCGCCGATATGTCCTCGCGCTCCTCGCGTGACAAACGACGGTCCGGCATCGGTGTCAGCCAGATGTCGGCATCCAGGCCAATTTGATGGCTGGCATGGCCTGACAGTGCCGGCCCGCCGCGCGGCTGGGCGATGTCGCCGACCAGAATGCCCGGCCATCCCGCGTCCTTATGCGCCCTGGCCGCGAGCCGCTTGATCAGCGCGATCATGTCGGGATGACCGTAATTGCGGTTACGCGACAGCCGCATCACCTGCCAATTGTCGCCGTTGAGCGGCATCTGCATGGCGCCGCCGATACAGCCCTTGGTGTAGGAGCCGATGACATGAGCCGTTCCCTTCGACGGCAGCAGCTTTCGCGCGAACAGCTCCTTGGCGCCGATGCTGGGATCGTTTGGGTTGGCGAGCGGCGGTAGCGGTTTTGGGTTAACGCTGCCCTTGTCCTGGGCCAGCGCGGCGCCGGCGGTCAGGAACGTCATGACAAGCAGGAGAGGGGCGAGGCGGCGGGGACTCATGCTGTCATCCTTATAACGCAACGCTGCGTCAGGGTTAAGAAACAGTCCTTCGGCCGAAATATTGTCCGAAAGTCGCAGTTCCCTACGCGCGGCCGGCCGATTTTTAACGACGCGATAACCCTCTCGTGCATTGACCAAAATTCGTGCGTGGGAGGCGTGCTCCCAGCCCTCTGTATGCATTCGCGCGCGATCTCGGAAATGATTCAAGGCAGCGCGCAATTTTGCGCCATCGCGTTCTCCGATGACGACGATGTGATGGGCTTGGCGCGCCCGGCGGCGCTGTCGCGCCGCGCAAAGCGGCAATAACGGCTGCTTTCCTGAGGCCACCAGACTGTGCGATCGATCGACAAGCCACCCAAGATTACTTTTTTTTCAGACACTTGCCCCAAAACTTGCGGCCACTGGGCGCGACTGGGACGCATAGAGTTGAGTTTGGGGTCTCGAAAAACAGCAAAGCGAAAGGGAGGCGTGCTCGCCCGGGCTCGCCGACAGCCGCGCAAGCCGCGCTTCGCGCGCGCGCCTCAACCCGTTTCCGAACGCGACGAACTCCTGCGCCGCCGCGCCGAGGCGGAGGCGGCGATTGCCGAGGCCCGCAAATCCCATGAGCGCCTGCGCCAGGCCATCGACATCCTGCCGCAAGGCATCGTGTTTCTCGATGCCGAAGGCCGTTACGTGCTCTGGAACAGGAAATACGCCGAGATCTACAGCAAGACCGCCGATCTGTTCGAGGAAGGCGCGCGCCTCGAGGACACGCTGCGCATCGGCGTCGCGCGTGGCGACTATCCCGAGGCTGCCGGCCACGAGGACGAGTGGATCGCCGAGCGGCTGCAGAAACTCTATCAGCCCGGCGCGCGCCACGAGCAGATGCTCGCGGACGGCCGCGTCATCCTGATCGACGAGCGGCTGACCGACGACGGCGGCGTGGTCGGCCTGCGCGTCGACATCACCGAGCTGAAGCAGCGCGAGGCCTCGTTCCGCCTGCTGTTCGACGGCAATCCCGTCCCCATGATCGTCTGTGCGCTCGACGACGAACGCATCCTCGGCGTCAACGATGCCGCGATTTCCCATTACGGCTATAGCCGTGCCGAGTTCGAGAAGCTGAAGATCCGCTCGTTGCAAGCTTTCGACAGCGAGCCGCCCTGGACCACCGATCGCTCCAGCGAGGAGCAGGCCGCACGCACCTGGAAGCACGTCAAGGCCAACGGCGCGCTGATCGACCTTGCGATCTATTCGCGCGAATTGACCTATGCCGATCGGCCCGCGGTGCTGCTCGCGCTGATGGACATCACCGAACGCAAGCGCGCCGAGGCGCGGCTCGCCTTCATGGCCCAGCATGACGGGTTGACCGGCCTGCCGAACCGTAATCTGCTGCGCCAGCAGGTGGACGAGATGCTGCTGCATATGCGGCGCAGCTCCGACAAGGTCGCGCTGCTGATGCTGGGGCTGGACAATTTCAAGGCGGTCAACGACACGCTGGGACACGCGGTCGGCGACAAGCTGCTGCGCGGCGTCGCCAAGCGGCTGCGCTCGACCTTGCGCGAGGAGGACGCGCTGGCGCGGCTCAATTCCGACGAGTTCGCGATCGTGCAGAGCGGGCTGACGCGTCCCGAGGATGCGGTGATGCTGGCCAAGCGCCTGCTGGAAGCCATCGCCGATCCCTATCTGCTCGACGGCCATTCCGTGGTGATCGGCGCCTCCATCGGCATCGCGATGGCGCCCGGCGACGGCGATGATTCCGAAAAACTGCTCAAGAGCGCCGACATGGCACTGTCGCGCGCCAAGGCCGATGCCCGCGGCACCTTTGCGTTCTTCGAGGCCGCGCTCGACGCCAAGGCGCAGAGCCGCCGCAAGATCGAGGTCGAGCTGCGCGACGCGATCCAGAACGACGTGCTGCGCCCTTATTACCAGCCGCTGATCGACCTCCAGAGCGGCCGCATCACCGGCTTCGAGGCGCTGGTGCGCTGGCCGCATGCCGAGCGCGGCATGGTTTCGCCGGCCGAGTTCATTCCGGTCGCGGGAGAAACCGGGCTGATCAATCCGCTCGGCGGCCTGATGCTGCGCCGGGCGTGCCTGGACGCAGCGACATGGCCGGACGATGTCCGCGTTGCCGTCAACCTGTCGCCGCTCCAGTTCCGCAGCGGCAATCTGCTCTCGGTGGTGACGGACGCGCTGAAACATTCCGGCCTGCCGGCGCGGCGGCTGGAGCTCGAGATCACCGAGACGCTGCTGCTCGAAAAGAGCGCGCAGGTGCTGGCGACGCTGCATGCGCTGCGCGCGCTCGGCGTCCGCATCTCGATGGATGATTTCGGCACCGGCTATTCCAGCCTCAGCTATTTGCGCAGCTTCCCGTTCGACAAGATCAAGATCGACCAGTCCTTCGTGCGCGATCTCGGCGCCAACCGCGAGGCACAGGCGATCATCCGCTCCATCGTCAGCCTCGGCAAAGGCCTCGGCGTCACCATCACCGCAGAGGGCGTCGAGACCGAAGCCGAGCTGAGCTGCCTGCGGGCCGAGGGTTGCGACGAGGGCCAGGGCTTTCTGTTCAGCAAGGCCCGGCCCAACGCCGAGATCATCAGCCTGCTCGCCGCCCAGCGCGGCATCGATGGTGACGAGAAGGCTGCGATGGTGGCGTAAGGCGGGCTGCCCCTTACCTCGCCCCGCTTGCGGGGAGAGGTCGGAATGCGCGCGTAGCGCGGATTCCGGGTGAGGGGGTACAGGTCCTTCAACGACCGCCCGTGTGGAGAGATGCCCCTCACCCCAACCCTCTCAGCGCGAGCGAAGCTCGTCGCGGCCCCGCGAAGAACGGGGCGAGGGAGCGCAGCGTCATTGCGGCTGTAGTTCAGCGTCCCTCCGCCAAAATCGCCTTGCCCACATCCTCGTAATGCGTATCCCGCGCCTGGATCTGCTGCGCGATCGCGTGCATGTCGCGAAAGCGCCGCTCGAACGGATTGCTGCGGAACACCGCAGTCGCGCCGGCCATGTGATAGGCGGCGTCGACCACCTTGGCCGATTGATGGATGGTCCAGGTCGCGGCGAGGCGAACGGCGCTGCGATGCGCCGGGCTGAATTGGCCGGTCGCGCAGAGGTCGCGCCACATCGCATTCGCCGTCGCATAGAGATAGGCGCGCGCGGCGCGCAGATCGCCCTCGGTGCGGCCGATCAGGCCCTGGACCGCCTGGTTGTCGCGCATGGCGCTGGCCGCGAGCGACTGGTGCTTTCCTCGCGCCAGAGTGATAGCGGCATCCAGCGTCGCGCGCGCGACGCCCAGCGACACCGCGGCAAAGCCGAGGCTGAAGGTCGAGCCGGTGCCGATCCTGTAGAGCGGACCCGTCTCGCGCAGTGCGGACGGCGCGTCGCGGAACGCGGTGAAGCGCTCGGGGATGAAGAGGTCGCTCACCTCATAGGAATCCGTGCCCGTGCCGGCGAGCCCGATCGCCTGCCAGACGTCATGCAGCACCGCGCTCGCAACCGGAAACAGGATGGTGCGAACCTCTGGCGAGCCGTCGGCATTTTTCCGCGGCGTCCCGTCGGCTCCGACGATGCGGACATGCGCCCCCAGCCAGCTCGCCTGCCGCGAGCCCGAGGCAAAATCCCAGCGCGCCGTGACGCGATAGCCGCCCTCGACCGCACGCGCCTCATGCGCGATCGCGCCCCAGGCAAGGATGCCGGGCGGTGTGTTGAAGATCTCATTTGCAATGTCGTGGCCGAGCGAAGCTGCGATCATCGCGCAGACGCTGCATTGGCCGAGACACCAGGCCGTCGAGGCATCCGCCTTCGCGATCTCCTCCTGCATCTGCATGAAGGTTTCGATGGGGGCTTCCGCACCGCCCAGGCTTTCCGGAAGTAGCGCACGATAGAGCCCGTTCTCGATCAGGGCGCCGACGACAGCCGGCGTCAGTCGACGGGTGCGCTCGATCTCATCCGCCTCGCGCGCGATGAGCGGCGCGATGGCGCGAGCACGTTCGACGAGGTCAACTCCGGGAGTTGCGTCCATGCGCGTTTCCTCGCCCATTCTGTCGTGAGCGGTCAGAGAGGCGATGGTGGGCCATTTGGCGGAGAGGATCAAGATCGCATGCGGGCGCGATCCGCATCCCGGTCCCGCAAGTCCTCGTAGCCCGGATGGAGCGTAGCGAAATCCGGGGCCTTCGCGTCCGCGGCGACGAACCCGGATTGCGCTTCGCTCCATCCGGGCTACGGGATTCGGGCATTCATCCAGGGGTAAAGCTGTTCGAGCCATTCGTCCTGCATCGCGATGGCGGGCGTCGGCGTCTTCGTCTACGATCCGCCCGCGCAATTTGTGGAGATGCCGGAATGCAGACGATTGGCCTGATCGGCGGCATGAGCTGGGAGAGCACCGCACTCTACTACAAGCTCATCAACGAGCGCGTCCGCGATCGCGTCGGTAAGCTGCATTCCGCCCCCCTGCTGATGTATTCCTACGACTTCCAGGAGATCAAGGAGATGCAATATGCCGGCCGCTGGGATGAGGCCGCGGCCAGCCTCGCCGAAGTCGCGCGGCGGCTCGAAAGCGGCGGTGCGCGCGCGATCGTGCTGTGCACAAACACGATGCACAAGCTGGCGCCCGACATCGTTGCGAAGCTGACCATTCCTTTCATTCACATCGGCGACGCAACGGCGGAACGCATCCGGTCAAGGGGATAC
Organism: Bradyrhizobium sp. LA2.1; assembly: GCF_040547725.1. Lineage (NCBI taxonomy): Bacteria > Pseudomonadati > Pseudomonadota > Alphaproteobacteria > Hyphomicrobiales > Nitrobacteraceae > Bradyrhizobium > Bradyrhizobium sp. LA2.1. The sequence continues at coordinate 38,028 of NZ_JBEPQI010000021.1, forward strand.
CGGCGAGTCGGACTTCTCGGCACGAAATTCACGATGGAGGAAGATTTCTACATCGACCGGCTACGCGCCCACGGCCTCGACGTCCTCGCTCCGCCGGCGGAAGCGCGGGCTGACGTGAACCGCATCATCTACGACGAGCTGTGCCTCGGCAACGTCACCGCTCCCTCGCGCCGCCGCTATCAGGAGGTGATGGCCGCACTCGTCGCCGCGGGCGCCGAATGCATCATCCTCGGCTGCACCGAGATTACGATGCTGGTCGGTGCGGACGACACATCGGTCGAGACGTTCGACACGACGGCGATCCATGCGGAGACGGCGGCTGACTTCGCGATCGGGTGATTAGGTACTTCGTTTGCCGAAGAAGCGGGTCTCGTAATTTATCTCACCCATGAAGCCGGTCCCGCTGCCGTCGCGAACGATCGTCGTAACAGCTTTCCAGACATCGCGACGTCTGGCCCCTCCGGCTTGTTCAGACAGTCTGCCGTAGTTCCAAGCGGCACACTCGGCGGCAAAATCACCAAGGCTGGCGGTTCGTTGCGGAATCGTCCTTGGCAGCACAGAGCCAAGAATGACAGCAAGGACCGCGGATCCAAGGAACGGGAGCCAGGAGTCGGAGCAGAGAGACAATGCAACGCCACATGCCGTGATGAGCGCGAAAACAGCAACGGTCACTGAGTGGAGGTCAAGGCCGGGAAGCCTGAGATTCGCCTCTCTTGAGAGGCTGATATGTAGGCGCCTGGCGCCGTGCGCGCGAAAAATGGTTCGCAGGTCGGTTTCATGCGTCATGCGTTCCAAATAGCCCAAACGGCGCAGCGCAGCCCGCAGGCGAAAGAATGCTAGAGCAGTGGGGCAACGGAGGTGCCGCGCGTCGGAAATACTAAGCTTGGACGAGATGATGTCGAAGAGCTGCCCGACCGTTTCACAGCGGAGCGCTTCCGGAGCGGAAATCTTGACTCCAAATGCGTCCTCGATAGCTCGAAGCATGTCGGCGTCGTCGCCGTCTCCGAGCAGGTTCAGGCAATTGGCAGCGTTGGTCATCGGAGGTGTCCAGGGCGGCTATTGTGCAACGTTGTAACGGAGAAAGGCGGAGCCATTCAAGGTTTGCGGCCTGTTCATGCGTCACCTCGTCAGGCCGCGGCGCGGCCAAGGTCGAGCGATTGCTTGCGTCTTGTCGGAAAGCTCAGCGCCACTGCTACGGCGGCAAGCCCGATCGCGAAGGAGCCGGCGTGCAGCCATGTGTAGCGCTGGAAATTGTCGAACACGAGCCCGCCGGCCCACGGACCGAGCGCCATGCCGAGGCTGGCAAAGGCCGACACCGCGCCGAACACGGTGCCCATGATGCGCGCGCCGAAGTACTCGCGGACCAGCACCGCATAGAGCGGCATCACCCCGCCATAGGCGAGGCCGAACACGACCGAGAGCGCGTAGAATTCGCCGAGCTGCGCCACCGCAAGATAGGTCGCGATGCACATCGCCTGCACGAACAGGCCGCCGACCAGCACGGGCTTGGCGCCGATGCGATCGGCTGCCGCGCCGAGCAGCAGGCGTCCGCCGAGCCCGGAGACGCCGGCGACGCCGTAGACCGTCACCGCCGTGAGCGGGGCGATGCCGCACACCATCGCATAGGACACCATGTGAAAGATCGGACCGGAATGCGCCGCGCAGCAGGCGAAATGCGCGGCTGCGAGCGCGATGAATTGCGGCGTGCGCAGCGCTTGTGCTGCGGTCAGCTCGATCTCCGGTGCGGCGTCGGTGCTTGCCGGGCCAGCCGCCTGCGGCGCCGGCCGCACCAGGAAGCAGGCCGGGATCAGCAGCGCCCACGCCGCACAGCCGATCACCAGCATCGCGGTGCGCCAGTCATAGGCCGTGATCAGCCAGCTTGCGGTCGGCGCGATCGTCACCGGCGACACGCCCATGCCGGCGGAGACCAGCGCCACCGCGAGGCTGCGGTTCTTTTCGATCCAGGCGCTCGCGAGCGCCATCATCGGCGCGTAGAAGCTGCCGGCAGCGACGCCGATCAGCACACCGAAGAACAGCTGGAATTGCCACAGGCTGGTTGCCTGGCTCGCAGTCACGAGACCGAGGCCGAGCAGCAGGCTTCCGGCGAGCACCACGATGCGGGTGCCGAACCGGTCCGACAGTGTGCCCCAGAAGAACGCGGCAACGCCCATGCAGAGGAAATCCAGCGTCGCCGCCGCCGACACGCCCGCGCGCGACCAGCCCATCGCTTCGGAGATCGGCTGCAGGAAGACCGCAAGCGACAGCATCGTGCCGAAGCCGACACAGGTCATCAGCGCTCCCGCGGCGACCACGACCCAGCCATAGTCGAACCCTGACGGCTTGCTCATGCGTTTCCTCTGCGCTTTTGCTCTTGTTGATGGTGCGCGCGGGGATGGTGGCCCATCTGTCGGCGGAGGGCAAGGTTACGCGCAATGCGCGGGTACAGAGCGCGTTACCTTGCAGCTGCCTTGAGCATCGGCGCGCGCGATGGGCCGCCGTAACGTCGACTTAGGATATGTCTTGTGCCGCAGTTTCGCTGCCCCCGCGTGCCCGTTCCATTTGCCCCGGCCACCCGTAAGCCGAGATCAGGCTCATATAGGCCTCAAAATCCGTGCCGGTCATATTGAGGGAGCGACTGCACTGTTGAAGGGCTTCTTCATATTGACGGAGGTGCAAGTGTGCGACGCAGAGAAGCCGCGCTGCGATGGTATCCTGCAAGACGGCCAGGTTTGCGAGGTCGCCGTCGAACCGATCCGACCAGATGTCACGGGCGGTCTGAAGGTCGGTCAGAGATACGTTGACCCGCACCTGGTCTCCGTTGCGTCTCACCGCGCCCCGCACGGCCCAGCGGACGCGGAGATCCGTCCCGAGCTGCTGCAAATCGATCACCTTCTTCTTGTAGGTCAAGGCGGTGTCGCGTCCAACAACGAGAGTGGCGGGCGTTCGCGCGAGATCGGTGGTCAAGCCTGTCGAGATCGAGTCGGCAAAGGAGTCCTGCGCCGGACCGTCGTTGAGGCTGGCGAAGGGCAACACGACGAGAGAGAGGCGAGGCGCGATCTCGGGCCTGACTGTCGGCCGTACCTGGATATTTTGAGCTTCCCGTTGTGCGTCGGTACGGACCGTCTTCCAGGCATTCCAGTATCCGGCAACGCCACCGGCAATTGCGCCGATGGCAGCGACCGACGCCAGCACGCTGCCGACGAGCTTCAGACGGCCTCTGAGGTCCTCCAGCCAGCCTGCGGATCGCCGTTCGCCAACAGCGTTTGAAGAGGTAACCGGGACCGTAACTGCTGCCGTGGTTCCTGGTTGCCGATCCTCATCGTGCACGGCGCCCACGAAACGAAAGCCCTTGCGTGGAAATGTCTTTATAAGACGTTGTTGCTGACCGGAGTCACCGATCGCGCGCCGGACGGCGTTCAGCCGGGTCGTGAGCGCCGCATCGGATACGATCCGGCCATTCCAAATCGCGTTGACGAGATCGTCCTTGCTGACGACGCGATCCCTGCTGCGGATCAGATGTTCGAGCAGATCGAGAACCTGGGGTGTCGTGGGCACCAGATCGAGCCCGCGCCGCAATTCGCGCCGCTCGGTGTCCAACGCACAGTCCTCGAAGAAATAGCGCATGGCACCATTCTCCAAGCCTGCCCTCTATTCTCCGAGGGCGCGGGAGCAATAATCCATGGAGAATAGGCCTTCGCTAGCGAAAATGTAAGCCGCGAACATTGGTCCACCCCGTCAGGGGGGGCCAACGTCGTGCTTTTCCGGAAGGCCCGCTTCGCAGAGACCCTTCTCGAAGATCGCGAAGTCATCTGCCCGGCGAAACGGTGCCAGATTCTCGAGATTGGCACGAAGATCTGGATTGCATTCAAGGGCTCGCAGGAGGGATCGTTGCGCTCGTTCACGCCGCCCGGCGAATGCGTTGCTGGCTGCGGCAATGCAGGTCACGAGCAGGAAACTCGTCTGACCACGCAATGCGGTCTCGGCGCATGATACTGCCGCGTCATAGCGGCCCGCCAGAAAATGCGCATATGCCATGGCTCCCTGCGCGTCGTAGTACATGGGCGGATCGAGCGGGCTAAGTCTCACGGCATGTGCGGAGTGCTCGAGAGCGAGATCCGGCTCTCCCCTCCAAACTCTCAGCCAGGCACTGGTGGCCCAGGCTTGCGCGAAGTTAGGGTTGTCAGCCAAAGCTCGATCCACGAAAGCAGCTGCGGCGTCGGAAACGCGGCCGATGAGATACTCGCTCGACCGGCCTCTACCCTAAGTCGCAAGAAGGCGGAGGTTGAGCTTGTCGCCGTGTCGGTTGCCGAGCTCGGCTTTCAAGGCGAGGCTTCGTTGCGGGAAATCTATGCGCGTGCACAACAGCTCGGTCTTGCTCTGGCGCCCGCCGAAATCGCGCCCCAGCTGCGACTCCAGTATTTGGACCAGCCGATCGGTGAGTTTCTCACCATCGGGATGGAGCCTATCGGGACGTGGGCGGGTGAAGCGGTCGTCCTGACGGTGGCGAATGGCGGAGCAGGCCTCATCCTGATCGGCCAGGATGGCCGAGAGGACGCGCAGATATCTGCGATATCCCGTTTCGTGTTCGTGCGGCCCGGTTCATCCGTGGCTCCCGAGGCCGCAGCGATGGCCAGGTAGCATGCGGCGATCTCATTTGGTCTGGGCTCGATCAGGGAAACGGGTGATGATCACGCGTCGTGATGTGTTGTCGGCGGCCGCCGCCGCGTTCGCCGCTACGCATATTTCACCGCGGGCGCTCGCACAGCCGATCGCGAAAACCGTGCATATCCTGACGGGCTTCACGCCCGGGCTGCAGGATGGGTTGGCGCGGCTCGTGGCCGGCCAGATGAGCGGCTATGCGGAAACCATTGTGGTTGAGACCCGTCCCGGCGCGGCAGGTCGCATCGCGGTGGAGGCGGTGAAGAGCGCCGACGCCGACGGATCGGTCATGCTGTTCGCGCCGCTCGGCTTCATGATGTTCTTTCCGCACGTCTACAAGACGCTGAGATACCATCCGCGGGATTTCACGCCGGTGTCGACCGTCGCCTCGACCCCGACATTGCTGACGGTCGGTCCCAGCGTACCGGCCGACGTCAAGACGCTGGCGGACTTCGTGGCCTGGTGCCGCGCCAATCCGAAGCACGCCACCTTTGGTTCGCCGGGCGCCGGAACCTCGCTGCATTTTCTCGGTGCGATGCTGGGCCGCACCGCCGGCTTCGATTTTCTTCACGTGCCCTATCAGGGCGGTGGCGCGATTCAGGATCTGGTCAAGGGCGTGATTTCCGCGACCGTCATGCCGATCGGCAGCTCGCTCGGACTCGTCCAGTCCGGCGATCTTCGCGCGCTGGCGACCACCGGACCGCGCCGCAGCCTGTTTGTTCCGGCGGTACCGACGATGCGGGAGGCCGGATATCCGTCGCTCGAGGACCTCACATGGTTTGCGTTCTTCGTTCCGGCCAAGACGCCGGCGCCGATCGTCGATAAGCTCAACACCGCGATCCAGGCGGCCTTGCGCATCGACGAGGTCAAGGCCGGCATGGCAAAGCTGGCCGTCGAGCCCGACGCGATCGCCATGGAAGACTTCGCCCGGCTGATCGCATCCGAATCCGACCGGTGGAAGGCGATCGTGCAGGCAACGGGGTTCGTCCCGACCGATTGAACCGGCATTGACAGGAGGCAACACATGAGCGGGCCGGCATCCGTGCATGATCTCGTGCAGTCGCATCGCATCACCGCGGTGATCTATGCGGCGGCGAAGCTCAATCTCGCCGAGGCCATCGGCGATGAGGCGAAATCGGTGGCCGAGCTCGCCCGGCTGGTGTCCGCCGATGAAAGTGCGCTGCGCCGATTGCTCGTTGGCCTGACGACACTTGGCCTGTGCAGGCAGGCAGGCCGGGACCGATTTGCCATGACCGAGATCGGCCGGCAGCTCGACGAGACCGCCGATCCCTCCTTCAAGGACTGGGTTCTCTTCGAGGGCGAGATGCTCGCGCAATCCTGGATCGGACTGGTCGATTCGGTTCGCTCCGGCAAGAGCGCGGGCGAGCTGCGCGGCGATGGCGACGATCGCTATGCCGCGACGAGCAATGCGCCGGAATTCACCCGCCGCTTCAACGCCGCGATGGTCAGTCTGACGCGGAGCATCGTTCCAAGGATCGTTGCGGCCCACGACTTCACGACCGCGCGCGTTGTCATGGATCTCGGCGGCGGCACCGGCGAATTGATCGGCGGCGTGCTCCAGCACAACCCGTATCTTGAGGGCATCGCCTTCGATCTCGCGCGCTGCGAGGCGGGAGCGCGGGCGCATTTTGACCGGCTTGGCATCGCCAATCGCTGCCGGTTCGTCGCCGGCAGTTTCTTCGAGAAGGTCCTCGGCGGCGCCGACACGATCCTGATGAAGAGCATCCTGCACAATTGGAGAGACGATCGTTGCGAGGTCATTCTACGCAACTGCCGGGACGCGCTCCCGGCCAGCGGAACGTTGATCGTGATCGAACGGATCATGCCGGAGCCTGCGACGACCGAGACCCAGGACCGCTCCTGCGCCATGAGCGACCTCAATATGCTGCGGGGACCTGGCGGCCGCGAGCGGACGGAAGCCGAGTACCGCAGGCTTGGCGTCCTGGCCGGCTTCGCCTTCGTCGGCATCAGCGGTGTCGGCTCGTTCAGCCTGGTCCAATTCCGAAAGGTCGGACACTGACTGCCGTCCGTTGGGGCGGCAGTCGAGTCTCATTCCATCAGGCCTTGGCGCAGGATCGATCAGCAGCCCCGGCAGACGCCGGAGATCTTGCGATCGACGTTGGCATCCTCTTGGTTGAGGAAATCCAGCGATCCCGAACTTGCCGAGGGCACGTCGGAGGCGTGGGGCTGGCGGTGACCGACCGGGGCCGTCCACGGCCTGGTGGTCGTTTCCTTTCCGGGCAGCGACGGGTGGAAAGGTTGCGCCGAAGCTGCGCCCATCGTCGATACGATCGTGACCACAATCAGCATCTTTGAGGGAATCATAGGTGTCTCCAAATGCATCCCGCCCTGCATGTGCGGTTCAGACATTTAGATTTGCATCGAAGACCCGCTATTCCCTGTCATCGCGTAGGCGTGATACCGCCGTGGTCCGGCCTTCCGGAACGACGTTTGTCAGGCCGGCGCTTTCCTGCCGATCAGACCGAAGACGATCATGACGAGGCTGATGCCGCCGACAGCGCCCGAGACCTCTCCGACCGTGCGCATCAGGGCGGCAGGATCATTGGACCACGGCGTCATGTCCCGCATCGAGAGGAAGAACAGGACGGCGAGCACCAGCAGCACCGAGCCGACGGCAATCAATCGCCAGTTTCGCTTTCGCATGACAGACACTCCCCCGTATCGCCCACGGATGGGCGGGGCGGTTTAGGACGCAGGGAGATAGTGTCGTCGAGCCCGGGTCGGGTTCAATGGCCACGGGCCGCATCGAACAAATGTGCCCCTCATCCCCAATTTGTTCGCCGCCGCTGGTGGGTGGCCAACAGACGTTTTGACATTTTTGTGTTTTCAACGCTTTGACGGCTCGACCCTGTCGGCATGGACCAGTCTCGATCGTCCTTGGATGGACCCCGCACACGTCAGTGATGCCGTCACCTAGAAAATCGAACCAGGAGCTTATGTTCATGAGGATCACCGTCGAAACCACCGTGGCAGCCCCCATCGATCAGGTCTGGCGTGCCTATACGACGCCTGCTGACATCATGGAGTGGAACGCCGCGTCCGACGACTGGCATACGACCAAGGCTACGGTCGACCTGCGGGAAGGTGGGGCCTTCTCGTCGCGCATGGAAGCCAAGGACGGCGGCATGGGCTTTGACTTCGCCGGGACTTACACGACGATCGTCGAACACAAGCTGATCGAATATTCTTTCGGCGATCGCAAGGCCGAAGTCGAGTTCGTGCCCGGGGCGAAGGGCGTCGTCGTCCGCGTTGTCTTCGATAGCGAACCGACACACTCGGTTGAGCAGCAGCAGGGCGGCTGGCAGGCCATCCTCGACAACTTCGCACGACACGTGCAGGCGAAGCAGAAGACGTCGTGAAGCCGTGCGGGGGGCGGGAGATGTCCCTGACGGGCGTCGTCGGCTTTTCGCGCAGAGCACCTGACGAGAATTGAACAGTCGAGGAATAGCCGGCTTGGGGGTCAGTCGCGTCGGTTGACCCCTCAGCCGGCGACCTCCGGTTTGCACCGGGCTCACCGGCGCGGTGGGCCAACAGGTGACGTCAAGCTGCTACGACGGCTCCACGCCCCCCGCGCGCGTCTCCGGGGGCGCGCCACGCCTCAGGGGAAGCGGCTGGTCGCCAAGCAACACCTTCACCACCACGTCACGCGCATTGTCGGGATCAAGCGAGTGCTTTGCGATCAGGTCGCTACAGTCGGCGACGATCTGGTCGGCGTCCTGCATGATCTTGAGCTCCTTGTAGCGATCGTGCCGATGCAGGCCCATGCTTTCGCCAACCACTTCAAGGATATTTACGATACGGAATGGCCAGTCGCGCTCGTGCGCGCACAGTTCGCGATGATCGGAATGATAGACTGCGACCAGTGCATCGACACCTGCATCGCGCGCCGCCTCAAGCTCCATGAGTTGCAATTCGCGCTTGTACTTTGGAAGCGCGCCGACATCCACGCTTTGCAAACCCACCGCCGGCTGGTTCAGATCGACGAGTTCGATACCGGGTACCGCCGTCAAGATCTCAGCGGCGGCTTCCACGACGCCGGCCACGCCGGGATGCCTGTGCAGCGCGACCCGCATTTCGACCCTGCGCTGAAGGTGCGGCTTGAGCTGCGCCAGCCGGTCGCCGAGAAAGCGCATGAACGGGTTCATCTCGAACGGGCGCGACCCGTGCTGTCGCTCCACCGTTGGCAGGATGGTCTCCGTGTACTGGACGTAGCACGACGGGCACCAGGAGATCACCTGCCCCGAGTTCGAATGCGACAGCTTTTCCATCGTACTCGATCCCATACGACCGGCCATCTCTGCGTCGCCGGACTTGAGTTGGAGAATGCCGCAACAATGGCTCGGTCCGCCCATCACCTGGTAACTGACGCCGAGCGCGTCCATGATATCGAGGGCAAGCAAGGCGATGTGCGGCGTCTTGAGCACATTGCAGCCGGTGTAAAACACGAAATCCGGCGCCTCAACGGGCGTGGCGACCGACGCCGATCTCTGACCCAGTCGTTCGAGCACGTCCGCATCGAGTTGCAGGCGCGAAAGCATGTTCACGCCACGACTGCCGTCGCGGTACCTCTCGACACCCCGCCGGCGCCGTTCGGCAAGCTCATTGTCCGACTTCGCGATGCCAAGCCGCGCCATGCTCAGCAGGAAACGCGGATTGACGCCATAGCTGCACGCCTTGATGCATGCCCCGCTCCGCATGCAAGACTGCGCCCATTTGCGCGACGCTTCCGGGCCGTTGCCGGTACGGACCAGCTCGAGAATGCCGCCGATGATGTCTTCGGACTTTGTCGTCCGCGAGATGCCGGCCGGCTCGACACTCGGACAGGCCTCGACGCATTTCCCGCATCGTGTACAGGCGTCGAGCATGTCTTCGGCATATTCAGCCAGGGACGTCTCGAAGGGGACCTCGTTCATCGGTTGCATGACCAACTCCCAGGCCGGCTGGAGGATCAGCTACGTGCGGCATACGACAGCGCCGGAACCTAACCCACAATTGGCGAGCTGTACACGAGCAGGCCGCAATGGGGATTTGTCGCCTTCGGGTCACGAGCAGCAATACTTGCAGTGAGCAAATCAAGTCGGCTCCGCCTCTGACAGGGGACCTCGGCAAGCCTCCCACAATTGTCGCGATGGGCCAGAAGCAGACAATCACCACCGTTGAGCGGCTTACATTTTGCTTACCGGCGGCATAGCTTATGCGTGGTTGACGTCCCTCAGCGAGCAAGGCCACGAGGGGAACGGCTGTGCGCTATCTCTTCGAGAACTACACATTTGACACAGACCGGCGTGAGCTGTGTCGCGGCGCCAAGATGATCCCTCTCGCGCCACAGGTCTTCGACCTGCTCGACTACCTGATCCGCAACAGGGAGCGCGTCGTCAGCAAAGACGACCTGATCCGCGCCATCTGGGACAACCGCTCCGTCTCTGATGCTGCATTGACGACCCGTCTCAATGCCGTCCGCGGCGCGATCGGCGACACCGGTGAGAAGCAGCTTCTGATCAAGACGCTGCCGCGCAAAGGCTTCCGTTTCGTTGGGGCCGTGCAGGAAGAAACACAGGGGAACCCGGCCGAGCAGGCTGGTTCGGCGACGTGTGGTGGCGTGACTGCAGAGACGTCGTCTTCAGCACATCGCCTTTCCATTGTTGTGCTGCCGTTCGCTAATCTCAGCGGAGATCCCGAGCAAGGCTATTTCGTTGATGGCGTGACCGAGAGTTTGACCACGGATTTGTCGCGCATCTCCGGTTCATTCGTGATCGGCCGACACACCGCCTTCACGTACAAGGATAAAGCAGTCGACCTCAGGAAGATCGGGCGCGAGTTGAACGTCCGCTACGTGCTCGAAGGCTCCGTGCAGCGCAGTGGGAACTGGCTTCGGGTGAACGTGCAGCTTGTCGATGCCGAAAGTGGCAGCCACCTATGGGCCGAGCGTTTCGACAAGCCCATCGCTGATCTGTTCGACATGCAGGACGAAATTGTGTCGCGGTTAGCCAACACGCTGGATGCCCAGCTTGTTGAAATTGAGGCCCGACGGGCAGAACACTCTGTACGTCCCGACGCGATGGATTTGTATTTCCAGGGCATCGCTCACTTAAACAAGGGAGTGACCCTCGAGCACCTGACGCAAGCGCGTGGCTTCTTCGAACGCGTCTTGGCGCTTGATCCCGGCAGTATCGAAGCACTGGTTGGCACGGCCATAGTTGACTACTCTATGGGCGTTAACTTCTTTACCGAAGACCGAGCCGCGTCCCTCGCGGCGGCCGAGACGGCCCTAAACAAGGCTCTGTCAATGGCTCCACAGCACGCGCAGGCTCATATGTATCTGGGCGTGGTGTATATTTTCACATTCCGCGCAGCCCAAGGGATTGCCGAATGCGAGCGGGCGTTGGCGCTGGATCGAAATTTGGCTAACGCTCATGGCTGGATCGGTCGTGGCAAGTTTCATCTTGGTCGCGCTGAGGAAACCGAGGCCCACATCCATGACGCGCTCCGCCTCTCACCTCGCGACACCTTTGCTTACCGGTGGATGATGGTCATGGGCCTCGCCAAGTTCTGGCTCGGTGCCGATGCCGATGCGGTCGCATGGTTGCGGCGCAGCATTGAGGCCAACCGGAATTTTCCCTTCACGCATTTTTTTCTCGCTGCGGCCCTAGCGCTTGTCGGGCAGCTGGATGAGGCGCGCGCTGTAGCGCACGCCGGATTGACGCTCCAACCAAATTTCACCATTCGTCGCTTCCGCGCTAACCCATACAGCGACAATCCGAGTTACCTCGCCAGGCGTGAGCGCGTCTATGAGGGCATGCGGTTGGCCGGGGTGCCCGAGTGCTGATGTCCGACTTGGGTCAAAATGCGAAGAACGCAGAGCGAGCAAAGTCAGTCCGCTCCACCCCACCAAGCGGACCTCAATGAAAGGTGTCGCCACTTCGCTGATCGGCCAGCAGCAGACATTGATCAGAGACGAAAACCCAACTTCACCAACGTCGTTGGGGGGCGGATTTCAGTATGCCGGAGCGCAAGCGTGAACTAGCCCACATTGGGTAGACCCGCGCGCGTGCTAAACTGCGCTGTGCGCACCAACTAACTTCGGTTCGACAAGAACTGGACGTTTCGCGGAGTAGGCCATGGACGAAAATCGTCGAAACGCACTTTCCACGGAATACGGCGAGGTCTGCAGCAACTTTCGGACGCTGACCGACATCCGGTTCAAGTTGCTGGGTCTACTGCCGATCGCGACCGCCGTAGCCATTGCGCTCAAAGTCGACCACATTGATGGCCGGAGCTTTGTGTTCTCGTTGTTTGGCCTGATCGCAACGATCGGGCTCGTGACGTACAATACGAGAAATGACGAGCTGTATGATGAACTCGTGAGACGTGCCGCATACATTGAACGAAGCCTTGGTCTCGCGGATGGAGCATTTGCCAACCGCCCGCGCGCGTCGCTCAAGTTTCGTCTTTTCGGCATCCCATGGAAAGTCGACCATCGAATAGGTGTCGGCACGATTTACCTTGCGTCTATCGCTGTTTGGCTTTTCCTGGTCTTGGCGTCGTTGTCGGCTTGGCTGGCTCCGGAGGCCTCGGTATTGGCTACGCTGGCTGCTTTTGGGCTCGCAGTCATTGCGACCTGGTGCGCGAGGACGTGGATCAAGCGTAAGAAGAAAGCGGTCGATGAGGAAAAGAGATCCTTGGCCATCGAGGCCGTTCAAAAGGCGTTCTCAACCGATTTGTCGCGAGGCACGGCGGACGGGGGGCTGATAGATTTGTGCTTCAAGCTCGCGGACGAGAAGACGCGCGAAATCATCGCCAAACGGGCTCAGTTCTATGCCGGAATCGATCGCGACTCCTCAATCTACTACCCGCCGGGCGTCTCAAAGGAACAGGCTGCATGTCACTTGGTGGCGCTACTCACGGATTTGCCACCGCGGTGGCTGTTCGATTGCGCCACAAATCGAAGAGGAGACATGCCAGAGAAAAGTCCCGTATTGTTCCCGCCCCGCGCTGACGAGGTAAGGTGATAGCGCATTGATTTTCCGCTTTGGGTCAGAAGCACCAGCCTGGACCTTGGCCGACGACTTCCGGTCTAGCGCCAGCTTCGGAAGTTCTCTCGCGGCGCGAAGAGCCAAGGGGCGACATTGTCCGCGAGCGGCTGGCGCCAGAACAAATGTGAGATAGTTCATATCGGGCGCGTCGCCGACGTGTTGCCATTCCGATGTTTCCGGCGAAACTTCATTTCTTTCGCCACCGTGGCCGGTGCGTATCGCGCTACGGTTCGGACTGTGCGGGAGGCGTTGAATGGTCAATATCAAAGTTCCTCTTAATCCAGTGCAGAAACGCGGCTTGTGGCCGCCCAAAGGCGGGCGCGAATATCCGGTCTTAGATACGGACGACTGGTGGAAAATTGCGGCGCGCGAGCACATAGATGCGTGGGCGTTAATCGAGTTCAATTTCCAAACGCACGTTCCTGAGGAGGTGAATTGGTATTTGCGAGAGCTCGTGGGTTGCCGCCACAGCCGTGACGGGGGGCGCAATTACGCGTTTATCGGGGCTGACCCGAAGCTGCGCAAAATCTATCTTCCCGCTGTGCCGCCTCCGCCCCCACCTGCACCCATACCCTGGCCCGATAAACTCAAGAAGCTCCAGTACGAGGTGGAGCATTCGAACGATCCACAGAAGGAACGATTCCTCTGCATGCTCAAGGCGATGGAGAACCGCCGTGATGATCGCGTGATCTTTTGGTCCACCATAGCCCCGGGCCCCGAGTGGGTTGCTCCGCTTGGCGTTGAGGGAAGAGGGATTGGGAAAGCGTTGATCGATTCGCAGTGGCTCTATAAAAATATAAAGACTGTGCGGGATGTGGACCTTCTTCCGTATGGCAACGGGTTACCGAGAAGCGATACTTTCGTGATCAGCTTCCACAAGTATCTGTTTGAAACGGCTTCGCCTTCCATCGGCATACTGCGCGCGGCGAACGCAGAAATTGTCAAGACGCATGTCATGTTGGATCGTTGGGCGAACCAAAGCATGGGTGGAAGTGCGTCGATGCCGACGTGTTATCGCGCAATCAAAGAATTCATTCGCTTGCAGGAGCAAAGTGATTACCCGTCTGTGATCAACTGCATCGTGACAACTGGCGCGTAACCAGTTCCCTGGGCGGATGACAGCACCAATCCCCACCGCTTCAACGATTGCGGAGTCATCTGCTTCGGCGGCGTTAAGTCCACCGACACGCACCTCGCACTCGCAATTCACCACGTCAACAAAGAGATCATCGGCTGGCTGGAACCGGCGGCAAACGGCATCTCTCATTTAGTTTGATCACCTCGTCGGTGGGCCGCTGGAGATGCAACGACACGTCGAGGTCGAGCGCTTTTTGGCGGTCGTGAAGTTGATCACCAGTCAAATTTGGTCGGTGCCTGAATCGGCGGGTTGTAGCCCTTCATTTTAGGTACGCTGGAACGCGACCGATGTCTCAATTGGGTCAAAATGCGAAGAACGCAGAGTGAGCAAAGTCAGTCCGCTCTACCCCACCAAGCGGGCCTCAATGAAAGGTGTCGCCACTTCGCTGATGGGCGAGAAGCGGACATTCCCGTTTGGAGCCCGAGTGTGCTAGCCTGAGGCACCATGCCCACACCTGCCGAAACAGTAAGAACCTACATTTTGGCCAAGGACGGCAACCGACCGTTCTTGATGAGGCAGGCGTTCTCTGAAGACATTGCACTCGAAATGGTGGTCAAGACCGACGCCATTTCATTCCCCAACACGGCTTCCGGCTTGAACGCCGTGGAAGAAATTTTGGTGCGTCGTTTTGGTGTCGAATACGAGAACATCTACACCTTCTGCCTATCCCAGCCTTCCGAGACTGACCGAGCGCGCTTTCAGTGCCATTGGTTGGTGGGGATGTCCGCTAAGGCCAGCGGGCAGCCGCTGCGAGTTGGATGCGGACGTTACGACTGGCATTTCAATGAGCACGGAAAAGTGGTGAGGCTGGTGATCACCATTGAAGTCATGAAAGTCTTATCGGGCGCCGAACTCGATGGCGTGATGCGCTGGCTATCTTCGCTTCCCTATCCGTGGTGCAGTCCGTCTCAGGCTCTCCTGTCATTTCCTCCGCAGAACGACCTGCGCGAGGTTGAAGCCTACTTGAAGCAGGCTCAGTAATCTCGAACTATGATTGGCCAATAGGGTTGACGTCCCGAAGTTGAAGCTCGCCGTGTCGCCTTCGGATCAATCGCGTCACTATGGCCGCGTGCCGCTCCCTTCCGGTCTGCCCCTGTGAACGGAAATCGTCAGACTGCGCGGGCATGTCACCCGCGGGCCATAACCGGACCTGTTCACTCGATGACCTTGTCGGCACTGGCCGAGAGTGCAGGAGAGACGGAAAGGCCCAGCTGCCTGGCCGTCTTCAAGTTGATGGACAGATCGAATTTGGTCACTTGGTAGAATGGAATATCGCCAGCTTTTGCTCCGCGGAAAATTGCGTCGATGTTGTTGGCCGCGCGCTTATACAATTCGACTAGATCAAAGGAGTAGGCCATTAGGCCCCCGGCTTCGACGGATTCGGTGAACGCGAAAATCGCCGGAAGTCTCGCGTCGGTCAGCAACTTGGCGATCAAAGCGCTGTTTTGAAAAGTTTCAGGGGAGTCGACCACCATGACTGCATTTGCGCCTTCGCCGGAAAGGCTCTCTACCGCTGCCCGCCAGTCATTTTCTTGAGCACCAACATCCAGTAGCGACACCGCGATAGGTAGGCCAGCCTCCTGGGCCGCTGCGGGGATAGGCGAATCCTTGACGAGCCCGCTGTATTGGATGTGAAGGGCGAGCAAGCCAAGTTTTGATATTGAAGGAAAGATTTCGCGCAGCAGTGCAATCCGCTTTCCATGAATTGATGGACCGGCGTCGATGCTGGCTCCCGTAAAATTTCCGCCCGGGCGAGCCAGACTTTCGGCAATCCCCAGTCGAACGGGGTCGGCAGTTATCGTTACGATTGGAATACGCGATGTCAGTTTTTTGAAGATGAGTGCGCCAGGACCACCGAGGAGAATGACGTCCGGGTTGCTGCTAACGATTTCCGTCGCCAAGGCCTCGAGGCCGGACGTGTTTTGCTCTCGTCCATAACTTTCGACTTTGAGGTTTTGTCCCTCGATCTGTCCCAACCGTCGCAGCTCGGCGAAGAGGGCTCGAGGATATTTTTTCCCGCTAAGCTCGTGCCAGTCCGCGCTCGGCTCTGACGGGACGAAAATAGCAAGACGTTTCTTCTTGGCGCTCTCCGCCGCCGCAGCCAGCCGCGGCAATGCTACCGCACCACAAACGGCACCGAGAAAAGCACGCCGCCTCATGTTCGCCCCCTAGCTAGAGTCTAGGTCAACGCATCTTAGCGTCTAAAAGGCGATACTGAAAATCAAAGGTGGCTCTGCGATGTCCGGGTTGGGTCAAAAGCGTCGGTTTGGCGCTCAGGGGCAAACTTCCGCTCTGCCGCCATCACCCGACACAGCTGCACCGCGTCAACGGAAGCGATGGGGCACGAGCGGAAGTGCCTAGCCGCTCCATATCGGCCGCCGTCGGTCATCCCTGAACGAACAGCTTACTTTTCTCTCGTCTCCGGCCTATTCTTGGTGTCCTTCTGCGATGAGCGCGTTTGGGAAGAAATGAGGTCTATCGGGCGGAGAAGACGGCCTTGCGCTATCTCTTCGAAGACTACGTATTGGACACGGACCAGCGCGAGCTGCGCTGCGGAGCCGTGCTGATCGCTACTGCGCCACAAACGTTTGACTTGCTCCTTTACCTCATTCGCAACAGGGAGCGGGTTGTTAGCAAGGACGACCTCCTCGGTGCTGTTTGGAGTGGTCGCATCGTCTCGGATGCCGCGCTCACGACGCGCATGAATGCTGCTCGCGGCGCAATTGGCGACACGGGCGAGAGACAGCGTCTGATAAGGACGATGCCCCGCAAGGGTTTCCGCTTTGTTGGCACAGTGCAGGAGGCGCAAAGGCCCACAACCGTCCCCCTTGGCCATGTGGCGCAGAACGATGATGCAGCGCAGAGGTCGCTTTCACCACCTCGCCTTTCCATCGTTGTGTTGCCCTTCGTCAATCTCAGCAGCGCCCCAGAGCAGGACTACTTTGTCGATGGCGTGACCGGGAGCCTCACCACGGATTTATCACGTATCAGTGGCTCATTCGTCATCGGCCAACACACCGCGTTCACCTACAAAGGCAAATCGGTCGATGTCAGGCAGATAGGTCGCGAGTTGAATGTTCGCTACGCGCTCGAAGGCTCGGTGCAGCGTTGCGACGATCGTCTCCGGGTGAATGTTCAATTGATCGACGCGACGACGGGCAATCATTTGTGGGCCGACCGCTTCGACAAGTCCTTCGCCGATCTGCTCGATATGCAGGACGAAATCGTAGCCAGGATTGCGCGGACCTTAGACGTCCAACTCGTTGTCGCAGAGTCGCGGCGCGCGGCAAGAACGCTGAATCCCGATGCTGCCGATCTCTATTTCCAGGGCCGCTATTCCTGGAACAAAGGATTGACACCCGAATATTTGGCAGAAGCTCGCCTTTTTTTTGAACAAGCCTTGGCGATTGATCCCAACAATATCGACGCCTTGAGCTGGACGGCGACGGTCGAGTCCGCACTTGGAGTTTTGTTCCTAACCGACCACCCCCACGAACATCTGACAGCAGCAGAGACAAAAGTGCTGAGGGCGCTGTGCCTTGCGCCCGACCATGCGTGGGCTCATTTCACCTTAGCCGTCGTACTCATCTGTACGAATCGCGTGGCCCGAGGCATGGCTGAGTGCGAGCGAGCCTTGGCCCTGGACCGCAATTTGGCTGACGCTCACGAGATGCTGGGCGTCGCCAAAAATTATATGGGTTGCGCTGCGGATACGGAGTCCCACATCAATGAAGCGCTGCGGCTGTCCCCTCGCGATATCTCCGCCTTTCGATGGATGAATACGGCGGCCTTTGCCAAGCTGCTGATCGCTGCCGACGCTGAAGCAGCGGTCTGGTTTGCTCGAGGAATCGAAGCCAATCGAAACTATCCGCTCTTGCATTTCGGATACGCTGCAGCGCTCGCGCTTCTTGGAAGGCTGGACGAGGCGCAAGTCGCGGCGAAAGCGGGACTTGCGCTCGATCCAGGGTTTACCATCCGTCGCGTCAAAGGCGTTTCAGTGAGCGGCGAGGCGACGTTCGTCGCAGGCATCAAGCGCTTTGTTAAGGGAATGCACATTGCCGGAGTACCGGAGGGATGATGTCGGCGGCCAGTTGACTGCTGAGTCGACAAGAGCGCCGATCGAACTCCGCTTAGGGTCAAAAGCAGTCTTCGAGGACAAACGCCTGGCAGGTCGGTTGACGAGCCAGAAGCCGAAGCAGGCCGTCACCGACGTGGCGCCTGGATATCGAATTCAGAGGTTGCCAATCGGTCGGCGGCGGAGATGGTGCGTTCTGATGGACGCCTGCTGGACACCCGCTGCCATGATGCCATCATGCCCCTGTTTTGCCCGACGGGTCAAATCGATTTCGTAAAATCGAAAAAACCCAATGCCGACAAGGGCGCGGCTACTGTGCATGGGGTTGTTTTCGCGAATTTTGCATGTCGGCCCCCGATAGGCCGGGCCGGCCCCAATCTCGTTGGGCCCGGAGTGGCCTGAGCGTTCCCCTCAGCTATCCACCTTCAACGCGGCAATGAAGGCTTCCTGCGGGATGTCGACCTTGCCGAACTGCCGCATCTTCTTCTTGCCTTCCTTCTGCTTCTCCAGAAGTTTCCGCTTACGCGTGATGTCGCCGCCGTAGCACTTCGCGGTGACGTCCTTGCGCAGCGCACGCACCGTCTCGCGCGCGATCACCTTGCCGCCGATCGCCGCCTGGATCGGGATCTGGAACATGTGCGGCGGGATCAGCTCCTTCATCTTCTCGACCATGGCGCGGCCGCGCCCCTCCGCGCGGGTGCGATGCACCAGCATCGACAGCGCGTCGACCGGCTCGTTGTTGACCAGGATCTGCATCTTGACGAGATCGGCCACCTTGTAGTCGGTCAGGTGATAGTCGAACGAGGCGTAGCCTTTCGAGACCGATTTCAGGCGGTCGTAGAAATCGAACACGACTTCGTTGAGCGGCAGATCGTACTTCACCATGGCGCGGGAGCCGACATAGGTCAGCTCCTTCTGCGCGCCGCGGCGGTCCTGGCACAGCTTCAACACGCTGCCGAGATATTCGTCGGGAGTGAGGATGGTGGCCTCGATCCAGGGCTCCTCGATGTCGGCGATCTTGACCACGTCGGGCATGTCGACGGGATTGTGGATCGAGATCTCCTGGCCGTCGGTCAGGTGCATCTTGTAGATCACGCTTGGCGCGGTCGCGATCAGGTTGAGGTCGAACTCGCGCGACAGCCGCTCCTGGATGATCTCGAGGTGCAATAGCCCGAGGAAGCCGCAGCGGAAGCCGAAGCCCAGCGCAGCCGAGGTTTCCATCTCGTAGGAGAAGCTCGCGTCGTTGAGGCGCAGCTTGCCCATCGCCCCGCGCAGCGTTTCGAAGTCATTGGCGTCGGCCGGGAACAGGCCGCAGAATACCACCGGGATCGCCGGCTTGAAGCCCGGCAGCATTTCGGTGACCGGCTTCCGGTCGTCGGTGATGGTGTCGCCGACGCGGGTGTCGGCGACTTCCTTGATCGCCGCGGTGATGAAGCCGATCTCGCCGGGGCCGAGCTCGTCGACCTGCTCCATCTTCGGGGTGAAGAAGCCGACGCGCTCGACATCATAGGCCGCGCCTGTGCCCATCATGCGGATGCGCTGGTTCTTCTTCATGACGCCGTCGACCACGCGGATCAGCACGACCACGCCGAGATAGACGTCGTACCAGCTGTCGACCAAGAGCGCCTTCAAGGTCGCGTCGCGGTCGCCCTTCGGCGGCGGCAGGCGGGTGACGATGGCTTCCAGCACGTCGGGGACGCCGAGGCCGGTCTTGGCCGAGATCATCACGGCGTCGGAGGCATCGATGCCGATGACGTCCTCGATCTGCTGCTTGATCTTCTCGGGTTCGGCCGCGGGAAGGTCGACCTTGTTCAGGACCGGGACGATCTCGTGATTGTTGTCGAGCGCCTGGTAGACGTTGGCGAGCGTCTGCGCTTCGACGCCCTGGCTGGCGTCGACCACCAGCAGGGAACCCTCGCAGGCCGCCAGCGACCGCGAGACTTCGTAGGCGAAGTCGACGTGGCCGGGCGTGTCCATCAGGTTGAAGATGTAGTCCTTGCCGTCCTTGGCGTGGTAGGCGAGGCGGACCGTCTGCGCCTTGATGGTGATGCCGCGCTCGCGCTCGATGTCCATGGAATCGAGCACCTGCTCCTTGCCCGCCATTTCGCGGTCGGTGAGGCCGCCGGTCATCTGGATCAGGCGGTCGGCCAGCGTCGACTTGCCATGGTCGATATGGGCGACGATGGAGAAGTTGCGGATGTTGGAAATGGGGACGGTCGTCATGGGCGCGGGATACCACTCACATCCCCGTGCGGCAACCATATTGCTGTATTTTCAGGGCCTTTCTTCACGCCAAGCTGATTCCACGAGGGCCCAAAACGCGCTACGCAACGGCCCATGTCCAGGCTCATGTCCACGACCTCGATCCCGTCTGCCCGAACACGCGTAAAAGCCCGGGTGAGCTTTAACCGCTTCCGGGCCTGGCTGGTCGCCTGCGCGATCCGGCCCGAAGCGCGGCTCTGGCTGGTGATCCAGCTCGCCATCCTGCATGCGGTGATCTGGACCTTCATCCTGATCAATCTCAAGGCAGCGCAGGACGTTCACATGGACGTCGCAGAAGCCTATGGCTGGGGCCAGGAGTTCCTGTGGGGCTACGGCAAGCACCCGCCGCTGTCGGGCTGGGTCGCCGGCCTCTGGTTCAAGGTGTTCCCGGCGGCGGACTGGGCGACCTATGCGCTGGCGATGGCGACCGTCGGCGTCGGCATGGTGATCTGCTGGCTGCTGAGCTTGCGCGTCGTGGACGCGCGGCGTGCGTTCCTGGTCGTGGTGATGGTCGCGCTCTACCCGATCTTCAATTTCAAGGGTTTCAAGTACAACCCCGACCTGCTCCAGCTCGTCACGCTGCCGCTGCTCGTGCTCGCCTATCTCAACGCCTTCGAGAAGCGGACCTGGCAGTCCGGCATCTGGTTCGGGCTCGCCGGCGCGCTGGCGCTGATGACCAAATACTGGGTGCTGACCATGATCGGCGCCATTGGCCTTGCTGCGCTGATACATCCCGACCGGCTGCGATTCCTGCTGTCGCCGGCGCCGTGGGTGGCGATCGCGACAATGGTCGTGGCGATGATCCCGCACATCGTCTGGCTTGCGGGCGTGCATTTCGTGCCGCTGACCTATGCCGGCGATACCTACAGCCTCGATGACAGCCGCCAGGTCCATCAGCTCGTGGCGGGCTACGCCCTGCATAATTTGGCGCTGCTGGCGTTGCCGGTGGCGCTGGCCGCGCTCGCAATGGCGCTGGTGCCGCATTGGTTCACGCTGCTGCTGCGCGCGCCGTTACGCATCGTCACGCGTGCCTGGGGGCGCGGCGCCAATCCCGGCGTCAATGTTGCGCAGGCGCTGAACGTCTGGATCATCCAGATCATCGTCGCGGTCGGCCCGCCGCTCGGCGCGCTGGCCTTCAGCATCTACATGAAGACCGATTGGGGCATCTCGCTGTTCTTCCTGGTGCCCTTGGCGCTGGTCGCGATCCCGGCGCTGCGGGTGCAGAGTGCGGCCCTGTTCAACATCGCCGTGATCTGGCTCCTGCTCAGCGTCGCCACGCTCGCCGCCTCGCCCTGGATCGCCGCGCGCGAGATGGCCGCCAATGCCGGCAACACGGCAACCTACGGCGCGCGCTCGGAGCTGGCGCATGAATTGACGCAGGCCTGGCACACGCGTTTCGGCTCGCGCTGGGCGGTCGTCGCCGGCACCATGGAGTCGATCCAGCCGATGGTGTTCTACAGCCCCGATCATCCGGCCGCGCTGATGCCGCTCGAAGCCTGGGATTCCGGGCTGACGTCGCGCGAGGATGCCAGGAAGTATGGCTTCATCGGTGTGTTCGATCCGACCGATGGCCGCCTGCCGGCGTTCGAGAAATGGGTCTCGGAGATCGCGCCGAACGCCGAGCGCATCGTGATGACGACGCGCCGCTTCACCCACGGCAAGGCCGGCCCGGCGATGAGCTGGAATATCTACATCGCCCCGCCGGCGAAGTGATTGCGGCGTTGTAGATCTCGTAGGGTGGGCAAAGCGACTTGTCCGCCATAGCTCGAAGAGCGACGGCGGAAGCGTGCCCACCACTTCTATGGCGATTGTCGCGAGATGGTGGGCACGGCGCTTCGCGCCTTTGCCCACCCTACGGCACTGAGCGCGTGGCTCAGATCCCTTCCTCGTTGAACTTGCTTTCAACGAGCTCGGTAATCGCCGCAAGCGCAGCCTGGGCATCGTCACCGGCGGCGGCGACCGTGATCGTCGTGCCCGGTCCTGCGGCCAGCATCATCAGGCCCATGATCGAGGTGCCGCCGACGGTCTCGCCGCCGCGCGTCACCCACACCTGCGCGTTGAAGCGCTCCACCGCCTGGACGAATTTCGCCGAGGCGCGGGCGTGCAGGCCGCGCTTGTTGATGATCAGGAGGTCTTTGGAAATGGCTCCCGCCGGCACGCCTGTCCCGGCCTGGTTTCCGAGCGGCGCGTCGTCGCTCATTTGCCGGCGAGCACGCGGCTGGCAATGGTGACGTATTTGCGACCCGCTTCCTGGGCCATCGCGATCGCGTCGGGCAGCGGACGCTCCTCGCGCACCTTGGCAAGCTTCACCAGCATGGGAAGGTTGATGCCGGCGAGCACTTCGACCTTCGGCCGGCTCATGCAGGATATTGCAAGGTTCGACGGCGTGCCGCCGAACATGTCGGTGAGGATCGCGACGCCGTCGCCGGAATCGACGCGGTTGACCGCCTCGATGATGTCGCTTCGGCAGAGATCGGAATCATCTTCGGCACCGATCGTGATCGCTTCGATTTGCTTTTGTGGGCCCATGACATGCTCAAGCGCTGCCTTGAATTCGTCGGCAAGGCGCCCGTGGGTCACAAGTACTAGACCAATCATCGGAAAACTCCTCGCGGGCGCTTTTGGTGCACCGCACGAACGCGCCACTTTGACCATCCAGAGCCCCCGCGCAAGAGGGGATGTTGCGTATCTCCCTGAAACTAGACGGATGGATGAGGGGAGCTGCGCCGGTCTATTCGGTCGCGATAGTGGGGTTCATATGGTTACCATTTCCCTTCAAACAATCGCCTGAAGGGTTAACGGAAGATGAACTCTTGGTAGTGGTCAAGGCCGCAACAACCAAAGGGAGGGGCGAATAGTCGCGCCCGACGGGGATTCGCGGTATTTCGACACCGAAAATGCTTGTTTTCAGCGATTCCGCCGCAGGCAGCCGTTCTGCGTCGGCGGCGTCCAGATCGACCACGAGGCCGACGGTCGCATGCTCCACGAAGTCGCAGCGGCGGATTCCCAGTCCCCGAATCTCGATCAGGCCGGCCAGCAGCGGCGCGGGGCGGACTTCAATTTCATCGCCGACTGTCGCCAGATGGACACGGTCATCGCCGACCAGAACGGCCCTTTCGACCACGCCGGCGCGTCCCGCCATGATCAAATCGAAGGCAAGGCGCGACTTGCCGGAGCCTGAGGGCCCGCGGATCAGCACCGCCAGAGTCCCGACCTTGACTGCGGAGGCGTGAACGCTGGGGCCACCGCCGCTCATAGCGCCGGCAGCCTCACCACGAAACGCGCGCCGACAACCGTAGGCGCTCCGTCCTCGTCCACAGGGCCCGGGCGGTTCTCGGCCCAGATGCGTCCGCCATGGGCATCGACGATCTGCTTGGAGATCGACAGGCCGAGGCCGGAGTTCTGGCCAAAGCCCTGGTGCGGACGGTCGGTGTAGAAGCGCTCGAAGATGCGCTCCAGCGCGTCGTCGCGGATGCCGGGACCGTCGTCGTCGACCACGATCTCGATCTCGGAACGGACGCGGCGGCAGGTGAGGCGCACCTTGCTGCCGGGCTCGGAGAACGATTGCGCGTTGGAGAGCAGGTTGGAGACCACCTGCCCGAGCCGTGAATCGTGGCCCGTCACGGAGAACGCGTCGGTCGCGCCGCGGCCCTCGAAGCGCGTTTCGACCGCGACGTCATGGCCGAGCTTGGTTTCATTGGCGACGGATACGAGCGTCGTCAGCAGGCGGCGCAGGTCGACCCGGACCGCATCCTGGCGCTGCAATTCGGCGTCGAGGCGGCTGGCGTCGGAGATGTCGGAGATGAGGCGGTCGAGCCGTTTGACGTCATGCTCGATCACCTCGAGCAGGCGCGCGCGGCTGGTCTCGTTGCGCGCCAGCGGCAGCGTCTCGACCGCGGAGCGCAGCGAGGTCAGCGGGTTCTTCAGTTCATGCGCGACATCGGCGGCGAACATCTCGATCGCCTCGATGCGGCTGTAGAGCGCGCTGGTCATGTCGCGCAGCGCGCCGGAAAGGTGACCGATTTCGTCGCGGCGCCGGGTGAAGTCGGGAATCTCGATGCGCGCCTTGATGCGGCGGCGGACGCGCTCGGCGCTGTCGGCGAGCCGGCGCACCGGGCCTGCGATCGTGCTGGCGAGCAGCAGCGACAGCATGATCATGACCGCGGCAGCGACGCCGCCGACCTTCAGGATCGCCAGGCGCTCGGCGGTGACCATCTGGTCGATGTCGTCGCCCTGCGTCGACAGCATCAGGGCGCCGTGGATGGCGCGCGAGCGCAGCACGGGGACTGCGACCGAGACGATCACCTCGCCGCGCGAATTGACCCGCACCATCGAACGCTTCTGGCCCTGGAGCGCGTCGCTCACTTCCGAATAGCCATTGCCGTTCTCGCGCCCGAGCTCGCGATACAGCGGCAGGTCACCGCGGTTGATCCAGAGGCGCACCGAAGTCAGGCCGCGCTCGATCACGCCGGGCTTCTGCGATGGCGGCGGCAACGGGAAGATCAGCACGTTCTCGAGGTCGCGGCTGTCGAGCAGCACCGTCCCGTTGGGATCGAATATCCGCGCGCGGGTCTTGGTCGGCGAGATCAGTGTGCGCAGCACGGGTGCCACGCGCTCCGGGCTGATCGGGAAGTTCAGCGCCGAATAATCGTCGGATTCGCCGTAGCTGTCGCCGAGCTTCAGATCGAGCAGGCGGTCAGGATCGACCGTGATCGCGTTGGTCTGCACGGTCGCCGACGCTCCGATGGCACCGGCGATGATCTCGGCCTGCACCAGCAGGCTCTGCGCACGCGCGTCGATCAGGCCGGCGCGGAACTGCGAGAGATAGAGAATGCTCGCGACCAGCGCGACGAGGCCGGCGAGGTTGAGCGAGACGATGCGGCGGGTCAGGCTCGAGAAGGAGAGCGCGAAGAAATACTGACCGGCGCGCGTCAGCCAGGACAGCGGCCGCCAACCTTGCGCGGCCGGCTTGTCGTCGGCGACGTGCTCCGGTACGCCGTCGGATGCGATATCCCCGGCATTCTGGTTCTCGTCAGGCTGCGTTCGGTCAAGCAATGCTTACGCCCGCGTTAGGACATCTCGTGCGAAGGGTCCCCGCATCCTAGAGCCATCCCGGTCCCGATGGAACGAGAACCGGCGATGCTCTCAGTCTTTCGTGAAGGCGCGTGAGCCTCAGGCTTCCTTGAAGCGGTAGCCGACGCCGTAGAGCGTCTCGATCATCTCGAACTCGTTGTCGGTCACCTTGAACTTCTTGCGCAGCCGCTTGATGTGGCTGTCGATGGTGCGGTCGTCGACATAGACCTGGTCGTCATAGGCGGCGTCCATCAGCGCGTTGCGGCTCTTCACCACGCCCGGCCGGGTTGCCAGCGCCTGGAGGATCAGGAATTCGGTGACGGTCAGCGTCACCGGCTCGTTCTTCCAGGTGCAGGTGTGCCGTTCGGGGTCCATGCGCAGCAGGCCGCGGTCGAGCGCCTTGGCATCGTTCTCCTTCGGCGCGACGGTCGGGTCCTTCGGCGCAGAGCGGCGCAGCACGGCCTTGACGCGCTCGACCAGCAGGCGCTGCGAGAACGGTTTGCGGATGAAGTCGTCGGCGCCCATCTTGAGGCCGAACAGCTCGTCGATCTCTTCGTCCTTGGAGGTCAGGAAGATCACCGGCAGGTCGGATTTCTGCCGCAGCCGGCGCAGCGTTTCCATGCCGTCCATGCGCGGCATCTTGATGTCGAGAATGGCAAGATCGGGCTGGGTGGTGCGAAAGCCGTCGAGCGCGGAGGCGCCGTCGGTGTAAGTCATGATGCGGTAGCCTTCGGCCTCCAGCGCGATCGAGACGGATGTGAGAATGTTGCGGTCGTCGTCGACCAAAGCGATTGTGGGCATGAGCCTCTGCTTTCTGCTTTCCGTTTGGGTCGTGGCTTGAAACGGCGAGCAATTCACTGATGCGCCGCATACACGGGTGCCGAATTCGGCGGTCGAACCTTGTCACCGAGCAATGCAAGCTGGGCTGAAGTGTGACCAAGTTCCACGAAGCGCAGCAGATTCGCCGCGTTTCGACCCTTAACCTGACCCCCGTTTACCCGAAAAAAGACCTCCCTTGCAACCACCTGACCCGAGAAAGCCGATGCACCCGACCCCTGATTTCGACCCCGGAAAGCTCGCCAAATCGCTGCTCAGGCGCTCGCGCCAGGGGGCGCTGGCAACGCTGATGGCCGGCAGCGGCGATCCCTATTGCTCCCTGGTCAATCTGGCGAGCCACCCCGACGGCTCGCCGATCCTGCTGATCTCGGGCCTGGCCGTGCACACCAGGAACATCCTGGCGGATAACCGGGTCTCCCTGATGCTGGACGAACGCGCGGCCGGCGATCCGCTGGAGGGCGCCCGAATCATGCTGTCCGGCCGGGCGGAACAGGCCGATGCCGACAAGGATCTGCTCCAGCGGCGGTATCTCAATGCCCATCCATCGGCCGAAGCGTTTGTTTCGTTTAAGGATTTCTCTTTCTTCAGAATTCGGCCCACGGGAACCCATCTGGTCGCCGGCTTCGGCCGCATCGTGGATCTCAAGCCCGAGCAGTTCCTGACGGACCTTACCGGCGCCGAGGATCTGCTGGCGGCGGAGGAGGGGGCGGTCGCGCACATGAATGCCGACCACCGCGACGCCATGGGCCTCTATGCAACAAAACTCCTCGGCGCGGCGGAGGGCGACTGGCGCTGCACCGGCTGCGACCCCGAAGGTCTCGACATGCAGGATGGCCAGACTGCGCTGCGGCTGGACTTCCCGGAGCGGGTGACTGACGGCACGGCGCTGCGCAAGATGCTGGTCCGCCTTGCTGGCGAAGCGCGCGCGAAGGTGGACTAGCGCGCAACAATTTGAACGCTGCCCCCCATCGCTGCGACCCAAGACCGTAATGGTTCGAAGTCGGCAGCGAGAGGGTTCATGATACGCCGTCGTTTGACGCTGGTTGCGGGTTTGGCGCTCGCGATCACCGCATCGCTTGCCACGCCCGGCTTTGCCCAGAAAGGTCTCGCCGCCGAGAGCGCGCGGATCAACGCACTCCGAAGCGCCGGCAGATATTCGGAGGCGCTGCCGCTGGCGCAGGCCATGGTGGCGTCTCTCGAGAAGACCACCAACAATCGTGATCTCGCGGGCGCGCTCAACAACCTTGCGCAGATCTACGCCGACCAGGGTCACGACGACCTGGCCGAGCCGCTCTACAAGCGCGCCATTGCACTGATGGAGAAGGGGACCGGTCTCGACAGTGTCGAGATCGCACCGGTGCTGAACAACCTCGCCGCGCTCTATCAGAGGCAGAGCCGCTTTGCAGAGGCCGAGCCGCTGTTCAAGCGTGCGCTCGCCGTTCGCGAGAAGGCGCTGTCGCGCGAGCATCCCGACGTCGGTCAGTCCCTCAACAATCTCGCCACATACTATGTGAAGCAGCAGCGTCAGGCCGAAGCCGAGCCGTTGTTTCAGCGCGCGCTCACGATCTACCAGAAGGCCGGTGGCCCCGAGCATCCGGCGGTCGCGACGCTCCTGAACAATCTCGGCCAGCTCGATCGCGACCTCAACCGCGATGCGGATGCCGAGGCGCCGATCCGGCGCTCGCTCGCGATCCGCGAAAAGGTGCTGGGACCGGACCATCCCGACGTCGCGCGCTCGCTGAACAATCTCGCCGGTCTCTACGAGCATCAGCGGCGCTATGCCGATGCGGAGCCGCTCTATCGCCGTGCGCTGTCGATCCGCGAACGTGCGCTCGGTCCCGATCATCCGGACGTTGCGACCTCGACCAGCAATCTCGCTTATTTCCTCCACGTCTCGGGGCGGAACGCCGATGCGCTGCCGCTCGCGGAAAAGACGCTTGCGACCAATCGCGCGCAGCTGCGCGTCGTGCTGCCGGTCCTGTTCGCCGCGCGACAGCAATATCTGCTGCCTGACGACAAGGCGCTGGACGAGGCGCTCGCCGCGATCCAGCGTGGCACGCAATCCTCCGCCGCGTCCGCCGTGAACAAGCTGGCCGTGCGCCTTGCTGCCGGCAGCGACCGGCTCGCCGAGCTCGTGCGCCGGGACCAGGATCTTGCGGCCGAGTCCGAGGCGCTCGACAAGGCGATCATCGCCGCGGTGTCGAAGCAACCGGCCCAGCGCGACGTCGCGGCCGAGCAGCGCAGCCGGGCGCGGATCGCGGCGATAGCGAACGAGCGCACGGGCTTGCAGAAGACGCTCGCGGTCGAGTTTCCCGATTATGCGTCGCTCTCCAACCCCCTGCCGCTGGCGGTCAAGGATATCCAGCCCTTGCTGTCGCCCGACGAGGCGATGGTGCTCTACTCCGTCGTCGACAGGCAGAGCTATGTCGTCGCGATCACGCGCGAAGGCGTCGACTGGAAGGAGATTCCGCTCGGCGCGAACGCGCTGACGCAGAAGGTGACTGCCTTCCGCAAGGGGCTCGATGTCGGCAAGGCGCGCGATGCCTCCGGCAAATCAGGACTGTTCGACCTCGGGCTCGCCAACGAGCTTTATGTCGCGCTGCTCGGCCCGATCGAAGCGCTGACGAAGGACAAGCGCAACCTGCTGGTGGTGCCGTCGGCCGCGCTGACGGCGTTGCCGTTTCATCTGCTCGTCACGGAGACGCCGCAAGCTGCGATCCCGGACACGCTCGAAGGCTATCGCAGCGCCTCCTGGCTGTTGCGGCGTCAGGCGGTGTCGGTACTGCCCTCGGTGGTCAGCCTGAAATCGCTGCGTGCCGTCGCGCGTCGGGAGCAGGGCGTGAAGCCGATGACCGGCTTTGGCGATCCCGTGTTCAATCCCGCGCTCGAAGGGCCGGCCGATCGTCGCGCGGCAAGCGGCAAGGTCGCCGCACGCAACATTGCAACAATTGCCTATAGCGATTTTTGGCGCGGTGCCGGCGTCGATCGCGCGCGGCTTGCGCAGGCGCTACCGCAACTGCCGGATACCGCGGATGAGTTGAACGCTGTGGCCAAGGATGTCGGCGCGGCCGAGGCCGACATCCATCTCGGCCGCGATGCCAGCGAAACGACGCTGAAGCGTGCAGCGCTTGCTCAATACAGCATCATCTACTTTGCCACCCACGGTCTCGTTGCCGGCGATATCAAGGGATTGGGCGAGCCCTCGCTTGCGCTCTCCATTCCCGATCGGCCGACAGAGCTGGATGACGGCTTGCTCACGGCAAGTGAAGTCGCTCAGCTCAAGCTCAACGCCGATTGGGTTGTGCTATCGGCCTGCAACACCATCGCCGGCGACAAGCCCGGCGCCGAGGCCCTGTCGGGGCTGGCGCGCTCGTTCTTCTACGCGGGTGCACGTGCGCTGCTGGTCTCGCATTGGGCAGTGGATTCGGAAGCTGCCACCCGCTTGACCACGTCGACTTTCGAACTGCTCAAGAACGAACCAAAAATCGGCCGTGCCGAAGCTTTGCGCCGCGCGATGTTGACGTATGTCGATGACACCTCGTCACCGCGCAACGCCTATCCCGCGATGTGGGGGCCGTTCGCGCTGATCGGCGAAGGCGAGGTACGATAGGACGGTCCTGCGATTGTGCGTCGCAATAACCACAGGAAACGCGGAATTGCGCATTTGGTTGCGCGATCATTCGTATTTTTTTGATACGCTCGCTCAGAGCTGACATGCGCGGCATTTGGCGCGGTCCTTGAATAAACCAAATCCTGCGAGATCGGCTTGGCAACGCCAGCGTTCACCATTATTACGTCGTTCAACCGAGGCCGGACGGCCTATAATTCACGGTGACTGCGATGGCGCCAAAGCTTGGTCGCGCTGAGTGTCGCGGGTTCTAGGAGGATTTTTCGTGCAAGAGACGGGCGTGCGCAACGGTGCCTTCGGTGCCGACAAATTCGGCTTAAAGAATCTCAAACGGGTTCACTGGAACCTCGGCGCGCCGCAACTCTATCAATACTCACTTTCCGCGGGCGAGGCGGTGCTGTCGGCAGACGGTTCGCTTTGCGCCGACACCGGTGAGTTCACCGGCCGCAGCCCGAAGGACAAGTTCACGGTGCGTGACGCCACCACCGACAAGAAGATGTGGTGGGCCGGTAACCAGTCGATCACCGCAGAGCAGTTCGAGACGCTCTACCAGGACTTCCTCAAGCACGCCGAAGGCAAGAGCCTGTTCGCGCAGGACCTCTATGGCGGCGCCGATCCGGCGTACCGGATCAAGACCCGCGTCTTCACCGAGCTCGCCTGGCACTCGCTGTTCATCCGTACGTTGCTGATCCGCCCCGAGGCCGTCGAGCTGCCGAGCTTCACCCCGGAGCTCACCATCATCGACATGCCGAGCTTCCGCGCCGATCCGAAACGCCACGGCTGCAAGTCGGAGAACGTCGTTGCGATCGATTTCGCCCGCAAGATCGTCCTGATCGGCGGCTCCTATTATGCCGGCGAGATGAAGAAGTCCGTCTTCACCACGCTGAACTACTATTTGCCCGAGCGCGGCGTGATGCCGATGCACTGCTCGGCCAATGTCGGCGCCAATGGCGACACCGCGATCTTCTTCGGGCTATCAGGCACCGGCAAGACCACGCTGTCGGCCGATCCGAACCGCACGCTGATCGGTGACGACGAGCATGGCTGGGGCCCGAACGGCGTCTTCAACTTCGAGGGCGGCTGCTACGCCAAGTGCATCAAGCTCTCGCAGGAAGCCGAGCCCGAGATCTATGCGGCGTCGACGCGCTTCGGCGCGGTGCTCGAGAACTGCGTGCTCGACGAGGACACCCGAATCGTCGATTTCGACGACGGCTCCAAGACCGAGAACACGCGCTCCGCGTACCCGCTCGACTTCATCCCGAACGCTTCGCGCACCGGCCGCGCGCCGCAGCCGAAGAACGTGGTGATGCTCGCCGCCGACGCCTTCGGCGTGCTGCCGCCGATCGCAAAGCTTTCGCCGGCGCAGGCGATGTATCACTTCCTGTCCGGCTACACCGCCAAGGTCGCCGGCACCGAGCGCGGTCTCGGCAACGAGCCGCAGCCGGAATTCTCGACCTGCTTCGGATCGCCCTTCCTGCCGCTCGACCCCAGCGTCTATGGCAACATGCTGCGCGACCTCATCGCCCAGCACAATGTCGATTGCTGGCTGGTCAACACCGGCTGGACCGGCGGCAAGTATGGCACCGGCTCGCGCATGCCGATCAAGGTGACGCGCGCGCTGCTCACCGCCGCGCTCGACGGCTCGCTTCGCAACGTCGAATTCCGCACCGACAAATATTTCGGCTTCGCGGTCCCGACCGCGCTGCCGGGCGTGCCGGCCGAGATCCTGAACCCGGTGAACACCTGGAAGGACAAGGACGAGTTCGACAAGACCGCCCGCGCGCTGGTCGGCATGTTCCAGAAGAACTTTGCCAAGTTCGAAGCCCAGGTCGACGCCGAAGTGCGCGCGGCCGCGCCGGACGTGAAGCTCGCGGCGGAGTAATCTCTCGCTCTGTCTTCAATGCAAAAGGGCGGCCGCGAGGCCGCCCTTTTTGTTCTCGCGAGATCTCTCCGCCGTCATTGCGAGCGCAGCGAAGCAATCCAGAATCCCTCCGCGGAGACAGTCTGGATTGCTTCGTCGCTACGCTCCTCGCAATGACGAGCTTGCGGAAGTAGTCACGCCTTAAAATACGCGATCTGCGTCGTGGTCGCGAGCAGCCTGCCGTTCGGCGACCACAGCTCGGCGTTCTGATCGGCATAGTTCTTGTGCATGATCTTCGAATCGGCCGTCGCGAGCACGCGTGTGATGTCCTCGGCGGCGAGCTCTTCGCTGTCGGTGTGAAAATATGTCGTCAGCGACACCGTGCCGAACGGCACCAGCTCGCGCCTGGCGTGGAAGATGCGGCCGAAGAAGGCGTCCGACATCGACATCAGCGACAGCATGTCGAGTTTGCGCGGCGTGCGATCGCCGATCCAGAGCTTGGAATAGGTGCCAGCGAGCTCGGCCTGCGGCGGGCCGATCCGCATCTCGCCCTCGACGAAGCGGAATTCATACTGGTTGGCCCAGGACGCCGAGATCTTCGGGAATGGCAGCGTTGCCTCGAACGCCGTGGCGTCCGGATATTGCGCCACCCTGTGCTCCCAGGACGGCCGGCGCTCGGCGAACACGGCGGTGGCGAGCGTTGCGACCTCGCCGCCGCCCTGCGACAGTTCGACGCTCCAATGCTGGCTGGAGCGATTGGCCTTCACCAGCCGCACGTCCAGATCGAACGGCCCCTTGGCGATCGGCGCGCAATAATTGACGGTCAGCGCCAGCGGATCGCCGGCGCGCTGCGGATGGTCGATCAGCGCACGCAGGATCGTCGCGGCCGTGGCGCCGCCGAAAGGGCCGACAAAGGCCCAGTAGTCGTCGCTGGTGTGTCCCTGCCAGCTGCTGTCACCGGCGGTGATGCGGGTGGCGTCGTCGAACGGGTGCGGGAGCTTGGCGTGCATGGGATTAGACCTCTACTGAGCTTCCGTCCCAACGACGAAACTCCATCGTCTCATCACCAGGCCCATATTGCTGCGAACTCAAAACATCGTCTGCCGGATCATCTGTGACCCAGGCATCCGCGACGGAGCCTCCTATGCGCTTCAGCGCAATGATACTCTTGCCGCTGATCAGATCGGCGACGAAGTCGCCGATGGCAGCTTCCTCGTCCTTGCCTGAAAGACTGGCAAGGATGCTGCCGTGCGTGTGCCAGGAGAATCCGTCGAACCCCAGCGTCCAGTCCCCGTCCGGACATATGACCAGCAATCGAAGCTGCCCATCCGGGCTCGTATACTCGCCGACAGGCACGATCGACTCCGGCCAGAAAAAGCTCAAGCCGTAATATGATGCCTATCCTGCCAAATCAATAACCTCGCAGGTAACGCCGATTTCACGTTGCGGAAAATCAGCCTGCGACGTCGCGCAGATCTGGCAGCAGCGGCGTGGTCGGATTGACCGGCACGTTCCAGATCTCCTCGGCATATTCGCGTATGGTGCGGTCCGAGGAGAACCAGGCCATGCGCGCGACATTGAGGATGGAGGCGCGCGTCCAGGCCGGCGCCACCTGCCAGCGTGCGTCGACACTGCGTTGCGCCTCGTAATACGAATCGAAATCGGCGCTGACCATGTAGTGGTCGAGATAGCGCAGCGCGTGCGCGATGGATTCGAAGCGGCCGGGATCACCGGGCGAGAACTCGCCGGTGCCGATCGCATTGATGGCGCGCTGGAGCTTTGGCGAATTGCGGATCACGTCGGAGGCATCCAGCCCCTGCTTGCGGCGGATCATCACGTCGCCGGCCTCCATGCCGAAGATCGCGATGTTCTCCGCGCCGACATGGTCGCGGATCTCGATGTTGGCGCCGTCGAGCGTGCCGATGGTGAGGGCGCCGTTCAGCGACAGCTTCATGTTGCCGGTGCCGGAGGCCTCCATGCCGGCGGTCGAGATCTGCTCGGACAAATCGGCCGCGGGAATGATCACCTCCGCAAGGCTGACATTGTAGTCGGGCAGGAAGACGACCTTGAGCTTGCCGCCGATCGCGGGATCGTTGTTGACGACGTCCGCGACGTCGTTGACCAGCTTGATGATCAATTTTGCGTAGCGGTAGCTCGCCGCCGCCTTGCCGGCGAAGATTTTCACCCGCGGCACCCAGTTGCCGTTGGGATCGTCCTTCATCGCCTGGTACAGCGCCACCGTCTCGATGATGTTGAGGAGCTGGCGCTTGTATTCGTGAATGCGCTTGATCTGCACGTCGAACAGCGAGGTCGGATCGACCTTGATGCCGAGCCGCTCGCCGATCAGGCGCGCCAGCGCGGTTTTGTTGTGAAGCTTGACGCTGCGGAACTTCTTCTGGAATTCGACGTCGCTGGCGCGGGCTTCGATCAGGCTGAGCTGGGTCGGATCGTCGAGCACGGCTTCGCCGCAGGTCTCGCGCAGCAGGTCGGTCAGCTTCGGATTCGCCAGCATCAGCCAGCGGCGGAAGGTGATGCCGTTGGTCTTGTTGGTGATGCGGCCGGGATAGAGATGGTTGAGATCGTGGAACACGGTCTCGCGCATCAGGTCCGAATGCATCGCCGAGACGCCGTTGATGCGGTGCGAGCCGACGAAGGCGAGCTGGCCCATGCGCACGCGGCGTCCGCTCCTCTCGTCGATCAGCGAAACCGAGGCACGGAAGTCGATGTCGCCCGGCGCGCGCGCTTCGGCCAGCGCGAGATGCTGCACGTTGATGCGGTAGATGATCTCGAGATGGCGCGGCAACAGCTGCTCGAACAGTTCGACCGGCCAGGTCTCCAGCGCCTCGGGCAACAGCGTGTGGTTGGTGTAGGACAGCGTCGCGACCGTGATCTTCCAGGCCTCGTCCCAGCGGAAATTGTGCAGGTCGACCAGGATGCGCATCAGCTCGGTGACGGCGAGGCTCGGATGCGTGTCGTTGAGCTGGACCGCGACCTTCATCGCGAGGCTGCGAAGCTGGCCGTCGGAGGTCAGGTGGCGATTGACCAGGTCCTGCAGCGAGGCGGAGACGAAGAAATACTCCTGGCGCAGCCGCAGCTCGCGTCCCGCCGGGCTCTCGTCGTTCGGATAGAGGAATTTGCAGATGGCTTCCGCGCGCGACTGCTCGGCGCTGGCGCTGACATAGTCGCCCTTGTTGAAGGCGTCGAGCTTCAACGGATCGGGCGAGCGTGCCGACCACAGGCGGAGCGCGTTGACGTGCTGGCCGCGCCAGCCGACGATCGGCGTGTCATAGGCGATCGCCTGCACGGTCTCGGCCGGATGCCAGATCGCGCGGTCGCGGCCCTTGTCGTCGACATGCTCGACGCCACCGCCGAAATGGACGTGATAGATCACCTCGGGCCGCTGCAATTCCCAGGGATTGCCGAAGCTCAGCCATTCGTCCGGATATTCCTGCTGCCAGCCCTGATTGATGATCTGGCGGAACAGGCCGTAATCGTAGCGGATGCCGTAGCCGATCGCGGGGATCGAGAGCGTGGCCATGCTCTCCATGAAGCAGGCGGCGAGCCGCCCCAGGCCGCCATTGCCGAGCGCGGCATCCGGCTCGCATTTGCGGAGCTCAGGCAGCGACACGCCGAGATCGCCGAGCGCGACCTCGAAGATCTTGAGCAGCCCCATGTTGTTCAGCGCGTCGGTGAAGAGACGGCCGATCAGGAATTCGAGCGAGAGATAATAGACGCGCTTGCGTCCCGCATCGTAGCTGTGCTTCTCGGCCGTGAGCCAGCGATGCACGATGCGGTCGCGCAGCGCGAGCGCTGCGGCCTGGTACCAGTCGTGCTTGGTGGCCATGCCCGCATCCTTGCCGATGGCAAGGCGCAGCTTCGCCAGGATCGCGCCCTTGACGTCAGCCAGCGCGAGCTCGTCGATGGGCTGGCCGGAGGCCGGCAAACTTGGCTGGAACGATTGATCTTGCAAGGCCGTCACTTCCTGGTCGCGAGAACACCACTAACTCTACGCGTCTTGCCCCTGCACCGGAACCATCGCTGGCGCGGCCGTGCACTGCGCTGGCGTAAATTTATGCAAGGAACGGGCCGATTTGGGAACCCGGAAGCGTACGGAGAGATGCGGATTCGGTGCTAGATTGAGGGCAGATTCAGCCATCAGTGTGGAGGAAACGTCCATGAGACTGCTGATCGAAATCGCCGCCGCGGCCTTCCTCGTCGTCTGCATCACAGCCTCCAGTGCCGCCTTTGCCGCCGGCAAGACGGGCCGCAGTGCCGAAGGCCTGAGCTGCGGCTTCAGCGTTCCGGAAAATGCGTCTCCCGCGGTGCGCTGCGCCGCCATCAAGCGCCAATGCGGCGGCAAGTTCTACGCGAATGCGTGCGGGGACAGGCTGGTGTCGGCGGCGAATTGAGGAGCGGGTCGCTGGATTCGCTGCGCGCTATCTGACCACGCCCGACGTGAAGCCCGCCTTGCGGCGCGGCGGCTTGATTTCCTTTTTCAGGAAGCAGCGCGCTTCACGCCCGGTGTAGCCGGGACGGGAATAGGTGAAGGCGCGGCACTTGTTGTCCGCGATGCAGGCGGCCTTGCAGGCCTCTTCGCCTTCGCCGTCCTTGATCTCGAAATTGCGCAAGTCGCCGCCGGGGCGGTCGATCGACGTTTCAACGCCTTCGATCCGCGGCTCGATCACGCCGGCGCCACGCACACCGGAGATGCAGCAGCTGCCCGGGACACGCGGCGGCACCGTGTTCTTGAGCCAGCACACTGCCGAGCCGCCTTCGACGTCGGGATAGTTGAAGCTCCAGGAGCGGCAGCGGCGATCACGCTCACACTGCAGCGCGCAATCCTCGGGGTCACCTGACGTCACCGGCGAGCTGAAATAGTCGCCGCCGGGCCGGTCGAACGCCGTCTGGGCGCGCGCAGGCGCGCTCGCAAACACGAGCGCAAGCAACGTGGCGCAGGCCACGACGTTTGCCATGACGGCCCCGCGCAGGCGGCCCTTCCCCATCGGAACAGCTTTCGAGTTATTGACGGCGCTCAGGTTTTTTCAGCCGGTCATTTGATCGCCGCAAACCTGTATGGGCGATGAACGGCTCAGGTCCTGGTCGTCGGCCTCTGGCCTAGAACGCGTATTCCGCGTAGGCCGGTTCCACGGAGCCGTTCCAGGCGCCGTTGAACTTCTCCAGCATCTCCTCGGCCGGGGTCCGGCCGGAATCGATGATGCGATCGAGCGGCTCCAGATGCCGGGTTTCGTCGCGGCCGAGCTGGTCGATCTGGCCGCGGCGGCGCAGGCCGGCATGGGCCAGAACGAGGCATTCCTTGGCGATCTCGAACAGATAGCGGTCCTTGATCCGCGCCTTGAAGCCGAACCGCGGCACGTCGTCGCGCAGGGCCTGGCGCTCATGCGCGGTCCAGTGCTTCACGAGGTCCCAGGCGGCATCGAGCGACACATCGTCGTAGAGCAGCCCGGCCCAGAAAGCCGACAGCGCCGGCAGGCGGCCCCACGGGCCACCATCGGAGCCGCGCATCTCGAGATAGCGCTTGAGGCGCACCTCCGGGAAGATCGTCGAAAGATGATTGGCCCAGTCCGACAGCGTCGGACGTTCACCGGGCAGATTGTTGTTGCGGCCGTCGAAGAAGGCGCGGAACGAGGAGCCCGAGACGTCGATGTAATCCTCGTCGCGCTTGACGAAATACATGGGCACGTCGAGCGCGTAGTCGACATAGCGCTCGAAACCCATGCCGTCCTCGAATGCCCACGGCATCATGCCCGAACGCGCATTGTCGGTGTCGCGCCAGATCTCGGAGCGGAACGACAGGAAGCCGTTCGGCTTGCCCTCGGTGAACGGCGAATTGGCAAACAGCGCGGTCGCGACCGGCTGCAGCGCGAGCGAGACGCGCAGCTTCTTGACCATGTCGGCTTCGGAGGAGAAGTCGAGATTGGTCTGCACCGTGCAGGTCCGGTACATCATGTCGAGGCCGTATTGGCCGACCTTCGGCATGTAATTGGTCATGATCTTGTAGCGGCCCTTGGGCATCACCGGGATGTCGGCGCGCGACCAGGACGGCGTCATGCCGAGCCCGAGGAAGCCGATGCCGAGCGGGGTCGCGATCTCGCGCACCTGCGCCAGATGCGCCATCAGCTCGCTCTGGGTCTGGTGCACGTTCTCGACCGGCGCGCCGGAGAGCTCGAACTGTCCGCCGGGCTCGAGCGAGATGGCGCCGCCGCCGGTGACGTCGTAGAGGCCGATGATGTTGCCCTTCTCCATGATCGGCTCCCAGCCGAGCAGGAGCTTCATGCCTTCGAGCAGCGCGCCGATGCCCCGCGCACCCTCGTAAGGCACCGGACGGTGGCCTTCGAGCGTGAACGGCGTCTTCTCGTGCTCGGTGCCCATGCGGAATTCGGACGGGTCCTTGCAGCCGGCCTCGAACCACGCGACGAGCTCGTCGCGCGACTGCAGCGGCGTCATATCGATCTGGTCTCGCGCCATATCAAACTCTAATCAAAAAGGGCGCTTCGATCGAAGGCGCGCGGGTGACGGGGTGGTCCGCGAACCCAGGGGGTGCACGGACGAGCTGGTGTGCCGCACGATCATCGCGACGGCGTGGTTTCGTTGACGTGGATGGGCGGCAGTTTCATCTCGCCGCACGAGCAGCCGAGACGGTCGAGCAGACCGCTGAGCTTCACGGCATCCGCATCGGACAGTTTCGAGCCGACATACTTTTCGATCGCGGCCGAATAGGCGCCCCACATCCGCTTCTGCAACTCGCGGCCGGCTTCCGTGATCTCCACGAACTGGCCGCGCTTGTCGATCTTGCATTCGCGCCGGGAGGCGAGCCCCTCGTCGACCAGGCGATCGATCAGGCGCGAAGTGGAGTATTGCGGGATCAGCATTTGCCGCTCGAGTTCCACCGGCCGCAGCTCACCCGAGGGCGCTCGCGACAATTCGAGCAGCGCGTCGTACCAGGCCAGCGGCGGGAACCCCGCCTTCTTCAAGTCCTGCTCGACGCAATCGAGCACGCGGCTCTGCACCCGCATCAGGCGGATCCAGGCCGAAGTTGCCTCGGTCGATGGTTTGCGTTTCATGGTCCCACTCAAGCTCGTCGTCCCGTCTCTTACCTCACTCAATGCACCTGCATCAATCTTGACTATTGGATGCAAATGCATGTAGGCGTTCGTTCGCCCCAACCAAGCGTCAAGAGAAAGAAATTCCATGAAACTCTATTACTCGCCCGGCGCCTGCTCCCTGTCCCCCCACATCGCGCTCCTGGAAGCCGGCCTGCCCTATGAGCTGGTCAAGGTCGATATCCGGGCCAAGAAGCTCGAAAATGGTGAGGATTATCTGAAGCTGAACCCGAAGGGCCAGGTCCCTGCGCTGGGCCTCGACAGCGGCGAGATCGTGACCGAAGGCCCGGTCATTGTCCAGATGATCGCCGACCAGGCTTCGGCCAAGGCGCTGGCGCCAGCTCACGGCAGCTCCGAGCGCTACAAGCTGCTCGAATGGCTGAACTTCCTCACCTCGGAGGTGCACAAGAGCTTCGGACCGCTATTCGCGCCGGCGCTGAACGACGAGGCCAAGGCCTTCTTCAAGGACCGCGTCATGGGCAAGCTGACATACATCGACAGCCAGCTCGCCGGCCGCGACTACCTCATGGGCAAGCAGTTCACGGTGGCCGACGGCTATCTCTTCACGATGCTAACCTGGGGCGACCGGATGAAGTTCGACCTCTCGGCCATGCCGAACCTGACCGCCTACAAGGCTCGCGTCGCAGCGCGGCCGCAGGTCCAGGAGGCGCTGAAGAAGGAAGGCCTTGCGCAGGCGAAGTAAGCGCATCGCAAGATGCAACAATCGAAAGGCCGGATCGACGATCCGGCCTTTTTCTTTGTGAACCATTCGATCGGCGGCCACGTCGAAATCGCGGAGCACCTCCACGAGACAGCCGCCGCCATGAACATGATCGTCCTTATGACCGCCGCGGGCGCGCCGCTCGCGATGCTTGGCTTGTCGACGCCGGACCTGCCGCAGCGCAATTGCATCCTCATGATCCATCCGCAGGTCACCTCGGCCGTGTTCGAGAGCAAGGAAGGAAAGATCGTCTTTCCCGATCGGCCGACCGAATATCCGTGCAGCTACGCCAGGAAGAAGGGCGGAACGGACATCGCCCTCACCAACCAGAATGGCTGGCGCTTCGAGGTTCGCATTGGCCGCGGCGATGAAGGCAGCTGGAGAGCGAGTCTTGCCGACGATGCGGTCTCGGGCCGGGCGTTCTCGCCGCTCGGAGACCGCAAATAAGAACGGCCGGATTGTCGATCCGGCCCGTTTTTATTCTGCCCCGAGCGGGGTGGCACGAACCCATCTCGCCGGATCATCGTACCTATCATTAGACTTATGAACTACTGTTCGCCGAATGTAAGTAGTGCTGTCTTGTCAGTACCCGTAAAGCGCGCGAGCTTGGCGGAATTGTTAGAGGATTATTTCATCGGAGTTGAACTTGACGATTGCCTTGGTCCTGATCGTCGCAAGTGCATTGGTGGGAATAGCGACAGGTTATGCTTTCAGGATCTGGGCGCTGATATTGATTGCGCCGGCGATCGCAGTTTTCTCGGCAATCATTCTTCGCGCTTACGGATTCGGCATGATGGCGGGTGTGACCGTCATCGCCATCTGTCTTGCCGCCTGCCAACTCGCCTACTTCGCGGCGGCCTACCTGCTGCACGCGCGGGCGGTCTCAGCCCATGACGAAGTCGACGGCGAGCCAGGCGAGGGAAGCCAGCATAAAATCCGCCGCCAGCACAAGTAACGCCAAAGCGGCCCAAAGCATCGGCCCCTTGCGGCGCAGGCGCGCCGGCTTCTGTTGCGGCGAGAGGCGGCGAGTGGCGGGTCCAACAGCATATTTCGCGGTGAGATCGCGACCGAGCGCGGTCTTCCGCAGCACCAAAGAGTTCATCAAGGATACTTTCTTATTTTGTCTTCAACCTGCCGATGGCTCGGCAAATGTCCCAACCGGATTCGGAACCCTGACCCGGAGCAAGACTAGTGCCAGGGCCGAGCAAAAGAACGGCGCCGCTTCGACACGCCTATGACAATTGCGCGACACCGCGGCAGCGGGGGACTCTGACACGGGTCCTACGCGAATTCTGTGACTGGTTCCACAAGCCGGGAACAAATCTGACGCAACCGTGATGACGTCTCCCCAAACAAAAAGGCCGGATCGACGATCCGGCCTTCTTTCTCAAATGATCTTGGGTGATCAGGCCGCGGCCTTCTTCGGCGCGAAGCGGCCGTAGAAGGTTTCTCCCTTCGCGGCCATCTCCTCGAGAAGCTTCGGCGGGGTGAAGCGCGAGCCGTACTTCGCCTCCAGCTTGTGGCAGAGCTCGACGAATTTCTTCGTTCCCATGAAGTCGATGTAGGACAGCGTGCCGCCGGTGAACGGCGCGAAGCCGAAGCCGAGGATCGAGCCGACATCCGCCTCGCGCGGGTCGGTGATGACGTGGTCCTCGACCGTGCGCGCGGCTTCCACCGCCTGCACCACCAGGAAACGCTGCTTCAGCTCCTCGATGTCGAGCGTGTCAGGGTCGAGCTGCTTCGGCTGCAGCGCCGAGAGGCCCGGCCACAGGCTCTTCTGACCCTTGCCCTTCTCGGGGTAGTCGTAGAAGCCCTTGCTGTTCTTGCGGCCGAGACGGCCCTGCTTCTCGACCATCTCCACCATCAACTTCTTCTGATCGGGGTTGATGGCGTTGGGGCCGAGATCGGCTTCCGTCGCCTTCATGATCTT
The DNA here is from genome assembly GCF_040547725.1 of Bradyrhizobium sp. LA2.1. NCBI lineage: Bacteria > Pseudomonadati > Pseudomonadota > Alphaproteobacteria > Hyphomicrobiales > Nitrobacteraceae > Bradyrhizobium > Bradyrhizobium sp. LA2.1. The sequence continues at coordinate 79,408 of NZ_JBEPQI010000021.1, forward strand.
GAGCCCGAGGTCGAGTGCGACTTCGTCCGAGAGCGAGAGCGGACCGACCGGCATGCCGGCCATCTTGGCGCAGTTCTCGATCATCGCCGGCGGCACGCCTTCGAGGAACATCTCGTTGCCTTCGGCGACATAGCGGCCAACGCAGCGATTGGCGAAGAAGCCGCGGCTGTCGTTGACGACGATCGGCGTCTTGCCGATCTGCCGGACGTAGTCGAGCGCGGTCGCCAGAGCGAGATCGCCGGTGTTCTTGCCCTTGATGATCTCGACCAGCATCATCTTCTCGACCGGCGAGAAGAAGTGGATGCCGACGAACTTGCCCTGGTCCTTGAAGCCCTCGGCCAGCGAGGTGATCGGCAGCGTCGAGGTGTTCGATGCGAAGATCACGTCCGGCTTCATATGCTCCTGCGCCTTCGCGAAGGTATCAGCCTTGACCTTGCGATCCTCGAACACGGCCTCGATGACGAGGTCGACGTCCTTGAGTGCAGCATAATCAGCAGTCGGCGTAATGCGCGCGAGCAGCGCGTCGGCGTCACCGGGCTTGGCGCGGCCCTTCTTGATCTGCTCCTCGATCACCTTCTGAGCATGCGCCTTGCCCTTGTCGGCACTCTCCTGGTCGCGGTCGATCAGGACGACGTCGAGGCCGGCACGGGCCGAGACGTAGCCGACGCTCGCACCCATGAAGCCGGCGCCGATCACCGCGATCTTCTTCACCTTGGTCGGGGCTACGTCCTTCGGGCGGCGCGCGCCCTTGTTCAGCTCCTGCATCGACAGGAACAGGCTGCGGATCATCGCGGCCGCTTCCTTCGAGCGCAGAACCGAGGTGAAGTAGCGCGACTCCACGCGCAGCGCCGCGTCGATCGGCAGCTGCAGGCCTTCATAGACGCAGCTCATGATCGCGCGCGCGGCCGGATAATTGTCGTAGGTCTCGCGGCGATAGATCGCGTTGCCGGCCGGGAACATCATCATGCCGGCCTTAGAGAACACCGGACCGCCGGGCAGCTTGAAGCCCTTCTCGTCCCAGGGCGCAACGGCCTTGCCGCCGCCCTTGATCCAGTCCTTCGCTGCCTTGATGAGGTCGGCGGCCGGAACGATGGCGTGAATCAGATTAAGCGCCTTGGCCTTCTCGACCGTGACCGGATCGCCCTTGAGCAAAATGGTCATCGCGTCCTGCGGCGGCACCAGGCGCGGCACGCGCTGCGTGCCGCCGGCGCCGGGGAACAGGCCGACCTTGACCTCGGGCAGGCCGAGGCGCGTCTTGGGATTTTCCGCCGCGACGCGATAGTGGCAGCACAGCGTGATCTCGAAACCGCCGCCGAGCGCGAGGCCGTTGATCGCGGCCGCCCACGGCTTGCCGGAGGTCTCGATCGAACGCAGCACCTGCGAGAAGCGCCGGCTCTGGTCGAACAGCATCTGGTTTGCGGCGGTCTCGTCCTGCTCCTTCAAGACCTTGGCGTAGGCCTGGTTCATGCCCTCGAGCATCGACAGGTCGGCGCCGGCGCAGAACGCCTCCTTGGCGGAGGTGATGACGACGCCCTTCACGGCGGCGTCGGCCGTGGTTTCCTTGACGATCGCATCGAGCTCGCTGGTCGAGGTCTCGTCGAGCACGTTCATCGAACGGCCCGGGATGTCCCAGGTGACGAGCGCGATGCCGTCAGAATCGGTCTCAACCTTGAAATTCTTGTAAGCCATGTTGGTTGCTCCTCGGTGCCGCAGCCAATCTCAGGCGCGGCGGTTGACTTAAGATCTCGTAGGGTGGGCAAAGGCGCTCTTGCGCCGTGCCCACCATCCTTCGCGGAGACAGCAATGGTGGGCACGCCCACCCGACGGCAGCTCGTTAGACCCGCTCGATGATGGTCGCGGTGCCCATGCCGCCGCCGATGCACAGCGTCACCAGCGCGGTCGCCTTGTTGGTGCGTTCGAGCTCGTCGAGCACGGTGCCGAGGATCATCGCGCCGGTCGCGCCAAGCGGATGGCCGAGCGCGATCGCGCCGCCATTGACGTTGATCTTGGCGTTGTCGATGTCGAAGGCCTGGATGTAGCGCAGCACGACGGAGGCGAAGGCCTCGTTGAGCTCGAACAAATCGATATCCGACTTCTTCATGCCGGAACGTGCGAACAGCTTTTCAGTGACGTCGACCGGACCGGTCAGCATCATCGCCGGCTCCGAGCCGACATTGGCAAACGCACGGATCTTTGCGCGCGGCTTCAGGCCGTATTTGCTGGCCGCTTCCTTGCTGCCGAGCAGCACGGCGCCGGCACCGTCGACGATGCCCGACGAATTGCCGGCATGGTGCACGTAATTGACGCGCTCGATTTCGGGGTGCGACTGCACGGCGACGCCGTCGAAGCCACCCATCTGCGCCATCATCGTGAACGACGGCTGCAGCTGCGCCAGCGACTGCATCGTCGTCGAGGGACGCATGTGCTCGTCCTTGGCGAGGATGGTGAGGCCGTTGATGTCCTTCACCGGCACGACGGACCTGTTGAAGCGGCCCTCGTCCCAGGCCTTGGCGGCGCGCTGCTGGCTCTGCACGGCATAGGCGTCGACGTCGTCGCGCGAGAAGCCGTATTTCGTGGCGATCAGATCGGCCGAGACGCCCTGCGGCATGAAGTAGGCCGGCACCGCCATCGACGGGTCCATCGGCCAGGCGCCACCGGAGGCGCCAATGCCGACGCGGCTCATGGATTCGGCGCCGCCGCCGATCACCAGCTCATGCTGGCCGCTCATCACCTGGGCTGCGGCAAAATTCACGGCGTCGAGGCCGGAAGCGCAGAAGCGGCTGATCTGCACGCCGGGCACGGCTTCGCCGAGGCCGGCCTTGAGCGCGGCGAAGCGCGCGATGTCGCTGCCGGCTTCGCCGACGGGATCGACCACGCCGAGCACGACGTCGTCGACGGAATCTTCCGGCAAATTGTTGCGGTCCTTCAGCGCCTTCAGCGGCACGGTGGCGAGCGCGAGCGCGGTCACCTCGTGCAGCGCGCCGTCCGCCTTGCCGCGGCCGCGCGGGGTTCGGACGTGGTCGTAAATATAGGCATCTGCCATGGGAGCCTCCTGATTGCAGTTATCGGTTACGACCGCGGCGCGGTCGGATCATTGGCGAAGCGGGAAGCCTCAGAAAGCTTCCGCCGGCAGTTCCATGATGGTGGCGCAGCCGGCCTGGATGCGGGCGAGATTGGCGGCGGTCTCCGGCAGCATGCGCTCCATGAAGAAGCGGCCGGTGACGAGCTTGGTCGAGAGATAGGGCGTCGCTCCGCTCGCGGCAATCTTCGCCTGCGTCACCTTGGCCATCTTCACCCACATGTAGCCGAGCGCGACGAAGCCGAAGAGATGCAGGTAATCGGTTGCGGCAGCGCCCGCATTGTCCGGCTTCGCCATGGCGTTCTGCATCAGCCAAGTCGTGGCCTGCTGGAGATGGCCGAGCGAGGCCGAGAGCGGGGTGATGAACGGCTTGAGCGCCTCGTCGCCGCCGTTCTCCTTGGCGAAGGCCATGACCTCGCCGAAGAAGGCCATGATGGCGCGGCCGCCGTCGCGCGGCAGCTTGCGGCCGACGAGGTCGAGTGCCTGGATGCCGTTGGCGCCTTCGTAGATCATGGCGATGCGGGCATCGCGCACGAACTGCTCCATGCCCTGCTCGGCGATGTAGCCGTGGCCGCCATACATCTGCTGCGCCTGCACCGCGTTGGCAAAGCCGTACTCGGTGAGGAAGCCCTTCAGCACGGGCGTCATCAGGCCCATGTGGTCGTCGGCGGCCTGACGGTCCTTGGGATCCTCCGAGCGATGGGCCACGTCGCTCTTCAGCGCGGTCCACATCACGAAGGCACGCGCGGCCTCGTTGAAGGCACGGATCGAGAGCAGCGTGCGGCGCACGTCGGGATGCACGATGATCGGGTCGGCCTGCTTGTCCGGCGCCTTGACGCCGGTCAGCGAGCGGCCCTGGATGCGCTCGCGGGCATAGGCGACCGCGTTCTGATAGGCGACCTCGGACTGCGCGAGACCCTGAACGGCGACGCCGAGGCGGGCCTCGTTCATCATCACGAACATGCCCTGCATGCCCTTGTTCTCTTCGCCGATCAGCCAGCCGGTGGCGCTGTCGTAGTTCATCACGCAGGTGGAATTGCCGTGAATGCCCATCTTGTGCTCGATCGAACCGCACACGACGCCGTTGCGTGCGCCGACCGAACCATCGGCATTGACCAGGAATTTCGGCACCACGAACAGCGACACGCCCTTGATGCCGGCCGGTGCGCCCTCGATGCGGGCGAGCACGAGGTGGATGATGTTGGGGGCGAGGTCGTGCTCACCGGCCGAGATGAAGATCTTCGTGCCCGTGATCTTGAAGCTGCCGTCGGCCTGGCGGATCGCCTTGGTGCGGAGCATGCCGAGATCGGTGCCGCAATGCGGCTCGGTCAGGTTCATGGTGCCGGTCCACTCACCCGCCACCATCTTCGGCACGTAGGTCTGCTTCTGCTCGGGCGAGCCGTGCACGATCAGCGCCGCGGTCGCGCCCATGGTGAGGCCGCCATACATCGAGAACGCCATGTTGGCGGAGATCTGGAATTCGTTGACCGCCTGGCTCAGCGTCACCGGCAGGCCCTGGCCGCCGAACTCGGTCGGCGCCGACAGGCCAAGCCAGCCGCCCTCTGCCACTTGCTTGAAAGCGTCCTTAAAACCCTTCGGCGTGGTGACGCTGCCGTCATCGGCGCGCTTGCAGCCTTCGAGGTCGCCGACGCGGTTGAGCGGCTGCAGCACTTCTTCTGCAAGCTTCGCGGCTTCGCCAAGAATGGCTTCGCGCACGTCGCTCGACGCATCGGAGAAGCCGGCCAGATTGTCGTAGCGATCGATCTGGAAGACGTCGTTGAGCAGGAAGTTCACGTCTTCGACGGGGGCTTTATAGATCGGCATGATGGTCTCCCGGCAGGCGGTCTGAAGTGATGATGTTGGCTTATGATTGAGCGGCGGCCAACTGCTCCGCCATCAGGCGGTGCAGCATGTTGATCGCCTTGAGCGGACGCACCATCACCTTGAAATTGGTGATGCGTCCCTCGGCATCGAAGGTGATGATGTCGACACCGTTGATCTCGATGCCGTCGATGACATTCTTGAATTCGAGCACGGCGCCGTTGGCGCTTTTCCACTCGCCGACATAGGTGAAGCCGGGACCGCCGAGCACCTTCTCGGCACTGGCGAGATATTTGAAGGTGATGTCGCGGCCGCGCTGCGGCGAATGCACCACGGGGCTTTCGAACACGGCGTCAGGATGCAGCAGGTCCCAGAGCGCGGCGCGGTCGTGGGACTTCATAAAGGCGTACCAGGAGTCGAGGCCGGTCATTGTCAGGGTGCTCCCTAGATAAAGGCCTTGGCAAAAAACTCGAAAACAACCCCATGCACAGTAGAGCGAAGGGCTGGTACAGCGGGTCTGGAGCCCACTTCATATGCACATTGACGCATATGCACCGATGCGCATAAAGTCAAGTCAATTGGTCGGGACCTCGAAAGGGAGCTGGTGCCATGGCGCTCGGCGACGCAATCCTCGCATGCCTGACGGAACGTCCGATGACGGGCTACGAGCTCGCCAAGACATTCGATTCCTCGATCGGCTTCTTCTGGAAAGCCGACCACCAGCAAATCTACCGCGAGCTCTCGAAGCTGCGCGACCGCGGCTACATCCAGGGCCGCGAGGTCGTGCAATCGGGCAAGCCCAACAAACTGATTTATACGCTGACTCCCGAGGGCCGAACAGCGCTGCGGCACTGGGCCGCGCGGCCGAGCACACCGCCCTCGATCAAGGACGACCTGCTGGTGCGGCTGCACGCGCTCGACAGCATCGACATCGAGCCCATGCGCACCGATCTGATGGCCCGGCTGGAGCACCACCGCGACCGGCACGAGAATTACGAGCGGATCCTCAAGAAGCGATTTCCGGAGGGCTCGGCGTCGGGCGTGCTCGACCTCGGCAATCTGCTGCTGCTTCAGCTCGGTGCCCGCCACGAGCAGATGGTGGCCGATTTCTGCGAAGAGGCGCTCCAGGCGCTATCGGCGATGAGCGGCAAGGGCACGGTCGTGCCGCTGGAGGACGGCAAGCGCGAGGGGAAGGGCTGAGCCTGCGCAGCCCTAGTACTTCGTGACGACCGGCTTATCCCAGTTGAACCGGACATTGACGCCGGCGCGGACGATGTCGTCCGTCAGCCGGACGTCGCGCGTGACGGCGCCGCTGATCGGCGGATCGACATATCGTTTGCTGCCAAAATCGACGTGCACATATTCGAGCTTGAGGGTCACGGCGCCCCAGGTATCGACATAGGCCGCCCATTCACCACCGAGCCCGGCCGCCAGGCCGGTGCGGGTATGGGAGCTGGTGACCTGCACCACCTGGTTGGACACGGTGACCTCGGTACCGGCGAAGGCGATACCGGCCGTGCCATAGATCAGAAACTGATCGAGCGCGTAACCGACACGGCCGCGGAACATATCGATCCATTTTTCCCGCGTGCCGCTCGTCACCCCGACGTTGAAGGGCGGCAGATCCTGCACCTTGCCGTGCTGGTTGGTCCATGACGCGTCGTTCTCGAAGCCGAGCACGGTCTTTTCGATCTGGAAATCGCAGCCGAAGACGCCGCCCGCGACGGCAGCACCGCTGAGATTGAAAGTCCCTGTGATCGTTGGCCCGGAGTCGTCGCCGGCGCGCCGGACATGCTCGCTCTTGCCCCAGTTGCCGCCGCCCTGGATGCCGACATAGCAGCTGGTCCAATTGTATCCCGCGGGCGCCGGTGCCTTCACCGCAGGCGTTGCCGCCGGGGCATCGGTGGCAACAGCATGCGATGCCAGTCCGGCCGCCATCGCGGCCACGAACAACCTTTTCATGTCAGCCAACAATCCAGTCAGGCAAGAACCCGCCCGTGGATCGGGCCGCTCTCTATCCATTGAGACGTGCGGATCGGGCGCGTGGCGAAATCTTTGTCGGGACGCAGCTTTGGGGCGGGGCCAGCGGCGGCAATCGGGTTCCCGGCGCCCAACTTTAAGACACCGGCAACGCGTTCCTTAACCCGTTATTTACCGTAACAGGAAAAAGTCGGTTTTCGAGGCAGACGACCCGCGCCAAATCCGATTGTCTTCACAACCGGCACGCGTGGGGAGGCTGGAGGCGCCGGGTGGGGCGCCGGAGTCGGAACCGGACAGAGTCATGAATTCGCGCGTATCGTGGAGTGTTGACGGCATCGATCCATCCGTCAGGGAGCGGGCCGAAGCTGCTGCGCGTCGTGCCGGCATGTCACTCAACGATTGGCTGAACTCCACGCTCGGCGAGACGGCCCCGCCGAATTTTCGCGGACCTTACGATCAACGCCAAGACCAACGTCAAGACCAGCGTCAAGAGCAGCGCCAGGATCAGCGCCAGGATCAGCGCCTGCAACAGATGCCGAGCCAGGAGAGCCGCGACGTCGCCGATATCCACCAGCGGCTCGACGCGATCACCCAGCAGATCGAACGGATTTCAAAGCCCGCGCCGCGCCAAGATGCTTCACGACAGGACGCGTCGCGACCAGACGTCTCGCGCGAGCAGGGCGTCGCGCGCCAGCTCAACGACGCGATCTCGCGGCTCGATGCGCGGCTGTCGCAAATCTCAAAGCCGCAGCAGTCTCAGCGGCCGGCACCGGCTCCGGCACCCGTCGAGACGCGCCAGCGCCAGGCCGATATGGTCGAGCGCGCGGCCGCACAGGTCTATCGCAATTCACCTCCCTTGAGCCCCGCGTCGTTCGACGTTGCCGTCGCCGAGATCACGGCCCGGCAGAGCGAGCTCGACGGCTTTACGCCGCGGCAGATACCGCCACGCGCAGCGCCCTCGATTGCACCGACGGCAGCTCCTTTCGCGCCCCCGATGGCGCCACCCGCGCCTGCCTATGCACCGCCGCCCCCGCAGCCGGGGCCGGATTTCTCGTCGCTCGAGCGCCATTTGCTCAAGATCACGAGCCAGATCGAGTCGCTCCAGCGCCCTGACAACACCGAGCAGGCGATCAACGCTTTCCGCAGCGAGCTTGCCGAGATCCGCCACGCCATCACCGAGGCGATGCCGCGCCGCGCGATCGAATCGATCGAGAACGAGATCCGCTCGCTGCACCGTCGTATCGACGAGACCCGCTCGTCCGGGACGGATGGCCAGGTCCTGTCGGGCATCGAGCACGCGCTGTCCGAGATCAAGCAGGTGCTGCGCACGCTGACGCCGGCCGAGCAGCTCACCGGCTATGACGAGGCGATCCGCAACCTCGGCGCCAAGCTCGATCTGATCCTGCGCGCCAATGACGACCCGTCTACGGTGCGCCAGCTCGAAGGCGCGATCTCGGCGCTGCGCAGCATCGTCTCCAACGTCGCCTCCAACGAAGCGCTGGCGCGTCTTTCCGAAGACGTGCAGCTGCTGTCGTCCAAGGTCGACCAGGTCACCCGCTCGTCCGGCCCCAGCGACAGCTTTGCGGTGCTGGAGCAGCGCATCGCGGCGCTCACCGCCGCGCTGGAAACGCGCGAGCGGCCGCAGCCCACCGAGAGCAGCGAGCATCTCGAAGCCGCGATCCGCGCGCTGTCGGACCGTTTCGACCGCATGCAGGTCGGCAACGATTCCGCGTCGACGTTTGCGCATCTCGAACAGCGGGTCTCGTATCTGCTGGAGCGGATCGAAGCCGCCTCCGATCCGCGCAACGGCAATCTGAGCCGCGTCGAGGACGGGCTGCACGACATCCTGCGGCATCTGGAGCGGCAGCAGGCGACCTATTCCGCCCTCGCCGAGAGCCGCAATTCGGCGCCGTCTGCCGATTCCGGCATGGTCGATCTGGTCAAGCGCGAGCTCTCCGACATCCGCTTCAGCCAGGCCGAGACCAACCGCAGCACCCAGGATTCGCTCGAGGCCGTGCACAGCGCGCTCGGCCATGTCGTCGATCGCCTCTCGATGATCGAGGGTGATCTGCGCGCGGTGCGCACGGCGCCGCCGGCACCCGCACCGCAGCCGATGCCCAGATCGACGTCCATGTCGATGCCGATGGCCGCGCCCATGGAGCCCCCGCCTGTCGCGCGCGAGCCGTGGCAGCAGCTGCAGCAGCAGCCGAAATACGATCCGAAGCCGGAGCTGCAGAACCCGGCCGCCGCGCAACAGCCGCCACAGGGCGCCTTCGTCGCCGCGCCGCGCGAATTCCATGCCGCCGCACTGGCCGCGCCGCCGCCGGTGCCAACGGCACCGCCCGTTCCGCCGCGTGCGATCAGCGAGATCCTCGAGCCGCACACGGCGCCCGCGCGCGCCGCGCTCGCACCGGAATTGCCGCCGGACCATCCGCTCGAGCCGGGCACACGGCCGGGCGGCCGCGTCGCCACGCCCTCGGAGCGCATTGCCGCGTCCGAAAGCGCGATCAGCGAAATCCCCGCCGCGCCGAAAGAGCCGGTGTCGTCGTCGAGCTTTATCGCGGCCGCACGCCGCGCCGCGCAGGCCGCCGCCGCGCAGCCGGAAAAACCGGCCCGCGGTGCCAAGGCAAGTGCAAAGGCAGCTGCCAAGGCGGCCATCGCAGGCCGCGCCAAGGACACGGGCCAGGAAGGCGGCTCGACCATCACCTCGAAGATCCGCTCGCTGCTAGTCGGCGCCAGCGTGGTCGTGATCGTGCTCGGCACCTTCAAGATGGCGATGAACCTGCTCGATGGCGGCAGCCCGCCGCCGTCACCGCAGGCGATGGAGAATTCGTCGAGCGCGCCCGCGCCGCAGGCTCCTCCGCCGCCGGTCGAGACCAGGCCCGCCACGCCCGAGCAGGTCACGCCGTCGATGACCTCGCCGACGCCGATCGGGAAGCAGTCGCTGAATAATCCCGCGCCGGCTCCCATGGCAGGGTCGGGCAGCTCGGCTTCGGTCGAAATCCCGCCGGTCCCCGCGACGCCACCACCGCCTGCGGCGAGCAACGACGTCACCGGCGCGCTGTCGGGCGCGAGCCGCGCGAGGCTCGGCATGATCCAGGTGCCGCCGAGCGAGAAGCTCCCTGACGGCATCGGCGGTCCGGTGCTGCGCACCGCCGCGATGAAGGGCGATGCGACCGCGGCCTACGAGATCGGCGTGCGCTTTGCCGAGGGCAAGGGCGTCGCTGCGAATTACGATGAAGCCGCCAAATGGTATGACCGTGCAGCGCAGGCCGGCGTGGTGCCCGCGACCTTCCGCCTCGGCACGCTCTACGAGAAGGGCCTCGGGGTGAAGAAGGACGCCGACATCGCCCGCCGCTACTACACGCAGGCCGCCGAGCGCGGCAACGCCAAGGCGATGCACAATCTCGCCGTGCTCGACGCCGACGGCGGCGGACGCGGCGCCAATTACAAGAGCGCGGCGCAGTGGTTCCGCAAGGCCGCCGATCGCGGCGTCGCCGACAGCCAGTTCAACCTCGGCATCCTCTATGCCCGCGGCATCGGCGTGGAGCAGAACCTCGCCGAATCCTACAAATGGTTCACTCTCGCAGCCGCCCAGGGTGACGCGGATGCGTCCGGCAAGCGCGACGACGTCGCCAAGCGGCTCGATCCGCAGTCGCTCGCCGCCGCCAAGCTCGCGATCCAGACGTTCAGCGCCGAGCCGCAGCCCGACGACGCGGTCAATGTTCCCGCCCCGAACGGCGGCTGGGACAGCGCGCCGCAGGCAAACGCAAAGCCCGCGCCGAAGCCGGTCGCGACCAAGCGCTCGGCGTCAGCGGCGCACTAAAGCGCACTCTCACTCCTCATGGTGAGGAGCGCGCCCTGGCGCGCGTCTCGAACCATGCAGGCCCAGTTCGAGATCCGGGCCTCGCCCTTCGAGACGCCTGCTGCGCAGGCTCCTCAGGGTGAGGGGAGACAGCTCGCGCGCCACGTTCACCACGCCCTAAATTCATGGTCCCGCCCGACAACGAATTCCGCTATTGAGGGGCGCGGCAATCGTTCCGACCGTCCGGCGAGCATTCCCGCGCAATCGATCCATTTCGCCGGAGTGTGGTCCTTCGATGCAGCTCTATCTCCCGATCGCCGATCTGCCGGTCAACATCTTCCTGGTGCTGGCGATGGGTGCGGCGGTTGGCTTCGTCTCCGGCATGTTCGGGATCGGCGGCGGCTTCCTGATGACCCCGCTCCTGATTTTCATCGGGATCACGCCGGCGGTCGCGGTCGCCTCCGTTGCGAGCCACATCGCGGCTTCCTCCTTTTCCGGCGCGCTGTCCTACTGGCGGCGGCGTGCGATCGACCCGGCGCTGGCGAGTGTGCTGTTATGCGGCGGTGTCACCGGCACGGCGCTCGGGGTGTGGACCTTCACGCAGCTTCGCGCGCTCGGCCAACTCGATCTGATGATCGCGTTGTCCTACGTGGTGCTGCTCACCACGGTCGGCAGCCTGATGTTCTCCGAGGGCCTGCGCGCCCTGATGCGGACCCGTCGCGGCGCGGTGCCGCCACGGCGCACGCACAGCTGGATCCACGGCCTGCCGCTGAAAATGCGGTTCAAGCGCTCGAAGATCTACCTCTCGATCATTCCGGTCGTGATCGTCGGCATCGTGATCGGCTTCATCGGCGCCATCATGGGCATCGGCGGCGGCTTCATCCTGGTGCCGATCATGATCTATCTGCTGCGGGTGCCGACTTCGACCGTGATCGGGACCTCGATGGTCCTGACGCTGGTCACGATGCTGTTCGCGACCTTGCTGCACGCGGTGACCAATCACCTCGTCGACGCGGTGCTGGCGTTGATCCTGATGGTCGGCGGCGTCACCGGTGCACAGTTCGGCGCCCGCGCCGGCCAGAAGATCCGCGGCGAGCAGTTGCGGCTGCTGCTGGGCCTGCTGATCCTTTCGGTCGGCGTCCGCTTCGCCATCGAGCTGGTGATCCGGCCCGAGGATCTCTTCACCATCCGTGAACTGGGGGTGAGCGGATGATGCGCGCAGCTCTCGCAATCCTTCTCGTCCTGCTGCTGGGCTCAGCCGCGCGTGCCGAGCGACTGATCGTGTCGGTCTCCAACCACCGCGTCACGGTGACGCCGAACTATTCCGGCGAGGAACTGGTGCTGTTCGGCTCGGTCGAGAAGGACGCCTCCACGCCCGCGGACCGCAAGAGCTACGATCTCGTCGTCACCGTGATGGGCCCGCGCGCCGACATGGTGACGCGGCGCAAGGAGCGCACCTTCGGGATCTGGATCAACACCGACTACCGGCAGTTCCTGGCGGTGCCGAGCTATCTCGCGCTGTTCGCCAACCGCCCCTTCGATGTCATCACCTCACCCGAGATCGCGCGGCGGCAGCAGATCGGGCTCAACAACGTGCTGCTGACCCAACGGGTCAGCGGCGACTATGCCGACGTGGTGCCGAACGATGCGTTCCGCTCGGCCTTCATCCGCCTGCGAACCCAGAAAGGTCTCTATCGCGAGGACCCGAGCGCGGTGACGTTCCTGACACCGACGCTGTTCCGTACCGGCATTCCACTGCCGGAGGAGGTGCCGATCGGCACCTATGAGGTGGAAATCAAATTGTTCGCCAACGGCGCGTTGGTCACCAAGACCGAGACCGCGTTCGAGATCGTCAAGGTCGGCTTCGAGCAGTTCGTCGCGACCAGTGCGCGGCAGCACGGGCTGATCTACGGCCTCGCGACGGCCGCGATGGCGCTGATGACGGGCTGGATGGCGTCGATCGTGTTTCGGAAGGATTGAAGCTCGTCACACAAGGCACTCACTCGCCGTCATGCCCGGGCTTGTCCCGGGCATCCACGTTCTTAATTAACGTGTGGCGACAAAGACGTGGATGGCCGGGTCAAGTCCGGCCATGACGAGGAGGAGGAGGGAGCGCGCGACAGCTTAACTCACGGCGCCTCAACCACCGTCGGCACGCCCGGCTCCAGCAATCGCAACCGGGTCCCGAAGCCGAGCACATCAAAGGTCTTGCGCAGATCCTCGCCGTCCTGGCGGAAATGCGCCCAGCCCTCGGTATGCAAGGGCACGATCATCGCATCCGGAAAGGCGCGCGCCGTCTCGATGGTGTCGTTGGTGTCCATGGTGAGATGGAACGGCCCACGCGTTTGCGCCGCGCCCGCGAACGGCAGCACCACGCCGCATTTGAAGCGGCGCGCGACCTCGGCGACGCCGTCGAACCAGGTGGTGTCGCCGCTGATGTAGACGTCGCTCGTGTCCGTCCGGCTCGAGGACACCACGAAGCCGATGACGTCGCCCGACAGCGGCTCGATGCCGGCCGGGCCGTGGCGCGCCGGCGTCGCGGTGATCGTCAGCGTGTTGCCGTCACGGTCCTTCAGATGCGAGGTCGCCCAGGGCGCGAGACCCTCGACATGGCCGCCAAGGCGTTTGGCGCCGGCCTCGGTGGTCAGCACGCGCTTTGCGTGTTTGAGAAACGCGCGGCCGGAATTGTCGAGATTGTCGGAGTGCTGGTCGTGGCTGAGCAGGACCGCATCGACCGGGCCGATCGCATCGGCCTTCATCGCGGGACCGATGGTCTTCTCCAGCGTCACATGCGGCAGCTGGTAGGCGCCGGGCGCATCGAAGGTCGGATCGGTGAGCAGGCGGAAGCCGTCGATCTCGATCAGCGCGGTGGGGCCGCCGATCAGGGTGATGGAAATGGGCATCAGAAAACTCCTCTTACGCGACGGGCTTTGCGGGGCGCGTCACCAGGTAAATTCCGAGCGCGACCGGGATGATGCCGAGCAGGTCGCGGGCCTCGACATGCTCGCCGAGCACGATGTAGGCGAACAGCATGCCGAGCGGCGGCATCAGGAAATGATAGGCGCTCGCAGCCGTTGCGCCACACACTTTCAGGAGATGAAACCAGAGCCAGTAGGCGAGGATCGAGCCGCCGAGCACGAGGAAGGCGAAGGCGCCGACCAGGCCCGGGGTGAAATCGATCGCGTGGACGTCGGCGAAGGTGAACGCGACCGGCGTCAGCACGATGCCGGCGGCGAGGTTCTGCACGCCGTTGCCGATCCACAGGCTTCCCTTCGGCGCGAGCAGCTTGAACAGAATCGTGCCGGCGACGATGGAGGCGAGCGAGGCCAGGGTGAAGACGATGCCGTGCAGGGAGTCGGTGCCGACCGACAGGCGATGCCAGACGATCAGGGTCACGCCGATGATGCCGAGCAGGAGACCGCCCGCCTTGCGCCAGGTCATGCCTTCGCCAAGCAGCAACGCGGCGAGCGCCGCCGTGAAGACCGGATTTGCCGAGACGATCAGGCCGCCGAGGCCTGCGGAGACTGATTGCAGGCCGGTGTAGCCGAGCCCGAGATAGAGCGCGTTGTTGGCGATGCCGAGCACGGCGAAGATCGCGGCATCGCGCCAGGACAATGACCAGCCATCACCGCGGATCAGCGTCGCGCCGAGGATCAAAATGCCGGCGAGCGAGAAGCGCGCGGCGAGCAGGATCAGCGGCGGGCAATGGGTGACGCCGATCTTGCCGGCGACGAAGGCATAGCTCCAGAGCAGGCAAAACAGTCCGATGGCGAGCGGCAGCGCGTTGAACCGGCTGGGGGCTGCGGGAAGCGAGGTGGCGAGCGACATGAGGGCATTCTCCTGAGCCCTCGATCTAGGGAGACGGCTTGTCATTTGGAAATTAAATGATTAACTTCCAATCAGTGGATTTTCGAATGGAGGCGGCCATGCTCGACCTGGAGCTCCTGCGCAGCTTCGTCTCGGTGGTCGAGGCCGGCGGCTTCACCCGCGCCGGCGAGCGCGTCCACCGCACGCAATCGACCGTCAGCCAGCAGATCAAGCGGCTGGAGGAGGACGTCGGACAGGTGCTCTTGCACCGTGACGGCAAGGACGTGCGCCCCACCGAGGCCGGCGAGCGGTTGCTGTCCTATGCGCGGCGGCTGCTCACGCTCGCCGAGGAGGCGCGCGACGTGCTGCGCGAGCCCGACAGCGAGGGCGCGATCCGGCTCGGCATCCCCGAGGATTTTGCGGCGTACCGGCTGGCAAAACTGCTCGGCGCCTTCTCGCGCTCACATCCGGGTCTGCGAATGGATGTGCGCGCCGACCAGAGCAAGAACCTGTCCCGCGACCTCGAACGCGGCGAGCTCGACCTCGCGCTATTCAAGCGCGAGGCCGGGGCGAAGGGCGCCATCGCGGTTTGGCCGGAGCGGGTGCACTGGGTCACCAGCAAGAGCCATCCGGTCGACGTCAACGCCTCGTCCGTGCCGCTGATTGGATTTCCGCTCGGCTGTCTCTATCGCGCCGGCGCCATCCACGCGCTGGAAAGCGCGGGCCGCGCCTGGCACATGTCTTACTCGTCATCGAGTCTCGCGGGCATCCAGGCTGCGGTCGCCGCCGGCATGGGCTTAAGCATCCTGTCGGAGATGTCGATCCAGTCCGACCACCGCGTGCTGACGGCCAAGGACGGATTTGAGCCGATCAACCGGACCGAAGTGGCGCTGATGGCCTCGCCCGGTGCCAGCCCCGCAACGCTGCGGCTTGCGGATCGGCTCGCGGAGTTCTGCGACAACGTCCAGGCCAAGGCGGCGTGATCACTCCGCGGCAATCACTGTGAGTTCCGGCCACAACGCCTTCCATCGCGCGGCCTTCACCGCGTAACTCGCCGCAGAGAAGTTCGGGCCCGGATTGGGCCGCGCGATCAATCCGGCTATGTCGTCGAAGCCGCGCGGCGCGTAGACCTCAAAGCCGTCGCCTCCGTGCCTCACACCGACTTGCGTGTTCTGGGTGAGGAAACGGTCGATGCCGTCGGTCGAGCAGGTTAGGGGCGGATAGGGCAGGCCGTGCTTGCCGGGATACCAAAGGTGCACGCGCGCCTGGTTGCGGGTCTCGATCTTGACGCCGAGATGCGAGAGCCGTGCGTGCAGCGTGCGGATCACCGTGTCCTCCGCCTCCCATGAGATGTCAGGATCGAAATAGAACACGTCGTAATCGGCGATGCCATGATCGACCGCGCGGTCCGTGAGTACGTTCCACGCCGTCTGCACCAGGCACCCCGACACCAGCCACGCATCGGGAAGCGCGAGCGAGGCGAGCTCGCCGATGATTGCAACATTGACCGGGTTCTTCAGCGCCAGCGTGAGGAAGCGGTCGCGATCCATCGCGGCCATCATTCACGCGCTGGCATCGAACGCGGCGCGTGCCGTCTTCGAGGCGAGGCCGCGCCAGCGCCGCCGCAGGAACGGCTCGACGATCGCGCGCTTGGCCTTGGACAGGCGGATCAGCACGATCGGATAGTCGGCGTAGTGATCGGTGAAATAGAAGATTTTTGGCTGGCTCTCGACCAGCATGGCGCGCTCGTCGATGGGAACGTCGGGCATGACGAGACTGTCGCCGTCCTCCTTCAGCCGCGCCAGCATCTTCTTGCGCACTTTCAGCGCCGGCGTGCCGTAGGAGGTGCCGTCCTCGACCTCCGGCCACGTCAGCGCAAATTTTCTGACGTCGTCGAAGGTCATTTGATCAAGACCTTGGGATCAGCTCAGTGCACGGCGGTGAAGAACCGCGCGAGCCGGAAGCCGGAGAGCCAGGTCCACACCGGCTGGCCGCGCATGCCGAGATCCCAGGAGCCGAGCACGGCATCGGCGCGTCCGACCAGATTGTCGATCGGCAACAGGCCGACGCCGCCGGAGCGCAAGGGCACGCGGCTGTCCGCGGAATTGTCGCGGTTATCGCCGAGCACGAAGAGGTGGCCGGGGGGCACCGTCACTTCAGGCGTGTTGTCGAGCGGACCGTTGTCGCGCATCTTGAAGATCAGATGCGAGACGCCGTTCGGCAGCGTCTCGATATAGCGGTAGGCAGGCTCGCTGCCGCCATTGTCGTCTTCGGCTGCTCCAACACCATCCGGCTTCAGCTCGGCGGGACGGTCGTTGATGAAGAGCTGGCCCTGCCGCATCTGGATGCGGTCGCCGGGCAGACCCACGACGCGCTTGACCCAGGCCTGCGAGCGATCGCCGGGCCAGCGGAACACGACGACGTCACCCTGCTTCGGCGTCTCCGCGAAGACGCGGCCGCTTTCGGGCAGGTTGATCTGGATCGGCAGCGACGAGGTGCCGTAGCCATAGGGGAATTTCGAGGCGAGCAGCGCATCGCCGATCAGGAGCGTCGGCTCCATCGAACCCGACGGCACGTAGAACGGCTCGGCGAGCGCGCCCTTGGCGATGAACACGGCGGCGACGATGCCGGCGAGCTGCATCAGCTGACCAGCCCAGCCGCTGCTCTTCCGCTTGGCGGTGACAGTTACCTTCTCAACGCTCATGCGCCCGTTCCACCTACTGTAATACGTTCCATCAGAAGCGACGGCTGGCCGACGCCGACGGGCACGCCCTGACCGTTCTTGCCGCAGGTGCCGATGCCGGTATCCAGCGCGAGATCGTTGCCGATCATGCGGATGCGATGCAAATCGGTCGGCCCGTTGCCGATCAGCATGGCGCCCTTCAGCGGCGCGCCGATCTTGCCGTTCTCGATCTTGTAGGCCTCGGTGCACTGGAACACGTATTTGCCCGAGGTGATGTCGACCTGGCCGCCGCCGAAATTCGCGGCGAACACGCCGTTCTTCACGGACGCCAGGATCTCGGCCGGATCGCGGTCGCCTGCGAGCATGTAGGTGTTGGTCATGCGCGGCATCGGCACATGGGCATAGCCCTGGCGGCGGCCGTTGCCGGTCGGCTTCATGTTCATCAGGCGCGCGTTCTGGCGGTCCTGCATGTAGCCGACCAGAATGCCGTCCTCGATCAGCACGGTGCGGTTGGTCGGCGTGCCCTCGTCGTCGATCGACAGCGAGCCGCGGCGCGAGGCAATGGTGCCGTCGTCGATCACGGTGACGCCCTTGGCCGCAACCTGCTGGCCCATCAGGCCGGCGAACGCGGACGTCTTCTTGCGGTTGAAATCGCCTTCGAGGCCATGGCCGACCGCCTCATGCAGCATCACGCCGGGCCAGCCGGCCCCAAGCACGACGTCCATTTCGCCGGCGGGGGCGGGGATCGATTCCAGATTGACCAGGGCTTCGCGCAGCGCGCCGTCGGCAGCGTCGCGCCAGGACTTCGTCTCGATGAATTCGGCATAGCCGGCACGGCCGCCATAGCCCTTGCTGCCGCTCTCCTGGCGGTCGCCCTGACCGGCGACGACGGAGACGTTGACGCGCACCAGCGGGCGGATGTCGCGATAGCTCTCGCCGTCGGGCCGCAGGATCTCGACGACCTGCCAGGTCGCCCCCAAGCTGACGCTGACCTGCCGCACCCGCGGATCCTTGTCGCGTAAGTAAGCGTCGATCTCGGCGAGCAGCTTCACCTTGGTCTCGAAGCCCGGCGCATCCAGCGGATTGTCATCGCTATAAAGCCGCACGTTGGTATGCGCCGGCGGGGCCGCGAAGCTGCCCGAATAGCCGCCGCGCACGGCCGCGACCGCGTCGGCGGCGCGAATCAGCGCCGGCAGCGACACGTCGGAGGAATGGGCATAGCCGACCGCGTCGTCCTTGACGGCGCGCAGGCCAAAGCCCTGCGAGGTGTCATAGGTCGCCTGCTTCAGCCGCCCATTGTCGAACATCAGCGCTTCGGTCTGGCTGTATTCCAGGAACAGTTCGCCGTCGTCGGCACCGGCAAGCCCGCGTGCGACCTCGTTGCGGACCTGGTCGCGGTCGAGATTGGCGCGGTCGAGCAGGGAGGTTGTGGCTGGATTGGTCATGCGTCCGTCCATTATCGAAAGATGTAGGGCAAGATAATGGTTTCCCGGCGGTTCCGCGAGGGTGCCAGGTGCCACATTACGAAACGATAGGATTCGCCGCGCGCGGACGCGCCTGCCGCCCTACGGCAGCTTGTCATAGCCCTCGCCGAGCCCGTTCAGGCTGAGCGGGAAGCCGATGCCTTCTTCCGGGGTCTCGAAGATGATGAAGGTCGCGGTCTTGGCGGTGCGGAGCTGGCCGAGCAGCTTGTCGTCCATGACGACCTCGGCAACGCAGCCATTGGGCAGGCAGCGGACGAAGCCGGCGCGGCCGACGTCCTGGTTGTCGAGCTTCAGCCCGAGGCCGGAGGGCAGCAGCACGCCGAGCGGGGCCACCACGCGCATCAGCCGGCTCTTCTGGTCGGCGGTCTTGAGCACGATCACGGTGAGGCCGGCATTGGAGCGGTCTTCGGCCACCACGCTCTGGATCAGGGCGCATTGCTCGGTCTGGGCGCCGGGCGGGGTGTCGCAGCGAATCTGCCAGTCGCCATGGACGGAGCGCACCGCGCCCTGCGCATGGGCGAGGCCCGGCAGCGCTATGACGACGACCACCGCCAGCAGGGTCGCCAGCATCGTGAGGCCGCTCGCCTGCCTCGCCATGGTTCTCGAAAACCCCATCGGGTCGGTCCCTCTGCTCGCCTGGGTCGCTCGCGCCTGGCGGACTGATACGGGAATGACGGCGTCTTGAAGGCAATTCGCAAGCAAATTCCGCGCCGCCAACACCGCCATCGCCCGCACGAATCAGGTTCCTGCGCGGCTGTCTGCCAGTGCCTACCGCGGGCAATGCCGCTGTCAAGCCGCGGCATCCCGGGAAACGGTATTTTTCTCTGATGTTACTAGGAAATATCTTGCGGGTGATGGCTGACAGACGGGGCTCAAGACTGCATTGCGATAGATCAAGAATTATGGTTTGAGAGGCTTGATTTCGGCGTTCTAGCGATCTGGCCCCAATTCCTCTTAGAGGTATTCTTGCGCGGCGGTTTGTCAGACGGGCGGATCGAATAAGCGTTTCCCGGAAATAGGGGGATGCACTTGGGGTGATTTCGTTAGGGGAGCGCGAACGGCATGAGGATGTCGATGGGCCATGTGGGCCGGCACTTGCTGGGATTGGCCGTGGCGGGTCTGACGCTGGCGACGGGCGGTGCGGCATACGCCGAACTCGGGCAGCCGGCGCCGTGGGAATGGACGCTCCAGCAATCCGCCTCGCCGGTGATGGACAATATCGTCTGGTTCCACAACTTTCTGTTCGTGCTGATCACGCTGATCACGCTGTTCGTTCTGGCGTTGCTGGTGATCGTGGTCATGAAGTTCAACGCGAAGGCCAATCCGGTGCCGTCGCGGACCACGCACAACACGCTGATCGAGGTGGCCTGGACGCTCGTTCCGGTGCTGATCCTGGTCGGTATCTCGGTGCCGTCGTTCCGCCTGCTGTTCCTCGAGCTCGACGTGCCGAAGGCGGATTTGACCATCAAGGCCACCGGCAAGCAGTGGTACTGGTCTTATGCCTATCCTGATAACGGCAAGTTCGAGTTCGACTCGCTGATGGCCCAGGACAAGCAGCCCCGCCTGCTCGGCGTCGACAACGAGATGGTGGTGCCGGTCAACAAGGTGATTCGTGTCCAGGTCACCGGCGCGGACGTCATCCACGCCTTCGCGCTGCCGGCTTTCGGCGTCAAGATCGACGCCATTCCGGGGCGGCTGAACGAGACCTGGTTCAAGGCCACCAAGACCGGCATGTTCTACGGCCAGTGCTCGGAGCTCTGCGGCAAGGACCACGCCTTCATGCCGATCGCGATTCGCGTCGTGGAGGACAAGGACTTCGCCTCCTGGGTCGAAACGGCAAAGAAGAAATATGCGAGCGGCGGCACCAGCACTTTCGCCTCCGCGGCCGGCCCGACGCAGTAAGCGCCGGGCGAAGGCTCGAGGGACAGAAAGCGACATAAAGGGCGGGACCGCAGAAGGTCCGAACGGGACGCAAGGCAGGATTTGAAAATGGCAACGAGCGCAGCGGCACACGGCGATCACGCGCAAGACCACGGACATGACGAGCACGCCCATCCGACCGGATGGCGGCGCTACGTCTATTCGACCAACCACAAGGACATCGGTACGATGTACCTGATCTTCGCGGTCATCGCCGGCGTCATCGGTGCCGCGATGTCGATCGCGATCCGTGCCGAGCTGATGTATCCGGGCGTGCAGATCTTCCACGAAACGCACACCTATAACGTGTTCGTGACCTCTCACGGCCTGATCATGATCTTCTTCATGGTCATGCCCGCGATGATCGGCGGCTTCGGCAACTGGTTCGTGCCGCTGATGATCGGCGCGCCCGACATGGCGTTCCCGCGCATGAACAACATCTCGTTCTGGCTGCTGCCGGCCTCCTTCGCGCTGCTGCTGATGTCGACCTTCGTCGAGGGCGAGCCGGGTGCCAACGGCGTCGGCGCCGGCTGGACCATGTATGTGCCGCTGTCGAGCTCCGGCCATCCGGGCCCGGCCGTCGACTTCGCGATCCTGTCGCTGCATCTGGCGGGCGCCTCGTCGATCCTCGGCGCCATCAACTTCATCACCACGATCTTCAACATGCGCGCGCCGGGCATGACCCTGCACAAGATGCCGCTGTTCGTGTGGTCGATCCTGGTGACGGTGTTCCTGCTGCTGTTGTCGCTGCCGGTGCTCGCCGGTGCGATCACCATGCTGCTCACCGACCGCAATTTCGGCACGACGTTCTTCGCGCCCGACGGCGGCGGCGACCCCGTGCTGTTCCAGCATCTGTTCTGGTTCTTCGGTCACCCCGAGGTGTACATCCTGATCCTGCCCGCCTTCGGCATGGTCAGCCAGATCGTATCGACCTTCTCGCGCAAGCCCGTGTTCGGCTATCTCGGCATGGCCTACGCCATGGTGGCGATCGGCGGCATCGGCTTCGTGGTGTGGGCGCACCACATGTACACGGTCGGCATGTCCTCGGCGACGCAGGCCTATTTCGTCGCCGCGACCATGGTCATCGCGGTTCCGACCGGCGTGAAGATCTTCTCGTGGATCGCCACGATGTGGGGCGGCTCGATCGAGTTCCGTGCCCCGATGATCTGGGCGGTCGGCTTCATCTTCCTGTTCACTGTCGGCGGTGTCACCGGCGTCGTGCTGGCGAATGCCGGCGTCGACCGCGTGCTCCAGGAGACCTACTACGTCGTCGCGCACTTCCATTACGTGCTGTCGCTCGGTGCGGTGTTCGGGATTTTTGCCGGCTGGTACTACTGGTTCCCGAAGATGTCGGGCTACATGTACAATGAGACACTGGCCAAGGCGCATTTCTGGGTCACCTTCATCGGCGTGAACCTTGTGTTCTTCCCGCAGCACTTCCTCGGCCTGTCGGGCATGCCGCGCCGCTACGTCGACTATCCCGACGCGTTCGCCGGCTGGAACCTGGTCTCCTCGGTCGGCTCCTACATCTCCGGCTTCGGCGTGCTGATCTTCCTCTACTGCGTGTTCGACGCCTTCGCGAAGAAGGTGCCGGCCGGCGACAATCCGTGGGGTGCGGGCGCGACCACGCTGGAATGGACGCTGCCTTCGCCGCCGCCCTTCCATCAGTTCGAAGTGCTGCCCCGCGTGCAGTAAACCAACGCTCGCGGCGCCCGTGACGGGCGCCGCGGCTCTATAACGAAGCGAGTCAAAACTAGTGTCCGTCCTCGACCACAACGCCATCGACATCGATCCCCGCATCTCCGAAGCGGAGGTGGGCGACTACATTGCGCTGCTCAAGCCGCGGGTGATGTCGCTGGTGATCTTCACCGCGCTGGTCGGACTGGCGATGGCGCCCGGGCATTTCCACCCGGTGCTGGCCATCACCTCGCTGCTCTGCATCGCGGTCGGTGCCGGCGCTTCCGGGGCGCTCAACATGGCGCTCGAGGGCGATATCGACGCCAAGATGTCGCGCACGGCAAACCGGCCGATTCCGCGCGGCCGCATCACCCGTCCCGAGGCGATGGCGTTCGGCATGACGCTCGCCTTCTTCTCGGTGATGACGCTCGGCATCCTCGTCAACTGGATCGCGGGCGCGCTGCTCGCCTTCACCATCTTCTTCTACGTCGTGATCTACACGATGATCCTGAAGCGCCGGACCGCACAGAACATCGTAATCGGAGGCGCCGCTGGTGCGCTGCCGCCGGTGGTGGCGTGGGCCGCGGTCACGGGCACCGTCGACGTCGAGCCGCTGCTGCTGTTCGCCATCATCTTCTTCTGGACGCCGCCGCACTTCTGGGCGCTGGCGCTGTTCCGCTCCGACGACTACGCGCGTGCCGGCATTCCGATGCTGCCGAACGTCGCCGGTCCCGACGCGACGCGGCTTCAGATCCTGCTCTACACCATCGTGCTGATCGCGGTCGCCGCCGCCCCGTGGGCGCTCGGCTATTTCGACGCCATCTACGGCATCGTCTCGCTGATCCTCGGCGCCGGCATGCTTGTGCTCGCGATCAACGTCTATGTGCGCCGCGAGCGCAGCCAATCGCTGCGCGCGACCCGCAAGCTGTTCGCCTTCTCCATCCTTTATCTGTTCGCACTGTTTGCGACCCTGCTGGCCGAAGTCGTGTTCCGGGCGCTTGCTCCGATGGTAGGGGGCGCATGATCGCTGGAATGGCCGACAAACCTGAGATGAATGGAATCGTCCTCACGGAGGCGCAGAAGAAGAGCCGCCGCCAGCGCTCGATCGCGATCGCGCTCGCGCTCGGCGTGCTCGTGGTGCTGTTCTTCGCCGTCACCATCGTCAAGGGACCGGCAGTACTCGTCCGGCCGATGTAGGAAACATGGATCGAGAGCCCACCATATCGCGGGATCAGAGCCGGACGGCCAAGCAGGGGCGGGGGCCTTCCAAGGGTCTTGGCCGCGACGTGCTGGTCGCCTCGATCTGCGGCGGCGTGGTGGCGCTGATGGTCGGTGCCTCCTACGCGGCGGTGCCGTTCTACAACTGGTTCTGCCGCGCCACCGGCTTCAACGGCACGACGCAGGTCGCGACGTCCGCGCCCGCCACCGGCCCGATCGCACGGAAGATCGCGGTGCGCTTCGATTCCAACGTCGCGCCCGGCCTGCCCTGGAAGTTCGAGCCGGAGCAGAGCGAGATCGAGGTCAATATCGGCCAGGTCGTGACGGTCTTTTACACCGTGACCAACCAGGCCGCGCGCACCACCGCGGGCCAGGCGGCCTACAATGTCGCGCCGCTGACGGTCGGCTCCTACTTCCAGAAGATCAACTGCTTCTGCTTCACCGAACAGACCATGGCGCCCGGCGAGAAGCGCGAGATGCCGGTCGTGTTCTACGTCGATCCGTCGATCGCCGACGATCACGAGAACGACGGGCTGAACACGATCACGTTGTCCTACACGTTCTATCCGGTGCGCGATCCCGTGGTGAAGCCGCTGGCGTCGGGCGAGGACGACAAACGCAAGGGAAATCTCTGACCGCCGGGCTCATGCCGCGGGGGTCGGACACAAGGGGATAAGTGCCGGACAGGCACGGGATTGAGGAGAGAGACCGCAAATGGCAACGGCGCACACCAAGCATCACGACTACCACCTGGTGGATCCCTCCCCGTGGCCCGTCGTCGGCTCCATCTCGGCCTTCATCATGGCGGTCGGTGCGATCACCTGGATGCACCACATGTTCTCGGCCGCGCCGATCATCTTCGGTGCCGGCACCATCGGCGTGATCTACACTATGGCGAGCTGGTGGGGCGATGTGATCAGGGAAGCCCAGTACAAGGGCGATCACACCCGCGTCGTGCAGCTGCATCACCGCTACGGCATGATCCTGTTCATCGCCTCCGAGGTGATGTTCTTCGTCGCCTGGTTCTGGGCCTATTTCAACGCGGCGCTGTTCCCGGCCGACGCCGTCCACGCCACGCGCGACGCCGTGTTCGGCTGCGGTCTCGGCACCGCGGCCGGCGCCTGCGCCGTCCCCGGCACCTGGCCGCCGCATGGCATCGAGACCTTCGATCCCTGGCATCTGCCGCTCCTGAACACGCTGATACTGCTCACCTCCGGCACCACGGTGACCTGGGCGCACCACGCGCTGCTGGAAGGCGACCGCAAGGGTCTGAAGTACGGGCTGATCCTCACGGTCATCCTGGGCGCGCTCTTCACCTGCGTGCAGGCCTATGAGTACAGCCACGCGGCGTTCTCGTTCGGCGGCAACGTCTATGGCGCGACCTTCTTCATGGCGACCGGCTTCCACGGTTTCCATGTGCTGGTCGGCACCATCTTCCTGCTGGTCTGCCTGTTCCGCGCCTATGCCGGCCACTTCACCCCGACACAGCACCTCGGCTTCGAGTTCGCCGCCTGGTACTGGCACTTCGTCGACGTGGTCTGGCTGTTCCTGTTCCTCTGCATCTATGTGTGGGGACACGGCGCCGAGACCATGGCCCACGGCGCGCACTGAGCCGCATTGGATCGATCAGAAAGGGCGGCCGCAGGGCCGCCCTTTCGCTTTTGGGCCGCCGGAAGCCTTGGCGGAAACTGTGATAGAGCGTTTTCGAGCGAAGCGGATACCGGTTCGCGTGAAGAAAACGCGTCAAACAAGAATCTAGAGCTTCGGTTCTGATTCAATCAGAACCGATAATGCTCTAGAGTCCGTCATCATGAACGATACCGTCGGCCCATCCGAGCCCGAGACGACCGTCCTGCAAAGCGCGCTGCGCGGGCTTACCTGCAAGTGCCCGCGCTGCGGCAAGGGCAAGCTCTATGCGGGCTTCCTGACGCTCGCGCCCAGCTGCGACCGCTGCGGCCTCGACTATGCCTTCATCGACACCGGCGACGGTCCTGCGATCTTCATCATCATGCTGGCCGGCGGGATCGTCGTTGCGTGCGCGCTGATCGTCGAGGTCAAATACCAGCCGCCGTACTGGCTGCATGCCGCGCTGTGGCTGCCGCTGATCCTCGCGACCACGCTCTTGCCGCTGCGCGCGATGAAGTCGCTGCTGATCGCGCTGCAATTCCACCACAAGGCGGCGCCGGGCCGGCTGGTCGACCGCGCGAAATGAACGAGACCGCGCGCAAGCCCCGCGTGGCCGGCTTCGCGCTGTTCACGCTTTTCCTGGCCGCCGTCTTGGTCGCGCTCGGCGTCTGGCAATTGCAGCGCCGCGTCGCGAAACATCAGTTGATCGCCGCATTGACCGAGCGTCTCGCGGCGGCACCTGTTGCGTTGCCGCCGCCGTCGCAATGGAGCACGCTGACGCCGGAGCGGGACGAATTCCGTCGGGTCACATTTACGGCGACCTACGAGTCCCGTCTGGATGCGATGGTCTACAGTTCCGGCTCCGCCATCCGCTCCGACATTTCCGGCCCCGGCACCTGGGCTTTCCTTCCCGCACGGCTGCCTGGCGGCGATATGGTCGCGGTCAACGCGGGCTTCGTGCCGAACACCCAACAGGACCGCGCCCTGCAGGATCGGGCGGTCGCGCGACTCATTACCAACAAGCCGGCGATGTTGACCGGCTACGTCCGTTTCCCCGAAACAGCCAGCGTGCTGATGCCTGACGCTGAGCGTGACAAACGGCTGTGGTTCACCCGCGATCATCTCGCCATGTCCCGGGCGCTCGGCTGGGGCACGGTCGCGCCGTTCTACATCGACCTGGAGCGGCCGGTGCCGGAGAACGGCATTCCGCGTCCCGGCCCGCTCGACGTGCATCTGAAGGACGATCATCTGCAATACGCCATCACCTGGTTCGCGCTCGCCGGCGCGGTGCTGATCGCATTCGGGGTCTGGGCGAGGGGACGGCGTCCGGCCTGAAAATTTCGGTAGGCTCCCGGAGGGAACCCGGTATCGCCCGGGGTTTATTATTCAGGACATATTCACGAGGGTGGTCCTAAGCCGCACGCAAATTTTTCGCGGCAGACAGGATTTTGGTGTGAGCGATTTCGACCAGATGGGAATTGTCGTCGACTGGGTGGACGCCTGCCGGAAGGGCGACCTCGCGACGCTCCTCGATCTCTATGCGGACGACGCCCGGGTCGAATGCATGTGCAACGGCAAGCGACATTATCGCGGGCGGCGCGAGCTCGAAACCTATTGGGGACCGCGGCTCAGCACCTTCTCGTCGGCAGGCTTCGGTCTTGAGGAGATCAATCCGGTGCCGCATGGCATCGATCTCGAATATTCCGTCGCGGGCTCGCTGCGTATCCACGCCTCGTTTCGCTTCAGTCCCGAAGGCAAGATCTACAGCACCCTGTGCGAGCCGGCGCGGCAGTCCCCGCATGCCGATGGTGTGTGCTAGCCGGCCGCCGGCGCGTCCCGCGCCGTCTCGACCGGCAGGCGGCAGCGCACATAGGTTCGCTCGTCCGCGCGCAGCAGTGACAGCGATCCGCTGAGCGCGCGCACGCGCTCGTGCATGCCCGTCAGGCCGCGGCCGAAGACGTTGTCGGCGGGAAAACCGCCGCCGTCGTCGGAGATCTCAATCGTGAGCACCTCGCCGGCAATGGTCGCCAGCACATGGGCATTGTTCGCCCCGGCGTGGCGCAGCACGTTGGTCAGCGCCTCCTGGATCAGGCGATAGACGGTCTGAGCCAGCGGTCGGTCGATCTCGTTCAGACCAGGATCGATCGTGGCCGTCAGGCTGATATGCGGCGCCTGTCTGCGAAAGTTCTGGAGCAGCGTCTGCACGCTGGTCTCGAGCCCCAATTCCTCGATGTAGAGCGGCCGCAGCCGGTCGAGGATGCGGCGGTTGGTCTGCTGGAGGGCCTCGACAGAGCGCATCACCTCCTGCGCCGGGTTGCCGAGATTTCCCGAGGTCTCGCTCAGCGCGATCGTGCTGGCGCGGATGCCGAACAATAGCGGTCCGAGCTCGTCGTGCAGCTCGCGCGCGAGATCGCGCCGCTCGTCGTCCTGGAGCGACACCAGGCGGTGCAGCAGGTCGCGATTATCCTGACTCAATTGCGCGAGCGTCATCGCCAGCGCATTGGCTTCCTCGCAGCTCTGCCGGATCTCCTGCGGTCCTGCGACCGGGATAGGCGTTGCATAATCGCCGCGCCGGATTCGCGTGAGGCCTGCGCCGAGATCTTGCAGGGGACGCAGCACCGATCCCGCAAAGAGATAGGCAATGGTCCCAGTCAGCATCATCAGCACGGCGATGAGGCTCGTCAGCGCCAGGAAGCCGATCCATTTCTCGAACAGATCGGCTGACAGGTCCGGCATGAACACGATGTCGCCGACGCGCCTGCCGTCGATGATGACGGGAGATGCGGCGTCCATCTCCGGGATGGCGATCAGGTCCACGAACCAATGCGGCACGCCATGCAGATCACGCAGGCTGTCCTTTGGAGAGGGGGCGGGACCTGCTTCCACTGAACGGAATTGAATATCCGAGGAGCTGTCCAAAGAATGGACAAATGCATCGAGTATCTTCCGCGGGTCGTCCGAGGCCTTCAGGCTGTTGTTGAGGGCCTCGGCGACCGTCCGGGTCGAGCGTCGGCCCGGCTCATTCTCGTCGGCAAGCTGCCCCGTCGCGAAGCTCTGGAGCAGCACGCCGCCCATGACCAGTGCGGCGAGGAAGCTCAAGCCGAGCGGAAGAAACAATTGTGTTCTGAATGAGAGCCGCTGCCACATTAGGTCAATTCTAACGCGCATTGACGGGATTTGCTCTTTCCATTTGTTCCCGTCGGTCTATGAGTCGAAAAACAAGAGAGCGCGCGATGCAAGATACCGCCAAACCGGCGACCCGAGTTCTGATCGTCGACGACCATCCCGTGGTGCTGTCAGGATGCCGCACCCTTTTCGCGTCCGACCACTCGATCCGTATCGACGAGGCGACCGACGCCAAATCCGGGCATCGCGCCTATATCAGCAAGCGGCCCGACGTCACCGTCATCGACATCAGCCTGCCCGACGTCTCCGGCTTCGAGCTGATGCGGCGAATCCGCAAGGACGACCCTGATGCCAAGATCATCATGTTCAGCATGAACGACGATCCGGCCTTCGTGGTGCGGGCGGTCGAGCTTGGCGCGCAGGGGTATGTCTCCAAGGGCGACGATCCCCGGATTCTGCTCAAGGCGGTGCGCAAGGTGGTCGCCGGCGACAATTTCATCTCGCCGCAGCTCGCGGAGGCGGTCACGTTCTCCGGTGCGGCGATCAAGGCCAATCCGGCCTCGCAGATGACGCCGCGGGAGCTCGAAATTCTCCGCCTGCTCGGCCGTGGCGACAAGATCGTCGAGGTCGCCGAGGCGCTCGGCATCTCCTACAAGACGGTCGCCAACACCACGTCCCTGCTCAAGCAGAAGCTCGGCGCCAAGAACCATTCCGATTTGATCAGGATCGCGGTCGAAATCGGGATGAGCTGACGCCCGGGGCACTGGCGGCCCGGGGGCACCGGCGGCCCGCGCACTGGCGCCCGGCACCGAACCGGCTGCTCCAGGATGCAGCCGGTCCGGCCGGGGCGGATAGGGTCTCGGCGCGTAGCCGGGCAATGCATGGACAGCGCCGACACCATCCGCCGACACAATGGGCCGGCGTGATATTCGTTCCTGAACCACCCGAAATTACGGGAAAAAGAAGCAATGGCGCGCGGGCACTCGCAGGAATGCCTTTGCGAAACGCGAACCGCGCCGGGAAAAATAGGAACATTTTCTTGCCCCCGCCGTTTTGGCTCTTGACGATTTCGTGACGGGCGCCGAGAACTTGGCCGACAGTTTTGGCGGGCCGGCAACCCGCAAGAGGCAAACCGGGTCTGCACATATCAACGACAGACCTTCCAAGAGAGGGCTGCGGCATTGCCGCAGCCCTTTTTCGTTGAGCGGGGCACAGGCGGGAAGCGGTTTCCCGATGCCGCAAAACACTTTATGGTGGCCCAACGCCTCTGGCCGTTAACAAGTAGTTTCATGAAATCAAAGGCTTATGGATCTGGCTCAAGGCCGGCCGGCCTTTGGAGGGCAGTTTGACTCGCTATATCTCGACCCGGGGCGAGGCCCCAGAACTCGGCTTCTGCGACGTGATGCTGACTGGGCTTGCCCGTGACGGCGGCCTGTATGTGCCGGTGACCTGGCCGCAGCTCTCGACCGAGGCCATCGCCGGCTTCTTCGGCCGCCCCTATTGGGAGGTCGCAGTCGACGTGATCCGTCCGTTCGCCGGCGGCGAGATTTCGGATGCCGAACTCGGCCGCATGGCGAACGAGGCCTATGCCACCTTCCGCCATCCGGCGGTGGTGCCGCTGCGCCAGATGACGCCGCATCAATTCGTGCTGGAGCTGTTCCACGGCCCGACGCTCGCCTTCAAGGACGTGGCGATGCAGCTGATCTCGCGGCTGATGGACCACGTGCTCGCCAAGCGCGGCCAGCGCACCACCATCGTGGTCGCGACCTCCGGCGACACCGGTGGCGCCGCGGTCGACGCGTTCGCGGGCCTGGAGAATGTCGATCTCATCGTGCTGTTCCCGCACGGCCGCATCTCCGAAGTGCAGCAGCGGATGATGACGACCTCGGGCGCGGCCAACGTCCATGCACTCGCCATCGAGGGCAATTTCGACGACTGCCAGGCGCTCGTGAAGGGGATGTTCAACAACCATCGCTTCCGCGATGCGACCTCGCTCTCCGGCGTCAACTCCATCAACTGGGCGCGCATCGTCGCCCAGGTGGTCTACTACTTCACCTCCGCCGTCGCCGCCGGCGCGCCGGCACGCACAGTGGATTTCGTCGTGCCGACCGGAAATTTCGGCGACATCTTTGCCGGTTATGTCGCCAAGCGGATGGGGCTGCCGGTGCGCACGCTGCGCATCGCCGCCAACGTCAACGACATCCTGGCGCGCACGCTCAAGACCGGGATCTACGAGGTGCGCGAGGTGCACGCCACGGCGTCGCCATCGATGGACATCCAGATCTCCTCGAATTTCGAGCGGCTGCTGTTCGAGGCCGGCCGGCGCGATGCGGCCGGCGTGCGCCGTCTGATGGACTCGCTGAAGCAGTCGGGGCGCTTCGTGTTGCCTGACGCGATGCTGGCCGCAATCCGTGAAGAATTCGACGCCGGCCGGGCTGACGAGACCGAAACCGCGGCCGCGATCCGCGCCGCCTGGCGCGAGGCGGGCGAGCTGGTCGATCCCCATACCGCGGTCGCGCTTGCTGTCGCCGACCGCGACACCACCGACACGACGGTGCCGAGCATCGTGCTCTCCACCGCCCATCCGGCCAAATTCCCCGATGCGGTCGAGGCAGCCTGCGGCCAGCGGCCGCAATTGCCCGCCTGGCTCGACGGTCTCATGACCAAATCCGAACACATGAAGGTGATGAAGAACGATCAGGCCGAGGTCGAGCGGTTCGTGCTGTCGGTCAGCCGGGCCGCAAAACAGGGAGTTGCCGGATGAGTGTCGAGATGTCCAAGCTTGCCTCCGGCCTGACCGTCGTCACCGACGAGATGCCCCATCTCGAGACCGCGGCGCTCGGCGTCTGGGCCGGCGTCGGCGGGCGCGACGAGAAGCCGAACGAGCACGGCATCTCGCATCTGCTCGAGCACATGGCGTTCAAGGGCACGACCAAGCGCTCCTCGCGCGAGATCGTCGAGGAGATCGAGGCGGTCGGCGGCGACCTCAATGCCGGCACCTCGACCGAGACGACGTCCTATTATGCGCGGGTGCTGAAGGCCGACGTGCCGCTCGCGCTCGACGTGCTCGCCGACATCCTCGCCAATCCCGCTTTCGAGCCCGACGAGCTCGAGCGCGAGAAGAACGTCATCGTGCAGGAAATCGGTGCCGCGCAGGACACGCCCGACGACGTCGTGTTCGAGCATCTCAACGAGCTCTGCTATCCCGACCAGCCGATGGGCCGCTCGCTGCTCGGCACCGCCAAGACCCTGCGCGCCTTCAACCGCGACATGCTGCGCGGTTATCTGTCGACGCATTATCGCGGCCCCGACATGGTGGTGGCGGCAGCCGGCGCGGTCAATCACAAGCAGGTCGTCGCCGAGGTCGAGAAGCGCTTTGCGAGCTTCGAAGGGACGCCGGGTCCGAAGCCGCAAGCCGCTCAGTTCGGCAAAGGCGGCGCCAAGGTGGTGCATCGCGAGCTCGAGCAGGCGCATCTGACGCTGGCGCTGGAAGGCGTGCCGCAGAGCGATCTGTCGTTGTTCTCGCTCCAGGTCTTCACCAACATCCTCGGCGGCGGGATGTCGTCGCGGCTGTTCCAGGAGGTGCGTGAGAAGCGCGGCCTCTGCTACTCCATCTATTCGTTCCACGCGCCCTACACCGACACGGGCTTCTTCGGCCTCTACACCGGCACCGATCCGGCCGACGCGCCGGAGATGATGGAGGTCGTGGTCGATATCATGAATGATTCGGTGGAGACGCTGACCGAGGCCGAGATCGCGCGGGCCAAGGCGCAGATGAAGGCGGGCCTCCTGATGGCGCTGGAGAGCTGCTCGTCCCGCGCCGAGCAGCTCGCCCGGCATGTGCTGGCCTATGGCCGGCCGCAGACGGTCGAGGAACTGGTGGCCCGGATCGACGCCGTCAGCGTCGAATCGACCCGGGATGCGGCGCGTGCGCTGCTTTCGCGGAGCCGCCCTGCAGTTGTCGCATTGGGCAGTGGCAGGGGTCTGGACACGGCGGTATCTTTTGCGGAAGGATTGACCCGGGCACGTGCCAAGGCGCGGCTGCATTAGGAGCCGCGCACGGGCTGATCTGCCCCGGGAAGCATCACCATGGCCCTGTTTCGCCTGCCATCCAGTGGACCCGCCGCCCTCGCGCCGCGCGGCAACGGGCTATTGCTGCGCGCACCGCAGATGTCGGACTTCATACAGTGGGCGCATTTGCGCGAGTCCAGCCGCGACTATCTCACGCCCTGGGAGCCGATCTGGCCGTCGGACGACCTGACCCGGTCCGGCTTCCGCCGCCGCCTGCGGCGCTATTCCGAGGACATCGCCGCGGACCGCTCCTATCCCTTCCTGATCTTCCGTGAGCTCGATGGCGCCATGGTTGGCGGTATCACGCTCGCCAATGTCCGCCGTGGCATCGTCCAGGCCGGCACCATCGGCTACTGGGTCGGCAAGCCTCATGCCCATCGCGGCTACATGACGGCGGCGCTGCGGGTGTTGCTGCCGACGCTGTTCGGGGAGCTCAATCTGCACCGGGTCGAGGCCGCCTGCATCCCGACCAATGCGCCGTCGATCCGGGTGCTGGAGAAGTGCGGCTTCTCCCGCGAGGGCCTGGCGCGCCGCTATCTCTGCATCAACGGGGTCTGGCAGGACCACCTGCTGTTCGGCCTGCTGCACGAGGATTTCCGCGGCTGAGCTGCCGCTCGTGCTGCCAAAGTCTCCTTGTTTGCTGCCTTGGGTTCGCCGATTTTGGCGATATAAACCGCTGGCCGGCCGGCGATCGGCTGGAGGATGGTCATGGAGTATGGGCGTTGATGGTGAAGAAGCTTCGGTCATCGCGGAATGCGTTGCGGCGGGGTACGGGGATCGCGCTGGCGTTGTCGGTTGCGCTCGCCGCCGTCTCGCCGGTGGCGGCCCAGTCGCTCACCGACCGCTTCAAGAGCCTGTTCGGCGGCAAGTCCGACGAGCCGGCCCAGCCCGCGCCGGCGCCGGCACCCGGCCAGCCGGCGGCCGACGACGTCGATTGTCCGCAGGTCACGGTGCGCGCCGGGGCCTCGACCTACGCGGTCGGCGCCGCCGGCAAGCCGGCCGTCGGCAATGAGATCCGCTTCCAGGCCACGATCACCAAGATGGCGCGTGAATGTACCCGGAATGGCGGCGATATCACGGCCCGGATCGGCATCCAGGGCCGTGTCATCGCCGGTCCCGCCGGTGCGCCTGCGACCGTCGAGGTGCCCTTGCGCATTGCCGTGGTGCAGGGCGGCGTCGGCGAGAAGGTGATCGCCTCGAAGGCGTACCGGACCACGGTCGAGATGTCGGAGGGCGGCAGCGTGCCCTTCACCTTCATCGCCGAGGATCTGGCCTATCCGGTGCCCTCGGCCAAGATCGCCGATTCCTACATCTTCTATGTCGGCTTCGACCCGCAGGCGCTCTCGCCCGAGCCGAAGGCAAGGCCGAAGAAGAAATAGGGCAAGATCTCGCGGCAATCTCAACTGTCATTGCCCGCGAAGGCGGGCAATCCAGTATCCCGAGACAGCAAGGCCAGAATCGAGATGCCGCCGCGTACTGGATCACCCGCCTTCGCGGGTGATGACATCCGATGTGTTGCTACAGACACCGTCAACAAAAAAGCCGGCGCTCGCGCGCCGGCTTTTTGATTGATGAAGGCAAAACCCCTCAGTTCAGCTTCTGCCGAACCTCGTTGATGCCCTTGGCGAGCAGGTCGTCGGCGACCTGGCCCTTGACCGACTGCGACAGGATCGTGGAGGCGGCCTGGACGGCGGCTTCCGCGGCTGCGGCGCGGACATCGGCCACCGCCTGGGCCTCGGCGAGCGCGATCTTGCTCTCCGCGGTCTTGGTGCGGCGGGCGACGAAGTCTTCCATCTTCGCCTTGGCCTCGGTCGCGATGCGCTCGGCTTCGGACTTGGCGTTGGCGATGATGTCGGCAGCCTCGCGCTCGGCCGTGGCACTGCGCGCCTTGTAGTCGGCGAGCACCTTGGCCGCTTCCTGCTTGAGGCGCGTCGCGTCGTCGAGCTCGGCCTTGATGCGGTCGGCGCGATGGTCGAGCGCAGTCGTCACCTTCTTGAAGACCCCGAGATAGCCGAACAGGACCATCAGGATCACGAAGGCGATGGCGACCCAGGTTTCAGGATCGAAGAACATATCGACTAACCCTTCAAGGACGCGTCAACGGCAGTGCTGACCGAGGCTGCGTCCGGAACGATACCGGTGAGCTGCTGCACGATCTGGCCTGCCGCATCGGCCGCGATGCCGCGGACGTTGCTCATGGCCGTCGTGCGGGTCGAGGCGATGGTCTTTTCCGCCTCGGCGAGCTTGACCGCCAGTTGCTCTTCAAGCGCCTTGCGCTCGGCTTCCGCCTGCGCATTCGCCTTGTCGCGGGATTCGTTGCCGATCGCCTGCGCGCGCGAACGTGCCGAAGCAAGCTCACCCTCATAGGCCTTCAGCGCCGCGTCGGACTGGTCCTTCAGCTTCTGCGCTTCGGCGAGGTCACCCTCGATCTTGTTTTGACGTGCCTCGATCGCACCGCCGACGCGCGGCAGAGCGAGCTTGGACACGATCACGTAAAGCGCGACGAAGAAGATCGCGAGTGACACCAGCTGTGAAGCATAGGTGCCGCTCTCGAAAGGCGGAAAACCGCCACCGTGACCGCCTTCGGACTCGGTGTGGGCGCCCGCCGCCGGACTTTTCGCCCCGCCATGACTCTCAGCCATGGATTACTCCTGTTGCCGTCATGCGCGCCGCTTCGGTCGAAGCGGCGCGAAACATCGTCCTCAGAGCGGAACGAACAGCAGCAGCAGCGCGATCAGCAGCGAGAAAATGCCAAGCGCTTCGGTCACGGCGAAGCCGAAGATCAGGTTGCCGAACTGGCCCTGAGCGGCCGACGGATTGCGAACGGCTGCGGCAAGGTAGTTGCCGAAGATCACGCCCACGCCGACGCCCGCGCCGCCCATGCCGATGCATGCGATGCCCGCGCCGATAAGTTTTGCTGCTGCCGGATCCATTTTAGACTCCTTGGAAGAAAGATTGGGTTGTGGGTGGAAATTCCCCGGACCGCTCAGTGTCCCGGATGAATGGCGTCGTTCAGGTAGATGCAGGTCAGGATCGCAAACACATAGGCCTGCAGGAACGCGACCAGAATCTCGAGAGCGTACAGCGCGACCGTGAGCGCCAGCGGCAGCACGCCGCCGACCCAGCCGAGCGCGCCGAGCGAGAAGCCGAGCATGGCGACGAAGCCCGCGAAAACCTTGAGCGCGATGTGGCCGGCCAGCATGTTGGCGAACAGACGGACGCTGTGGGAGACCGGCCGCAGGAAGAACGACAGGATCTCGATGAACATCACCAGCGGCAGGATGTAGCCGGGGACGCCGTGAGGCACGAAGATCGAGAAGAATTTCAGGCCGTTCTTGGCAACGCCGTAGATCAACACGGTGAAGAAGACCAAAAGCGCGAGCGCGGCCGTCACGATCAGATGGCTCGAGATCGTGAAGGTATAGGGGATGATGCCGACCAGGTTCGAGACGCAGATGAACATGAACAGCGAGAAGATCAGCGGGAAGAACTTCATGCCTTCCGCGCCGGCCGTCGAACGGATGGTCGAGGCGACGAATTCGTAGGAGATCTCGGCGACCGACTGGAGGCGCCCGGGAACCAGCTGCGTGCCACTGGCAAGCATCAGGAACGAGATGATCGCCACCGCCACCAGCATGTAGAGCGACGAATTGGTGAAGGCGATCGTGTGATTGCCGATATGGCCCAGGGTGAAGAGAGGCTCGATGTTGAACTGGTGGATCGGGTCGATTTTCATCAGCGCGGCATCTCTTGGTCTGCCGGGCAATGCCGGCGGGTCTCGGTCTGCCGGCCGGGCCGGCCCGTACCGGCATGGCCGGCACGATCATTCCTCTGTTGGTGCGGATCGCTTAAGAATCACCGCGCCTGTTTTGACCCGCGCCTGCCGTTCTCACCACATTCACCACGCCGGCCACGAAGCCCAGCAGCAGGAACACGATAAATCCGAAAGGCGACGTCGACAGCAAGCGGTCGAAACCCCAGCCAATCCCCGCTCCGACAACGACCCCGGCGACCAACTCGGAGGATAACCGGAAACCAAGCGCCATCGCCGAAGCTCTGGCCGCTCTGTCTTCACCGTCACCTGCGGGTTGCTCGGTCTTGATTCGTCGGTCCCGGAATTCGGACAACCGCTGATCAAGATTTCCGAGCCGTTCGGAAAGCGCAGCTTCCTCGGACGATCTATCGCGATCCCCATTCTCGCCGTGTCCCGTGCCCTGTGTCATGCAACGAAGACCCGAAACGCCGCGGCTGAATGGAAATTACGCCCGCCACCCTCAAAAGCCGCGCGGACCATACTGATGGCCCATAATCAAGTCAAGCCAAGTCACGATTGCGTCGCGTTCTATTATGTATCTGATTTACTTGATGATATTGGCACGCACGGCAACGCTGCACACAGCGTGACGCCGCACCGCAGCAGCTCTCTTCATGATCGGCGAATGCGACCACCATTTCGTCCTGCCGGCGGGATCAAAGGGATTGCCGCGATCGTTGATATCGGTGGCGCGTTTTGGGCGGCAGATCGCCTCGCCGGGGTGTAGAATTGAAGAGAGCCACAGAAGCGCCATGGCGGAGAGCGCGATGAGACCAGCAAATTCATCCACAGCATCATGGCTTGCAGCGGCGGTATTCGCCGCGGTGATGACCATCGGCGGCGGCCTGGTTACCGCACAGTCCGCGCCCGACAGCGAAAACGGCCGCTACAGCATGACGCCCATCCCCGAAGGCGTGCTGCGGCTCGACACCCGCACCGGCACGGTATCGACCTGCAGCAGGAATGGCGCCGGCTGGGCCTGTTACGCGGTGCCCGACGAACGCACCGCGCTCGACGCCGAGATCGGCCGGCTCCAGGCCGAAGTCGAGAAGCTGAAGGGGCAGATCGCGGCGGGGCCGACCGTGTCCGGCAAGATCGACGAGGCGCTGCCGAAATCCGATCCGCTCAAGAAGGACCCGAAGGTCGCCGAGGGGGACCGCAAGATCGAGATTCCGCTGCCCAGCGACCAGGATGTCGATCGGGTGATGTCGTTCCTGGAAAAGGCCTGGCGCCGGCTGATCGACATGGCCAACCGCGTGCAGAAGGACGTCTCGGGGAGGATTTGAGGACCTCTTCGCGCTATCCATGCGTTGAGCTGCCGTAGGGTGAGCAAAGGCGTTCTTACGCCGTGCCCACCATGTTTCCACCGTGACGTTAGAAGACGTGGGCACGTCGCTACGCGCCTTTGCCCAACCTACGGCGGCATTCCGAGTTGAGAGATCTTTCATGACATCAGGCAAATCCGTCACGCGCTCGGCGCCATCGTCGGTGCAAGCCACCACCGTCGCATCGTCACTGCTGACCGTGCAGACGCCCGGCCGCGGCTTCACGGATCTCACCAGCGAAGCCGCGAAGTTCATCAATGAGGTTCAGGCGCGCGATGGCGCGCTGACGCTGTTCATCCGGCACACCTCGGCTTCGCTGACGATCCAGGAGAACGCCGATCCGTCCGTGCTCGTCGATCTCACCACGTCGCTGTCCAGGCTCGCGCCCGAAAACGGCGGCTGGACGCACGACACCGAGGGACCGGACGACATGCCGGCGCATATCAAGACGATGCTAACCGGGGCCTCGCTTCAGGTCCCGATCCTGAACGGCAAGCTCGCGCTCGGTACGTGGCAGGCGATCTACCTGATCGAGCACCGCAGGCGCCCGCACCGGCGCGAGGTGGTGCTGCAATTCATCGGCAGCAATCACTGATCCCAAAACAAAACCGGCCGCGGAGACCGCGGCCGGTTCGTATTGTCGATCGCTGCTGTCGATCAGGTCGCCTTGATGTCGACGTCCTTGGTCTCGGGCAGGAAGAAGAAGCCGATCACGACGGTAATCGATGCGAAGATGACCGGATACCAGAGACCGGCATAGATATCGCCGGTCGAGGCCACGATCGCGAACGCGGTCGCGGGCAGCAGGCCGCCGAACCAGCCGTTACCGATGTGGTAGGGCAGCGACATCGAGGTGTAGCGGATGCGGGTCGGGAACAGCTCGACCAGCATCGCGGCGATCGGGCCGTACACCATGGTGACGAAGATCACCAGGATGAACAGCAGCCCGACGGTCGCGGCCACCTGCGGACGGAAGATGTCGAACGGATGCGACATCTTCACGATGCCCGCATCGCCCGGCTTCGGATAGCCGGCTGCCTGCACTGCGGCGAGCAGCGCGGGATTGCCGTCCTTGGCGTTGGCGTAGGCGATGTCCTTGCCGTTGACCACCACCTTCACGCCGGAGCCGGCCGGGCCGGAAGAGGTCGAGTACTTGACCGACGCGCCCGACAGGTAGGCGCGTGCGGTGTCGCAGGGCGCGCTGAAGACGCGGGTGCCGACCGGGTTGAACAGGTCGCCGCAACCCGCGGGATCCGCCACCACGTCGACCTTGACCGACTCGATCGCCTTTTCCAGCGCCGGGTTGGCGTTGGTGGTGATCATCTTGAAGATCGGGAAGAAGGTCAGCGCCGCGATCAGACAGCCGCCGAGGATAATCGGCTTGCGGCCGATCTTGTCGGAGAGCACGCCGAACACGATGAAGAAGCCGGTGCCGAGCAGCAGCGACCAGGCGATCAGCAGGTTGGCGGTATAGCCGTCGACCTTCAGGATCGATTGCAGGAAGAACAGCGCGTAGAACTGGCCGGTGTACCAGACCACGCCCTGGCCCATCACGCCGCCGAGCAGCGCGAGCAGAACGAGCTTGCCGTTCTGCCAGTTGCCGAAGGCTTCCGTCAGCGGCGCCTTCGAGCTCTTCCCCTCGTCCTTCATCTTCTGGAAGATCGGGGATTCGCTGAGGCGGAGCCGGATCCAGACCGAGATGCCGAGCAGCAGCACCGAGACCAGGAACGGGATGCGCCAGCCCCAGGCCGCGAAATCGGCTTCGCCGATCGCGGAACGGGTGAACAGGATCACCAGCAGCGACAGGAACAGGCCGAGCGTGGCGGTCGTCTGAATGAACGAGGTGTAATAGCCGCGCTTGCCGTTCGGCGCGTGCTCCGCGACATAGGTCGCCGCACCGCCATATTCACCGCCGAGCGCCAGGCCCTGGGCGAGGCGCAGCGCGATCAGGATGATCGGGGCCGCGATGCCGATGGTCGCCGCATTGGGCAGCAGGCCGACGATGAAGGTCGACAGACCCATGATCAGGATGGTGACGAGGAAGGTGTATTTGCGGCCGACGATGTCGCCGACGCGCCCGAACACGATGGCGCCGAACGGACGGACGAGGAAGCCCGCGGCGAAGGCCAGCAGCGCGAAGATGTCGCGGGTTGCCGGCGGATAGGCCGAAAAGAACTGCGCGCCGATGATGCCGGCCAGCGAACCGTAGAGGTAGAAATCGTACCACTCGAAGACGGTACCGAGCGAGGAGGCGAGAATGACGAACCGTTCGTCCTTCGTCATTCCTCCCGCGCCCGCTTGAGACACAGCCATTGTCGACATGTTGAGTCGCTCCCCGAAATGCGTTTCCTCGCGCCCCGGATATCCGGTCATACCGGATCAACCCAGGTCTTGGCTCCAAGGTAACATCGGCGTGAAACCCGCCCCAATACGACTTTCGGCCTTGCGCACTGACGCGCACCTGACGCCGCGGACCTTTCAATCCGGCACGATCGCGCTCGACCATGGGTTAACCCCGTTCCCGCAAAGGGATAATGCCCACTTGCATGCCACGGCCGGTCGGGAAAGAATTGACCAAGGCCCCGGGCCGGCCTACTGGCCCGGTGTGAATGCCAGCAAGAGAACGATGAGCGCTCCTTCGACCCATCTCGTCATTGCCGATGACCATCCCCTGTTCCGCGACGCGTTGCGGCAAGCGGTGGCGGGCGTCCTGACCTCGGCCAGGATCGACGAGGCCGGATCGTTCGAGGATCTCACCAAGCTGCTGGAACAGACATCCGACGTCGATCTGGTCCTGCTCGACCTCTCGATGCCCGGGATCTCCGGCTTTTCCGGGCTGATCTATCTGCGCGCGCAGTACCCGGCCATCCCGGTGGTGATCGTCTCGGCCTCCGACGACAGCGCCACGATACGCCGCTCGCTCGATTTCGGCGCCTCCGGCTTCATCCCGAAGCGATTCGGCGTCGAGACCTTGCGCGACGCGATCCTCAAGGTGATGGAGGGGGACGTCTGGGTTCCCACCGACACCGATCTATCGGCCGCCGCCGATCCCGACATGACGCGCCTGCGCGACCGCCTGGTGACGCTGACGCCGCAGCAGGTCCGGGTCTTGATGATGTTGTCGGAAGGGCTGCTCAACAAGCAGATCGCCTATGAGCTCGGCGTCTCCGAAGCCACCATCAAGGCGCATGTCTCGGCGATCCTGCAAAAGCTCGGCGTCGAGAGCCGCACGCAGGCGGTGATTGCCGCGGCGAAGATCGCCGGCGGCCAGTGGAAGCAGGGCACCCCGACGGGATAAGCCCGTCGTTCCGGTGCGCACTGCCGACCTGGGTCACCCCAGGAGCCTCTCGGCGGCCTTGATATCCGCAGTCTCGGAGCCCTCGGCAAAGCCCTCGAGCGCCGACTGCAGCAACCGCTTCGCTTCCTCACACCGGCCACGTTCAGCAAGGAACTCGGCGAGATCGATCGCAGCCCGCAGCTCCCAGGCTTTTGCGCCGTTGCGACGGCCCAGCTCCAACGACTGCATTAGGTGGCTTTCGGCATCTCCACGGTTCGGCTGCGGCAGTGACAGCAACACCTTGCCCTTCATGCGCAGCAGCTCGGGCATGTAGAGATGATCGCCGCCTTGCTCGACGAGGCCGATCGCGTCGTCGATCAAGCGCGCGCTCCGCTCGATCTGCCCGAGCGCCAGCAAGCCATGCACGAGTGCGATGTTGAAAGTCGTGGTGAGCAGCTCGTAGCCGGCGTCGTGGAGCTCGCGCAGACAGGCCCGTATCGTCTCGACGCCGCCAGCGGCGTCGCCCCGCCGGATCGCCAGCTCGCCTTTGACGCCGCGGCCGACCGCGAGATAAGGGCCCATCGAGCGTGTTTCGGCGTGTGCGATGAAGCGGTCGAGGTTCTCTTCCGCGCCGTCGAGATCCCCGCTCCAGAGATCGATCGAGACCGCCCAGATCAGCGCGATGCAGAGCGTGATCGGATGGTCCATCTGCGCGGCCTCGGTGACCGTCTGCCGCGCCAGTTGCCGCGCAGCCGCCGGCCGGCCCTGCAACCAAAGCTCGCGCGCGAGCGAGATGCCGGCCCGGTTGCGGTGATCGAAGCCGTGGACCGTGCTGATCCGCTCCGTGCCCGGCCCGTGCCAGGCGGCCTCCAGCATGCTCAGGGCGTCGCGATGCTCGCCGGCCAGATGCAAGGAGACACCCAGCAGCGAATGGGCGAGGGCGATGGCAGCGGCATCGCCGAGCGTCTCGGCGACCGTGAGGCTCTGCTGCGCATAACCGAGCGCGGCGTCGAACTGTCCCATCCGCTCGTGGAAGATGTGCATGCGGCCGAGCAGCTGGAGCTGGTTCGGCGCGTCGCCGCGCGCCTCGGCGATCGCCAGGCTCCGGCTCAGGGCGGCACGCGCAGCTTCGCTGCCGCCACGCGTGAACATCAAGGTCAATCCGAGGGCGGCCTGGATGTGCATTTCCTCGGCGCTGCCGCGCGAGGGCGGATCGATCGCAAGCAGCGCCCGTTCCGACCAGCGTCGGCATTCGATCAGCAGCGACATCGCGAGAAAGATCGGAGCCGCCGCGGCGGCGAGCGCAATGCCGATGCTCGCGTCGCCGTTCGCGCTAAAACACCAGTCCAGCGCGGCGCGCACGTTGTGAAGCGCGGAGAAATGGATCGCGCGTTCATCGGCGCTCGGCACCGTCGCCCATGTCGTGCCGGCCTGCTCCAGCCATCGCCGGTAGTAGGTTGCGTGGCGGGCGGCAAGCGCGGTCTCGTTCGGCTCGATCTCGAGCAGATAGGCGCGCGTCGTGTCGAGCAGACGGTAGCGCATCATGGCACCGACCGGTCGCGGCGCGACCATCGACTTGGCGACCAGGCTGTCGATGGCGTCGAACAGGCGCGAGCGGTCGACGCGCTCGTCCGGCACGATTTCGAGCGCGGCGTCGATGGTGAAGTGACCGGCGAAGACGGCAAGCCGGCGCAGCACGAGGCGCTCGGTGTCGGACAGGAGCCCGTAGCTCCAGTCCAGCGTCGCTTGCAACGTCTTCTGCCGCGGCGGCGCGGTGCGCTGGCCCTGCCAGAGCAGATTGAGGCGTTCGTCGAGCAGTGCGGCCGTCTGCTCCAGGCCGTAGGCCTCGACCCGGCCAGCGGCGAGCTCGATCGCCAGCGCCATGCCGTCGAGCTTGCGGCAGATCCCGGCGGCGATCGCGGCATTGGCATCGTCGAGCGCGATCTGCGCGCCGCCGGCCATGGCACGTTCGAGGAAGAGCTGAAGCGCAGGATAGGTCTGCGCGGCAGCCGCGGTCAGCCCGGGATTGTCAGGCGGAACGGCGAGCGGCGCCAATCGGTAGACCTGCTCGCCCTCGACGCGCAGGGCCTCGCGGCTCGTGGCGAGGATATGGACATGCGGTGCGGCGTGAAAGATTTCGGCTGCCAGCGGCGCCGCGGCGGCGACGACGTGCTCGCAATTGTCGAGGATCAGCAGCATCCGCTTGTCCCCGAGATGCGCGAGCAGTGCCGGCAGGGGATCATCGGTCTGCGCCGGCAAGCCCAGCATCAGCAGGATCGAGGTGATCACGAGATCGGGATCGCTGAGCGCGGCGAGGTCGACGAAATGCGCGGCGTCGGAGAAAGTCTCGAGCAGGTCGTGCGCGATCGCCACCGCAACGGCGGTCTTGCCGACGCCGCCCGGGCCGACAATCGTGACGAAGCGCGAGCCGATGAGCTTGTCGGAGACGGCGGCGACCGCATCGTCGCGCCCGACCATCCGTTGCAGCCGGTTCGGCAGCTTGACGGGCGGTAATTCCGTCCGTTGGGCGGGACGCCGCTCTGCCGCGATTTCCGCCTTCGAGATCGGCGCCACGAAGCAATAGCCGCGGCCGGAGAGCGTGGTGATGTAGCGGGCGCCGTCCTTGCCGTCGCCGAGCGCCTTGCGCAGGGCTGCGACGTGAAAGCGCAGATTGGCTTCTTCGACGGTCAGGCCGGGCCACACCAGCGCCATCAGGTCCCATTTGCTGACGACCTCGTTCGGCCGCGACATCAGCGCGATCAGCGTGTCGAAGGCCTTCGCGCCGAGCGGCAGCGCGACGCCGTCGCGCATCACGAGCCTTTCATGCGATGTCACGGTGAATGGCCCGAACGATAGGGTTCCCGTTGCGGTGCCGGCCGGCTCGGTCATGGCGAAATCTTGGTCCTTTCAAACGGACCGGATAGCCAGATGATCGCAATCCGGCAAGGCCGCACCTGCATCGGCATCAGACCGCTGATGCAGGCCTCGTGGCGGGGCTGCGCGCCGGGGCCTCACAACTTCTCACAAGTCCAAACGGGTGTCCTGCGGACGCCGCTGCTAGTCAGTTGCGCGACGGCAAGGAGACCTTCATGACGCAAGCGGCAAAACTGCTCTACACGGCCAGGACCCATACCGGCGGCGGACGGCACGACGGCATATCGCGCAGCTCCGACGGCCGCCTCGATGTCAAATTGTCGCCGCCGGGCGGCACCGGCATCGGCACCAATCCCGAGCAATTGTTCGCGGCCGGCTGGTCGGCCTGCTTCGAAGGCGCGATGGAGATCGCGGCCCGCAAGCGCAAGATCGAGCTTCCCCGGAAATGCGCGATCGATGCGGAGATCGATCTCGTGCTCGACGAGGGTGCCTATTCGCTCAGCGCGCGCCTCAACGTCAGCCTGCCGGGTCTCGATCGCGAGATCGCGCGCGGCATCGTCGAAGAGGCGCACCAGACCTGCCCCTATTCCAAGGCCGTCCGCGGCAATATCGACGTCACGGTCGCGCTGATCTGACGGACATCACCAACCATCAACAAGGTAGCACCACCATGAAACAGATCATCGACCAGCACCGCCGCAAATTC
Source organism: Bradyrhizobium sp. LA2.1 (assembly GCF_040547725.1). Taxonomy (NCBI): domain Bacteria; kingdom Pseudomonadati; phylum Pseudomonadota; class Alphaproteobacteria; order Hyphomicrobiales; family Nitrobacteraceae; genus Bradyrhizobium; species Bradyrhizobium sp. LA2.1. The sequence goes on from NZ_JBEPQI010000021.1 coordinate 123,701, forward strand.
TTCGGCGTCGCCGCGGGAACCGTCGCCGTCGGTCTCGGCGTGATCGACCTCGCCCGTGCCGAAACGGACGTGCCGAAGTCGTCCGCATCGAATGCGTCGTTCGGTCCGATCAAGCAGATCGACGCCGGCGTCCTCAATGTCGGCTATGCGGAGGCAGGTCCCTCGAACGGTCCCGTGGCGATCCTGCTGCACGGCTGGCCTTACGACATTCACGCCTTCGTCGATGTCGCGCCGATCCTGGCAAAGGCCGGCTATCGCGTCATCATCCCCTATCTGCGCGGCTACGGCTCGACGCATTTCCTCTCCAGCGAGACGCCGCGCAACGGCGAGCCCGCCGCCATGGCCGTCGACATCATCGCGCTGATGGACAAGCTCGACATCAAGAAGGCTGTCATCGCCGGCTTCGACTGGGGGGCGCGCACCGCCGATATCATCGCTGCGTTGTGGCCGGATCGCTGCCGCGCGCTGGTGTCGGTCAGCGGCTATCTGATCTCCAGCCAGGCCGCGGGCAACGCGCCGCTGCCGCCGTCGGCCGAGCTGCAATGGTGGTATCAGTTCTATTTCGCGACCGAGCGCGGCCGCGCCGGATACGAGAAGTACACGCATGATTTCGCAAAACTGATCTGGAAGCTCGCCTCGCCGCAATGGAAATTCGACGACGCGACCTTTAACCGGAGCGCGGCGGCGCTAGATAACAGGGATCATGTCGCCATCACGATCCACAATTACCGCTGGCGGCTCGGGCTCGCCCAGGGCGAAGCGAAATACGAGGAGCTCGAAAAGAAGCTCGCCGTAGCTCCGGTGATCAGCGTCCCGACGATCACGATGGAAGGCGACGCCAACGGTGCGCCGCATCCCGACCCCAGCGCCTATGCCAAGAGGTTCTCGGGCCGGTACGACTTCCGCCTTATCACCGGCGGCATCGGCCACAATCTGCCGCAGGAAGCGCCGCAAGCCTTCGCCAAGGCCGTCATCGACGCCGACGGCGCCTGAGCGTTCATTCGATGCCTCGGTCCAGCGCGGCTGGACCGAGGCTATGCCGCGATCCCAGCATGAAGGAACGTCATGACGTCCATCGAACCTGAAAAGAAGACGCGCTCTTATGCGACGGCTATCACGCTTGCCGCGCTCCTTCTCGTCGTTCTCCTGACTTGCGTGCCCTATTTGGTCTCGATTGCTCTTGCCGAGGGACCGGCACAAGGCAACACGGCAGACGCCTCGCCGATCTTCGGCGTCACGATTCCTGCGGGTTACAAGCAGTGGGAGCTGATCGCGCCCGCCGAAGAGGCGGCGCCGCTCGATGAGCTTCGCGCCGTCGTCGGCAACCAAACCGCGATCGACGCTTATCAGGCCGGAAAACTTCCGTTCCCCGATGGCACCATTCTGGTCAAGCGCGCCTGGAAACGGAAACAGTCGCCGGAATTCGCATCCGCAACGATCCCCGGCGCGGCCACCACGGTTCAGGTGATGGTCAAGGATTCCAGGAAATATGCGTCCACCGGCGGCTGGGGCTTCGGGCGCTTCATCAATGGCAAGCCGGTCGACGAGGCCCAGCACCGCACCTGCTTCGCCTGTCACGACGCCCGCGCCAAGAGCCACGACTACGTCTTCACCCGGCTTGCGCCTTGAGCGGTCAGGAGCCCACCGTGTCAAAGATCTGGTTCATCAGCGGCAGCTCGCGCGGGCTCGGACGCGCCATCACGGAAGCCGCGCTTGCGGCGGGCCACCGGGTGGTTGCCACTGCCCGGAATCTCGGTCCGCTCGAATCGCTGCGGGAACGCTTTGGGGAAAGACTGCGGCTCGCAACGCTCGACGTGACTGACGAGGCGGCCGCGCAAGTGGCCATCGGCCTCGCCGTGGAGGCGTTCGGCGGCGTCGATGTGGTCGTGAACAATGCCGGCTATGGCGATCTCGGATCGGTCGAGGATACGAGCCTGGCCTCGTTCCGTCAGCAGATCGAGGTCAATCTGCTCGGCACCATCATCGTCACCAAGGCGGCGATCCCCGTGCTGCGCCGGCAGCGCCGCGGGCATATCGTGCAGTTCTCGTCCGTCGGCGGACGGATCGGAGCCCCTGCACGCGCGGCCTATTCGGCCGCGAAATGGGGCATCGAGGGCTTTTCGGAATCGCTGGCACGCGAGATGGCGTTGATCGGCGTGCACGTGACGATCGTCGAACCCGGCGGCTTCCGTACGGGCTTTGCGCAGTCAGCGCATGCGACCGGCGAAGGGCGGGCGGAGTACGATGCCGTCGTTGGAGCGGCGGTCAGGATGCAGCGCGATTACGATGGCCGCCAGCCGGGCGATCCGGCGAAGGCGGCCGCCGTCGTGCTGGAGCTCGTCGACATGGACAGCCCGCCGCTACGGATCGCGCTCGGCAGCGACGCCGTGAACGCCATCGCGGCGACGGACCGGCAACGCCTCGACGAGCTGGAGAAGTGGCGCGCGCTCAGCGTCTCGACTGACTACTGACCGCGTCTCACTCCGCCGCGACCATCTGCTGCGTGCGCCACTGTCCCAGCAGGGCGCGGAGCGAGGCCGGCTTCACCGGCTTGTTGAGCACCGCGACATTTTCCTCGCGCGCGGCGACCTGCACTGCGGGGCTACGGTCGGCGGTGATCAGGATCGCAGGGATGCCGTCGCCGAAGCGGCGGCGGATGTCGCGGATGGCGGCAATGCCATTGCCGCGGTCGAGGTGATAATCGACCAGCAGGCCGGTGACGCGGCGTCCCGCGCCTTCGATCGCGGCGATCGCGCCCTCGGGATCGGCGACCGCGATGACCTCGGCGTCCCAGGCCTTCAGCAGCGTGCGCATGCCGTCGAGGATCGCCGCGTCGTTCTCGATGCAGACGATGAGGGCGCCCGAGATCGGCCTACGCGCCAGCGGCGTCGCGCTGGTCACGGCCGCGGTGTGGGTGATCGCCTTGGCTGTCGGCACTGTCACGGAGAAGACCGAGCCGCCGCTCTTGTTGCCGTCGATGGCGATGCCGTGCTTGAGCACGCGTGCAAGACGCTCGACGATCGAGAGGCCGAGTCCAAGGCCGCGGGCGATCCGCGCGCCCTGTTCGAGGCGGTGGAACTCCTTGAAGATCTCGCCGCGCTTGACCGGCGGGATGCCGACGCCGGTGTCGTAGACGCAGATTTTCAGCGAAGGCCCCTGGCGGCGGCAGCCGACCAGCACGCGTCCGCGCGGGGTGTATTTGATCGCGTTGGAGATCAGGTTCTGGAGCAGGCGCCGCAGCAAGAGCCGATCGGACTCGACCGGCAGCGAGCAGGGCACGAAGGCGAGCTCGAGGTTCTTGGCGCGTGCGATCGGTGCAAACTCGATCTCCAGCGAGCGCATCAAATCGGCCATCTTGAAGCTCGAGATCGAGGTCGTCATCGCGCCGGCATCCAGCCGCGATATGTCGAGCAGTGCACCGAGGATCTCCTCGATCGCCTGGAGCGATTCGTCGATGTTCTCGACCAGCCGCGTCTCCTCGCCGCTGTGCTGGCGCTCGACCAGGCTGGTGACGTAGAGCCGCGCCGCGTTCAGCGGCTGAAGGATGTCGTGGCTGGCTGCTGCCAGGAAGCGCGTCTTGGAGATGCTGGCGTCCTCGGCCGCGCTCTTGGCCAGCGCCAGCTCCGAATTCAGCCGGGTCAGCTCCTCGGTGCGGTCGCGCACCCGCTTTTCCAGCGTCGCATTGGCGCGCTCCAGCGCTTCGGCGGCCTCGAACGTGGGGGTGACATCGGTGAAGGTGATGACGAAGCCGCCGCCGGGCATGCGGTTGGTCAAGATCTCGATCACCATGTGGCGGTCGGGCAGGCGCTCGAGATAAGGCTCGCTGTCGGTGGTGTAAGCCGCGAGCCGCCGCTCCAGCATGGCTTCGCGCTCGACCGGATTGTCCGGCTCGCTCACGCCCATGAATTCCAGGATTTCACGCAATGGCGTGCCGAACTGGATGAAATGCGGCGGCACGTTCAGGAGATCGCCGAACTGCCGGTTGGAGCAGATCAGCTGCAGGTCGGCGTCGAACACGGCGATGCCCTGGCGGACATGGTTGAGCGCGGTCTGGAGGATCTCGCGATTGAAATGCAGCGCCGCGTGGGAATCGTCGAGCAGTTTCAGCGCCGCTTTCGCCGAGACCGTCCGCTTGCGCAGCAGCAGCGACATCACGAGCCGCGACGAGGCCGCGCCGATCGAAGAGGCGATCAGGTGCTCGGCGTGCTGCAGCAGCTCGAAATCGGCGGGCGCCCCGGATTCCAGGCGTACATTGCGCCGCACCGAAAATGCCTCGAACGAATGCCGGGCGCGGTCGGGCCCGAGATATTGCGCGACCGTGGTCTGGATGTCCTGCACCGTGACGGTGGTGCGCCAGCGGCGGAAGTTCGGGGAGATCGGCGCGAGCGTGTTGGGCACGAACAGATCGGCTTGCACCAGCTCGATCGAGGACGGCCGCCGCGCCAGCGACAGCAGCACATAGGTCAGGATGTTGAGCGACAGCGACCAGATCACGCCGTGCATCAGCGGCGGCAGGTCGGCGCCAAACAGCGCTTGCGGCCGCAGCGCCTCGATCCCGAACGGGCCGTGCTGGAGCAGCAGGATGCCCGCCGTCGAGGAATCCATGAAGCTCGGGATGAACAGCGTGTAGAGCCACACCGCGAAGCCGACCAGCATGCCGCCGATGGCGCCGCGCGCGGTGGCGCGCCGCCACAGCAGCCCGCCGAAGAAGCTTGGCGCGAGCTGGGCGATGGCGGCAAAGGAGAGCAGGCCGATCGCCGCAAGCTGGGTGTTGCCGAGCGCGCGGTAGTAGAAATAGGCCATCACCATGATGGCGAAGATCGCAAGCCGCCGCGAGCGCAGCAGGAAGTCGCTGAAATCGGCGCCGCCGGTGCGCCCCTCCGGCCGCCGCTGCAGCACCAATGGCACCACGAGGTCGTTCGAGACCATGATGGAGAGCGCGACGCATTCGACGATCACCATCGCGGTCGCCGCCGACAGCCCCCCGACGAAGACGGCGACGCTGAGAAGTCCCGCGCCGCCCTCCATCGGCAGCGCCAGCACATACATGTCCGGTTCGACCGCGCCGAACGGAAAGGTGACGAGGCCGGCGAGCGCGATCGGGATCACGAACAAATTGATGGCGACGAGATAGAACGGGAACAGCCAGCGCGCGCGGCTGACCTCGGCATCCGAGGAGTTTTCGACCACGCTGACGTGGAACTGGCGGGGCAGCAGCATGATCGCGCAGAGCGACAGCAGCGTCATGGTGAGGAAGTTGCCGATCGACGGCGAATAGTTGATGGCGCGCACCGCCTCCGGCGTCCTCATCGCGCGCTCGATCAATTCGTGTGGCGAGAACATCCAGAAGGTGACGAAGATGCCGGCGGCGAGGAAGGCGATCAGCTTGATGATGGATTCGGTTGCGACCGCCAGCATCAGGCCGTGCTGGTGCTCGGTGGCGTCGGTCTGCCGCGTGCCGAACAGCACGGCGAAAGCGGCCATCGCCAGCGTCACCATCAGCGCCATGTCGCCGAGGATCGGGATGTGGGAGAACGCCTGGTCCTCGCTCAGGATCGTTTCGAGCGAGGAGGCGACCGCCTTGAGCTGAAGCGCGATGTAGGGCACCGAGCCGATGATCGCGATCAGCGCCACCGTTGCCGCCACCGCCTGGCTCTTGCCGTAGCGCGCGCCGATGAAGTCGGCGATCGAAGTGATGTTGTGCGCTTTCGCGAGCTGGATCACGCGGCGCAGGACGCCGGCGCCGAGTCCGATCATCAGGATCGGGCCGACATAGATGGCGAGGAAGTCGGTCGAGGCGCGGGTGGCGAAGCCGACCGAGCCGAAGAAGGTCCAGGAGGTGCAATAGATCGCGAGCGACAGCGGATAGATCAGCCCGGACGCGCGGCCGCGCCCGGCCGGCGAGCGGCGGTCGCCATGGCTCGCCACCAGGAACAGAAAGCCGATATAGCCGAAGGCGGCAGCGATCACGCCCCAGTCGTGCAGCATGGCGAGCGCGCTTCTCCCTGGGCGCGAGGGCGCCCGAACTCATTTTCCCTGCAAATCTAGCGCGTTGGGCGGGCGCAAGCGACAGCGAAATGCCCTACCGGGGCGGGAATTGGGGTTGTCGTTAAGGTGCGGGCGGACGCGGATCCCGCTTACCCTCCCCTGGAGGGGGAGGGTCGATCGCGCGAAGCGCGCGCGGGGTGGGGTGATCTTTCCACACGAGCAGCGTCAGAGGTGGAGAGACTGTCACCCCACCCCGTCTCCCATTTTCGCTGCGCTCAATGTGAGCCGACCCTCCCCCTCCAGGGGAGGGTGGAAGCAAGCCTACTCCGCCGCCAGCGACTTTTGCTTGAGCGGCAGACCTAGGCGGTCCCATACCTGCAAGAGCGCTTCGGCGAGCTGATCGATCAAGCCGTCGTCGTGATAGGGCGAGGGCGTGATGCGCAGGCGTTCGGTGCCCTTGGCCACCGTCGGATAGTTGATCGGCTGAATGTAGATGCCGTGCTGTTCCAGCAGCAGGTCGGACGCCTGCTTGCACTTCTCGGCATCGCCGATGAACAGCGGCACGATATGGGTGTCGCTCGACATCACAGGCAGGCCGGCAGCATTGAGGATCGCCTTGACGCGGGCGGCGCGGTCCTGGTGGCGCTCGCGCTCCCAGTTCGAGGTCTTCAGGTGCTTGATCGCGGCGGTCGCGGCCGAGCAGATCGCCGGCGGCAGCGCAGTGGTGAAGATGAAGCCCGGCGCGTAGGAGCGCACGGCGTCGATGATCTGGCCGTTGGCGGCGATGTAGCCGCCGAGACAGCCGAACGCCTTGGCCAGCGTACCCTCGAGAATGTCGATGCGATGCATGACACCGTCACGCTCGGCGATGCCGCCGCCGCGCGGGCCGTACATGCCGACGGCATGGACCTCGTCGACATAGGTCATCGCGCCATATTTCTCGGCGAGATCGCAGATCTTGGCGAGCGGAGCAACGTCGCCGTCCATCGAATAGAGGCTCTCGCAGGCGATCAGCTTCGGCCGGTTCGGACCTGCGGCCTTCAACTTCTCTTCGAGGTCGGCGAGGTCGTTGTGGCGGAACACGACGCGCTCGCAGGCGGACTGGCGGATGCCCTCGATCATCGAATTGTGGTTGAGCTCGTCCGACAGGATCAGGCAGTTCGGAATGAGCTTCGCGATGGTCGCGATGCCGGTCTGGTTCGAGACATAGCCCGAGGTGAACAGCAGCGACGCTTCCTTGCCGTGAAGATCGGCGAGCTCGGCCTCGAGCTGCACCAGCGGATGATGCGTGCCGGCGATGTTGCGGGTACCGCCCGCGCCGGTGCCGACGCGGGTCGCGGTTTCGACCATGGCGCCGACCACCTTCGGGTGCTGGCCCATGCCGAGATAATCGTTGGAGCACCAGATCACGACGTCGCGTTTGCCCTTGGGCGAGTGCCAGAGCGCATGCGGGAACCGGCCGGCGATGCGTTCGAGATCGGCGAACACGCGGTAGCGCCGCTCAGTGTGGAGACGATCGAGGGCGGTATTGAAGAACTGGGCGTAATCCATCGGCAAAACCTAAGACGGAACTGACCAAAAAGGGCGCATCTTCTTAGAGCTTTTCCAGCTCTAGAGTCTATGCGCTATCCCACATTTGGGCATGGGGAGCATTTGGGCAAAATGCCCTATCGTGCGATTTGAAACTTGATCCCGATCAAGTTCGCGCGAGAGGCAATGTTGCTTTGCACCATTGGCGGCGGTGCGCGTCTACCCGGCCTTGGCCTTCTTGCGCGGCTCGCTCCGCGCGTCCTTGACGGCGGCCACCGGCTTTAACCAATCCGAATTGCGCAAGGCATGCGCCACGCAATCATGGATGTGGGTGTGCAGCACCTTGTTCGCGCCCTTGGCGTCGCGCTTCAGCGCCAGCTCTTTCAGCTCGCGATGCTCGGCCGCCGCCATCTCGCCGCGGAACACCACGGCGATCATCTGGTAGCGCAGATAGCGGTCATAGACCGCGGCATGCGCATCGAGCAGCACCTTGGAGCCGCAGGCCGCGACGAGCGCGCGGTGAAACTGGAAATCGCACTGCTTCCAGCTTTCCGCATCGGATCGCTCGCCTGACAGCAGCATGCGCTCCATCGCCGCGAGCTTGTGATGCGCCGAGACGATGTGCGCTTCCCAGTCGAGATCGCCGGCCGCGAACGACTTCTCGATCATGTGGCTCTCGAGCAGCTCGCGCAGCTCCGCGATCTCCTGGAATTCGGTCGCCGAGATCGGCGCGACCTCGAAGCCGCGCTGGCCTTCGGCGACGACAAAACCTTCCGAGCACAGCCGGTTCAGCGTCTCGCGCAGCGTCGAGATGCTGGTGCCGTAGGCGCCGCTCATCCGCTCGAGCTTCAGCTTCTGCCCCGGCGTCAGCTTGCCGAAGATCAGGTCGGTGCGGATGCGGCGATAGGCGCTGTCGCCCACCGTCTCGGCTGTCGTGTCGGGAAGGGTGTCCATGCCTCATCCTAGCGCTTTGGACGTGCGTTTTGCCAAATTTCGTAACTTTATCAAGCGTTTCATATAATATCAGACAAAATCAAAAATATAGGTTGATTTATAATTCGTCATATAAGACGTTCCCGCCCCTAAGAACGAGATCAACAGGGGAGGGGGCGATGCCCGTTCGGTTCAAAGGTCTGGCTTTGGTGGCGGCGATCGGCGCGGTCGCCTTGGGCACGATGGGGCCGGCCTCGGCGCAGGCCATTCAGGAGCGCACCATCCGCTGGGGACACCTCAACAACACCGACCATCCCGTCAGCAAAGGCGTGCAGAAATTCGCCGAGATCGTCGCGGCCAAGAGCGGCGGCAAGCTCAGGGTGCGCGAATATCCGGCCAACCAGCTGGGGAGCGAGATGCAGCAGCAATCGGCGCTGCGCGCCGGCACCCAGGAGATGCAGTCGCCGGCGACGACGTCGCTGGTCGGCATCGTCAAGGATTACGGCCTGATCGATTTCCCCTTCATCGTCTCGACGCCGCAGCAGGCCGACGCCCTGCTCGATGGTCCGCTCGGCGCAGCGCTGCTGGCAAAGCTGCCCGAGAAGGGGCTGGTTGGTCTCGCTTATTGGGATCTCGGCTTCCGCAACGTCACCAACAGCAAGCGTGCCATCACCAAGGGCGAGGACCTCGGCGGCATCAAGATCCGTGTGATCCCGAACCCGGTCTATCTGGAGACCTTCAAGGCCTTCAACGCCAACCCGGTGCCGATGAGTTTCTCGGAGCTCTACAGCGCGCTGGAGACGGGCACCGTCGACGGCCAGGAGAACCCGTTCTCCGTGATCCTGTCGAACAAGTTCTTCGAGGTGCAGAAATATCTCAGCGTCACCAATCATACCTACTCGACCAACATCATCCTGATCAGCAAGAAATTCTGGGACGGTCTTTCGCCCGACGAGCAGAAGATTTTGCAGGACGCGGCGATCGAGGCACGCGACTACCAGCGCAAGGTCAGCCGCGAGCAGGCCGCTGCCGCGATCGACGAGCTCAAGGCCAAGGGCATGGCCGTCAACGAGATCGCACCCGCCGAGCTCGATCGCATGCGCGAGAAGACCAAGCCGATCGCGGAAAAATTCTCGGCCGACTACGACCCCGCCATCGTCAAGCTGTTCAACAGTGAACTCGACCGCGTGCACGCGCTGAAGCCGTAAGCCGACGCGCAGCAGGACGGACATGATGAAAACGATGGTCGACGCCTATTTCTGGCTGCTCCGCGCGGTGATCGCGGTGCTGCTCGCCGCCATGGTGGTGCTGGTGTTCGGCAACGTCGTGCTGCGCTACGGCTTCAATTCCGGGATTGCGATCTCGGAAGAGCTGTCGCGCTGGCTGTTCGTGTGGATGGTGTTTCTGGGTGCGATCATCGGCCTGAAGGAGCATGCCCATCTCGGCGTCGATAGCCTCGTCAAGGTGCTGTCGCCGTTCGGCCGCAAGGTCTGCTACGGCCTCAGCCACGCGCTGATGCTCTATGCCTCCGTGCTGCTGACGGAGGGCTCCTGGAAGCAGACGGTGCTGAACTGGGATACGGTGGCGCCCGCCTCGGGGCTCTCGGTCGGCCTGTTCTACGCTGCCGGGATCGTGTTCGGCGCCTCCTCCTGCGTGATCATCGTGCACGAGCTCTATCGGCTCGTGACCGGGCAGGTCGCCGATGCCGATCTGATCGCCATCAGCGAGTCCGAGGAGCTCCCGCATTCTCCTGGCGCCGCGAGCGGAAAGCAGCAGGCATGACTGTCGCCGTCTTCACCTTCTCGCTGCTCGGCGCCATGGCGATCGGGATGCCGATTGCGTTTGCGCTGATCATCTGCGGCATCGCGCTGATGACCTATCTGGCGATGTTCGATTCCCAGATCATCGCGCAGAACGTTATCAACGGCGTCGATTCCTTCCCGCTGATGGCGGTGCCGTTCTTCATCCTCGCCGGCGAAGTCATGAACACCGGCGGGCTGGCGCGCCGCATCCTCAACTTCGCGATCGCGCTGGTCGGCCATTTCCGCGGCGGGCTCGGCTACGTCGCGATCCTGACGTCATGCATTCTGGCCTCACTCTCGGGCTCGGCGGTCGCGGACGCCGCGGCGCTCGGTGCGCTCCTGGTGCCGATGATGGCCGCCGCCGGCCACAATCGCGCCAGTGCGGCTGGCCTCGTCGCTGCCGGCGGGATCATCGCGCCCGTCATTCCTCCGTCGATCGGTTTCGTCATCTTCGGCGTCGCCGCCAATGTCTCGATCTCGAAGCTGTTTCTGGCCGGCATCGTGCCGGGCCTGCTGCTCGGCGTCGGCCTGTGCTTTGCCTGGTGGTGGGTGGTGCGCAAGGAGAACCCGGCGCGCCTGCCACGCAAGAGCATCGCCGAGATCTGGCGTGCGCTGATCGACGGCTTCTGGGCCCTGATGCTGCCGATGATCATCATTTTCGGCCTGCGCTTCGGCATCTTCACGCCCACGGAAGCGGCCGTCGTCGTCGCCGTCTACTCGCTGGTGGTGGCGATGGGCGTCTATCGCGAGCTCAGGCCGGCACAACTGCCGGCACTGCTGGTCTCGACCGCGCAGACCACGGCTGTCGTGATGTTCCTCGTCGCCGCGGCGCTGGTATCGTCCTGGCTGATCACGGTTGCCGAGATCTCCGACCAGATCGTGGCGCTCGTGCAACCGTTCGCGGGCAACAAGACCCTCCTCACCTTCGTGCTGATGATCATCGTCGTCATCGTCGGCACCGCGCTGGACATGACGCCGACGATCCTGATCCTGACGCCGATCCTGATGCCGATCGTCAAGCAGGCCGGCATCGACCCCGTCTATTTCGGCGTGCTCTTCATCATCAACAATGCGATCGGCCTGATCACGCCGCCGGTCGGCGTCGTGCTCAACGTCGTCTGTGGCGTTGCCCGCGTCTCGATGGATGATCTGATCCGCGGCGTCTGGCCCTTCATGATCGCGCAGCTCGTCGTGCTAGCCTTGCTGACGCTGTTTCCCGTTCTCGTCACCGGCCCGGCCAAATGGTTCGGTGGCTAACTTTTGGAAGGACCTGTCCATGAAGCGCGTGATGATCCTCAACGGTCCCAACCTCAACATGCTCGGCATCCGCGAGCCGCACATCTACGGCACCACGACGCTCGATCAGGTCAATGCGAGCTGCGAGGAAGCGGCCGCCAAGCTCGGGCTCAAGCTTGCCTTCCACCAGTCCAACCATGAAGGCGTGCTGGTCGATCTGATCCAGTCGGCGCGGCAGGATGCCGATGCGATCGTCATCAATCCGGCCGGTCTTTCCTTCACCTCGGTCTCGATCATGGACGCGATCAAGACATTCGAAGGCCCGGTGCTGGAGGTCCACATCTCCAACATCCACGCCCGCGACGAATATCACCGCCACTCCAAGATCTCGTTCGTGGCCACCGGTGTGATCTGCGGGCTGGGCCCGTTCGGCTACGTCGCGGCGCTGCACGCGATCGCGAATATGAAGTGAGCTGCTTCCACAAACTCGTCATGCCCGGGCTTGTCCCGGGCATCCACGAACTCGTTTCGACCTGAAAGAACGTGGATGGCCGGGACAAGCCCGGCCATGACGCCGTGGCTCACGTCGTCCGGAACTGGAGTACGCCGTCTTTCGTCTCCGCCGTCAGACGGCCCTCGACGATCATGTAATTGACGTGGGCAACGAGTTCGCCGGCGGCAAAGCCCATCTGGTGCTCGTCCAGCACGTGCTTGTTGAACACGACGGGGACCAGGGCGCGCGAGGTCTGCGGCACCTCGCTGCAGGCTTCCGCAATCAGGCGGCAGCGCTCCTCGTGGTGATCGGCGAGCTGCTTGATGCGGGTCTTCAGACCATAGAACGGCACGCCGTGGCCGGGCAGCACCAGCAGATCGTAGGGCAGGGTGGTGGTGAGGCTCGCGAGCGAGGCCAGATATTCGCCGAGCGAGTTCTGGTCGGGTTCGACCGCCCAGACGCTGACATTGGGCGAGATCTTGCTCAGCACCTGGTCGGCGGAGAGGAACAGCTTGTCGTCGGCGCAATACAGCATCACCTGGTCGAGCGCGTGCCCGCCGCCGGTGATCACCTTGAAGCGGCGGGTGCCGATCACGACCTCGTCGCCATGCGAGATGCGGCGGTAGGACGGCGGCAGCACCGAGACGCGCTTGAGATAATCCTGGCCGCGGCCGAGCAGCTTTTCGGTGAGCGACTCGTCCATGCCGTGGCGGCGGAAGAACAGCCGCTGGGCTTCGCGTCGCTCCTCGGTGCCGCGGTTCTGGTGGTAGACCGATTGCAGATATTCGACCTGCGTCATCACCAGCGGGCAGTTGAACCGCTCGACGATCCAGCCCGCGAGGCCGACGTGATCGGGGTGCGAATGCGTGACGATCAGGCGCGTGATGTTGACGCCCTTCAGCGGCCCCTCGAACAGTCTGGTCCAGGCCTCGATCGTCTCCTCGTTGCCGAAGCCGGCATCGATCATGGCATAGCCGTCGCCGTCGGCGAGCAGGTAGATGTTCACGTGGTTGAGGCGGAACGGCAGTTTCAGCCGCGCCCACAACACGCCGGGACGCACCTCGACGATCTCTTCGGGGCCGGGATGCTGTTCCCAGGGATAGCGCAGGGCCTCGGCCGAGGACTGCACGGTGTCGGTTTTCGGGTTCATGCTACCGGCTTAAACCCGCCGGGCGCGGGGCGCCAGCCGAAAAAGGCCGGGCCGTGGTCTCCGCATGGCGGTCATACCTGCAGTTTTCCGCAGCCCGGATTACGCGGCGCTCCATCCGGGCTACGGGCCGGCGGCTTACGCCGCCCGCATGTTGTTGAGGAATGCGTCGATCTCTCCGCGCAGCATGTCGGCTTCGCGGCGGAGCGCGTCGGAGGCGCCCAGCACTTCGCTCGCCGCCGCGCCGGCTTCCGCGGACGCCGTGGAGACGCCGATGATGTTGCTGGAGACCTCGCTGGTGCCGCCGGCGGCATGCTGGATGTTGCGGGCGATTTCGCGGGTGGCCGCGCCCTGTTCCTCGACCGCGGCCGCGATCGTCGTCGTCACGTCGTTGATCTCGCCGATGATCCGGCCGATGCCCTGGATGGCGCCCACCGCCGAGGTGGTGACTTGTTGCATGCTGGCGATCTGGGTGCGGATCTCTTCCGTCGCCTTGGCGGTCTGGCTCGCGAGGCTCTTCACCTCGGAGGCGACCACTGCGAAGCCGCGGCCGGCTTCGCCCGCGCGCGCCGCCTCGATGGTGGCGTTGAGCGCAAGCAGGTTGGTCTGAGACGCAATCGTCTGGATCAGATCGACCACGACGCTGATGCGGCTCGCGCTGTCGGCAAGGCTCTGCACCGTGGTGTCGGTGGCGCCGGCCTCGTCGACCGCCTTCCTGGCGATCGCGGCCGAGGTGACGACCTGCTTGCTGATCTCCTCGATCGAGGACGACAGCTGCTCGGTGCCTGATGACACGGTCTGCACGTTGACCGAGGTCTCCTCCGCGGCGGAGGCAACCGCGTTCACCAGCGCGTTGGACTGGTCGGCGGTGTTCGACATGCTCTGCGCGGTGGACTGCATCGAATTGGCCGATTGCGCGAGATTGTCGAGCGCGTTGCGTACCGCGCCCTCGAACTCGGCGATCTTCGCTTCCATGCGCGCGGCACGCTCGGCCTTGGCGGCACGGTCCTTGTCCTGCTCGCTCGACATCGCGCGGGCATCGATCATGCTCTCGCGAAATACCTGCAGCGTGTTCGCCATCACCGAGATCTCGTCATTGTGGTGCTTCGAGCGATAGATCTCGGTCTCGAGGTCGCCGTTCGCGAGCAGCTGCATCGACTGGTGCAGCGCGCCGATCCGGCGCAGGATGTTGCGGCCGACATAGAGCCAGACGAACAGCGCCGAGCCGACCAGCATCAGCGCGCCCAGCGCCAGCATCGCGGTGGTGGCGAGCGAGATCTCCTGGCGCGCCTGGAAGGTCGACGCGTTGGTCTCCTTCTGCACGCCGTCGACGAGCTGCTGCACGCTGATGCCGAGACCGACATTGAGCTTGCGGGTCTCGTCCAGAATGGTCTGGCCGTAGTCGATGGCGTCGAGCTCCTTCTGGCGGATCTTGAACACGCCGGTCTTGCCCTCGCCGAAGGCGAACAGCTTCTGCACGGCGTCGCGCACCGTCTGCATCGAGGGCATGTTCGGGAGATCCTCGAGGTTCGACTTGACGCGGTCGCGCGTCGCCTTGAACTCCTTCTCGATCGCTTCCAGCGTGTCGCTGTTGTTGGCCGACAGCGCCGCCATCATGTCGGCGGCCATCAGATTGCCGTTGGCGGAGATTGTCGCGACCTGGGAGACGGTGCGGGCAGCCTCAGTCGCATCATCGGCGGAAACTTCCGCCGCGCCGAGGATCGCGTTCAAGCGCGTCTGTGCGTCCAGCATCGCAGGACCGGCCGCGCCGACGAAGGTGAGCTGGGCCTTGCGCAACGCCTCATACTGCTTGTCATGCAGCGCGCCGGTCTCGAGCCGCTCGCGCGCGGCCGACACCAGGCTCTGGGTCGCCTCGTCGATGCTCTTGGCGGTGTCGCGCAGCGCGGTTGCGATCTGCTTGTCGGCGCCGAGCTCGATGATCTCGCCGAGTTTGGCCATGGCGAGCTGCTGGATGTCCTTCACGCTCTTGGTGCGTTCCTTCAGCGCCTCGTCGGAGGGCGATGCCAGCAGGCCCGGGCCTTGCGCCGCGAGCGTCGCGCTTTGCGAGGCAAGCTGCAGGCTGGCGGAGAGGCGCGGGATGTCGCGGCCGCTCAGATCCATCATGGTCGCGCCGAGGTGATTGAAGACGAAGCCGGCGCCGGCCGCGATCACGAGGCCCATGCCCGCGATCAATGCGAAGGCGGCGAACAGGCTGCCGCGCACGCCCCACCTTGGCATCTTGAAACGAGGCTTGAGACGGCCAAGGACACGGCCTGCACCCAGACGGATCGCCATCGAAATTCCCCCACGCGTGATCTTTATATTTTCGCCGCGGAGTATCCCTGGGTCGGGTTAAAAAATCGCAAGTTGCACAATCGGTTGCGTTCGTTCCGCACAGCGAAAAAAGAAGGGGCCGGCAGATTTGCCGGCCCCTGTTGGCGAGGAGATTTTTGAGGCGCGATCAGTAGCGCGCGACCGTCGAGTTGGCCCAGTTGAAGCGGTAGTTGACGCCCGCCTTGAAGGTGTGGTCGTCGGTCGTGAAGTTGCCGGTGCCCACCAGCGGGCCCGCGGTGAAGTGGGCGTCGCCGAAATTGTAGTACTGGTACTCGGCCTTGGCCGACCAGTTCGGGGCGAACATGTATTCGAGGCCGGCGCCGACGGTGTAGCCGTTGCGGTGATCGCCATCGATGATGAAGCCGGTCGGCACGCCGGCAATCGTCACCTTCTCGTTGTTGTCCGAATAGGCGTAGCCGCCCTTCACGTAGAGCAGGCCGGGACCCCAGGTGTAGCCGACGCGGCCGGTGATGGAGCCGAGGCCACGCTGGTCGTTGCTGTAGGCGACGCCGCCCGGGAACGCCGCGCCGACGCTGCCGGAGAGCCAGGAGTACTGGCCTTCGACGCCGACCAAGAAGTTCGGGTTGAACTGCCAGTCAGCACCGACCTGCACGCCGCCGAGGAAACGGCCGTTGCCGTTGTTGCCGGTGGAGAGGCCGTTGAAATTGTTGTCGCTGGAGAACGCGCCGCCGACATGGCCGCCGACATAGAAGCCCGTCCAGTTGTAGATCGGCGCGGCATAGGCCGGCGCGGGCGCCTTGTAGTAGTTGCGGTTGCCGAGATCGGCGCCGACGGCCGGCGCGGCAGCGCCCACCACGAGCAGCGCAACGGTCGCAAACAAAATCTTCTTCATCGTCTTGAACTCCAGCACTTTGGTCCCCGGCAGGCGCGCTGTCCGCGCCGTCGTTGGTTTTGCAGATAGCTCGCTTTTGACGAAAATGCTGTCACATCCGTGGCACAGCGACAGCCAACCTAACTTATTGGGCTGTAAATGATTTTCGTGCTTAATGCCGGCTTAAGAAGTGGTGAAGGAAGGCTTAACGTCGCCCGTCTCGGGTAACTTGCGCACGTCTCTCGTTAACCAAGCCGCCGCCGCACCTCATCGCGCATCTGCTGGCGGAAGGCCGCGCGCCTTGCGGGCCGGTCTTCCTCGCGTACGTCGTGGCGATCGAAGACGTCGAACTTCTCCATGATCGGATAGCGCTCGCTCGCCATCGCGAGCACGCGCAGCACCTTGGTCGCGGACGGCGTCGGGCCACGGACCTCCCAGCGCCGGATGGTATCGGCGCCGCCCTTCTCCGGCAGTCCGCAAAGCTTGGCCATGTCGGCCGCGGTGAGCTTGCGCTCGAGGGCATCGGAAAGGTCGTTGCGGAGCTGCTTCAGTTCGGGGCCGGTCATGCTGCTTGCGTCCAGGGAAGTCACTGAAGGCAATGCACTAGCGCTGATTCGGGTCCATCCGAAGGCGGGTGGTCGTGATAGTGTGTCCGTGCCGGTCGAGCATCAGCGAGGCGAAATCGCATGCCTGTGTTCAAGCTGCCCCTGTCGGGGGATGTCGTCCAGTCCATTTATCCGTCGTTCTTCAGTCCCACCGGCGGCCAGTTCGGTCTCGTCAACATCACGGTGGGGCAATCCTCGGCGCCAGATGTCGAGAAGGACGTGCTGTCTGATGTCGCCGGTTACGGCAAGCAGATCGGACAGATCGCGGACGCGCTGCTGGCCGTGGTCGAGCATCTGGAGTCGCGGCCCGACCACACGCTCGCTGACGATCCGGCGATCGCCGCCTTCAAGGCGCTGATGCACTCTGTCGCGACAGTCAAGGAGCGACACGGCCGCAACGCGTGTCGCCCGAAGCGACGATGACCACGGCAGCGGTGTCTGGGTCAGGCACATTCGGGCGTGCACGAAGTTATGAACGGATGCCTATGGAAATCTTGCGTTGAATGAACACATGGCACACTGGGCTCGCAGCCAATGAAGGGAACCGCCATGACAAGCATCAAACCCGCCATTGCCGCACTCATCACTGTCGGACTGCTTGCCGCGCCCTTCGCAGCCGAAGCGAAGAAGGCCCGGCCGAGCCGGCATCACTACAGTACGGGCGTGGTGGCCCCGACCTATGGCGCCGCCGCATTGCCGGTCGCGCAGCCCAGGACGTCCTACGGGTCGTCCGGACAGACGGTCGGGACGGTCACGGCGCCCTCGATCGGCTCGTACAATTGGCCGTCGGTCGGCGTGACCAATTCGGTGCCGACCTGGAGCAACACCACGAGATAAAGGGCACGTCGCCAGGGCGCGCCGGTGACCGTCAACGCATGCCGGGCGCGAGGCCGGAGAGCAGGTAGAGCGCGACCAGCAATGTCGCGACCGACAGCATCGTCGTGACCGAGACGGTGGCCGCGACCAGTTTCTCCTCGACCTTGTGCTCGTGTGCCAGCACATAGACGGTCTTCGCCGTCGGCACGGCCGCGCATATGACGGCGGCGACCGTGTAGAGCGGATTGAGGCCGGTGACCACGCAAAGTCCGTAGACGATCAGCGGCATCACCACCAGCTTCACGGTCGCGAGCGCGAACGATGCTTTCAGGTTGGATCGCAGGCCGTCGACCGACAGGCCAAGCCCGATGGCAAACAGTGCGCAGGGCGTGAGCGCGGCGGCAATGATGTTCAGATAGGCCGCGACGGGCGCCGGAATCGGCAAGCCCGTGATCGCCCAGACGAGACCGATCAGCGTCGACAGCACCATCGGATTGAGCAGGATCTGCTTCACCAGCCCGGTGGAATGCGCAGGGCCGCGCACGTCCCTTTCCAGCAGGATGACCGTGAGCGGAAACATCACGCCGGCGACGAACACCGTCGCCACCGCGGCGGGCAAGACGGCGGGCTGGCCGTAGATCGCGTGCAGGATCGGGAGCGCCACGAAGCCGGTATTGGTCATGGCCGCCGCCATGCCATGGATCGTGCTGCTGGCGAGGTCGTGCTTGCCACCCGCGCGGACGGCCAGGAACACCAGCGCGAAGCAGAGGAGGGAGCCGCCCCCGAACGCGAGCAGGAAGCGCCATTCCAGCAGGTTGCGCGCCGGCTCTTGGGCGATCGTGACGATCAGCAGCGCGGGCATTGCCACATTGTAGGCAAAATGCACCAGCGCGTCCGCAAGCGAGCGGGAGAGATAACCTGATACACCGGCAAACCAGCCGGTGACGATGATTGCGAACACGGGAAGAACGAGGCTGGCGACCTCCATCCGGCGTCCCCCTCTGCCAAACAGCGTCGCCATTCTAGCCTGGCGATGCATGCTCGTCACGGTTCAACTGGATGGCGCCGTCCTTGACCAGACGGCCTGTGGCCTCAGGCGCCCCTGCCGGTCTGTTGACCGAACACGCAGCGCCATCCAGCCAGGCGTTCGGCCGGATGCTGGTTCATCCATTCGGCGAGCTGCGGCGCGCCCATCAGGCAGGACTGCATCGAGACGTTGGCGAAGTCCGAGGTGGTGACGATCTGCTCGTGACAATTTGCCGGAGAGGAGAGGCTGCACAGCACCGCGATGATCTTGATCACGCCAGATTTCCTGCGTCGCCGTTGGCCGCGCGGCCGATCGTCGCCTTGCCCTGCGGCTCGCCGCTCGGATCAGCCGGCGGAAAAATGCTGTCGTAGATCGCGCGTGCCTCCTGAATGAGGCGAACGCGCTCGCGCTCGGATTTCGAGATAAACTGAATAACCTGGCCCATGTCGGCTCCAATGGATCGGAAATCCATCATCAGATGATGGAAATCATTCCATGCGAATCTGGGGTGCCGGCCTCTGTTTCGCATCTGTGCGGACGGTCACGAGGGATAAAAAGCCCGTGACTGTTCCGTCGCCCGAAGAGGAGCGGAATACCTTAGCCATGAGCTGGCCTGACGTTGCCGGCGCGCGCTCCTCGTGTCCCGGGATCGCCGCAAGCAAGGCACAACATGCGAGCATCCTCCGGTGCGGCGGCGAGCCAAGGGGCTGGGAGTGCGCCCCGGTTCGGTTGGAGCTGCTCGTCGCGCCATCGTGATGGAGCGTCAGGCCCTGCAGTGTGATCGTGTTGCGGCACATTTTCGCGCGCGTGGAGTTGTAAGATTGCTCAGTGCACGAGTGGTTCGACGAGCGAACGGCCGACGCGACTGAGACACCGCGCCCGAAAGGATTAGCCATGACAAGAACCAGACGCTCGATTGCGGTACTTATCGCGGTCGGATTTGCGGCATCGCCATTCGCTGCAGGCGCGCAGACGTCTGCGGCGGGCACCCAAAGCAACACGGGCGGTCTTTCCGGAGCGCCAGCAACGCAAGGCACAACTTATGGAAGCTCCGGACAGACCGTCGGGACCGTCACGGCGCCGTCGGTCGGAACGTCTAATCAACCATCGGTCGGCGTGACCAACTCAGTCCCGACCTGGAAGAATACTAATCCTCCGGCCAGGTAGAAGCTGCGATCGGTTGGCTCACGCCGCCGGCGCGCGCTCCTTGCGGCCAGGCACCGCCGCCAGCAGCTCGCGCGTATAGGCGTGCTCCGGCGCGGCGAACAGTTGCGCGGTCGGCTTCAACTCGACGATGGCGCCGCGCTGCATCACCGCGATGCGGTCGCAGATTTGCGCTGCGACGCGCAAATCGTGGGTGATGAACAGCATCGAGAGCCCAAGGCGCGCCTTGAGGTCTTCGAGCAGTCGCAGCACCTGCGCTTGCACGGAAACGTCGAGCGCGGAGACGGCTTCGTCGGCGACGATGATCTCCGGCTCGAGCGCGAGCGCGCGCGCGATGCCGATGCGCTGACGCTGGCCGCCGGAGAATTCATGCGGGTAGCGGTCGAGCGCGCCGGCGTCCAGTCCGACCATCCTAAGGAGATCGCGGGCGCGGTCGAACGCCACTTTCGGATCGATGCCGGCTGCGATCGGACCGTCGGCGATGATGTGCCCGACCTTGCGGCGCGGATTGAGCGAGGCGAACGGATCCTGAAAGATCATCTGGATGCGATGGCGCTCAGCGCGGAGCGCCTTGCCCGACAGCGAGGTGAGATCGGTCTCGCCGATCCGCACCGTGCCGCGGTCGGCTTCGATCAGTCGCATCACCAGACGCGCTACCGACGATTTGCCGGAGCCGGATTCGCCGACGAGGCCGAGCGTCTCGCCCTTGAGAATGTTGAAGTTGACTTCGCGCGCGGCATCGACGCGGCGGTCGTCGCGAAACCAGCCGCCTGATGTGACGTAGGTCTTGTCCAGCCCGATCACCTCGACGGCCCTGGCCTGGTCATCGAGCGGCTCGCGCGCCGGCGGGTCCATCGACGGCACGGCGGCGAGCAGCGCCTTGGTGTAGTCATGCTGCGGATTGTTGAAGACCGAGCTAGCGGGGCCTTCCTCGACGACGTTGCCATGCCTGAGCACCACGACCTGGTCGGCGATGTCGGCGACCACGCCGAAATCATGGGTGATGAACATCACCGCCATGTTGCGGTTGCGCTGGAGGTTGCGGATCAGCTTTAGGATCTGCGCCTGCGTGGTGACGTCGAGCGCGGTGGTGGGCTCGTCCGCGACCAGCACCGCAGGCTCGAGCGCGAGCGCCATCGCGATCATGGCGCGCTGGCGCTGGCCGCCGGAGAGCTGGTGCGGATAGGCGCGGACGATGCGCTCGGGGTCGGGCAGGCCGACCTCGCGCGCCAGCGACAGCGCCTTCGCGCGCCGCTCCTTTGGCGTCAGCAGGCCGTGGGCCTCGAACATCTCCGCCATTTGGTCGCCGATCCGCATCAGCGGATTGAGCGCGGTCATCGGCTCCTGAAAAATCATCGCGAGCCGGCGGCCGCGCAAATCGCGCCAGCCGTCGTCATCGAGCTTGAGCAGGTCGCGGCCTTCGAACTGGATCTCGCCGGAGGTGACGGTGACCGTATCAGGCAACAGGCCCATCAGCGCATGTGCGCACATCGACTTGCCGGAACCGGATTCGCCGACGACGCAGACGATCTTGCCGGGCCGAAGATCCAGCGAGATGCCGTCGACCGCGAACGGACGCTCGGCGCCCTTGGGCAGCGCGATCCGCAGATTCTTGATGGAGACGGCGGGCGGGGCGGTCATCATCAGCGGCCCTCCCGCGACAGGCGCGGATTGAGCGCGTCGTTGAGGCCTTCGCCGATCAGGTTCAGCCCCAGCACCGAGATCAGGATGGCGACGCCGGGAAACACGGTGATCCACCAGGCCTGGCGGATCACGGTGCGGCCGGCGCCGACCATGTAGCCCCAGGAGATCAGATTGGGATCGCCGAGTCCAAGGAACGCCAGCGAGGATTCCAGCAGGATCGCGGTCGCCACCATCAGCGAGGCCAGCACGATCACCGGCGACAGCGCGTTCGGCAGGATCTCGCGCAGGATGATCCAGGTGTTGCTCTGGCCGGTGACGACGGCGGCCTGGACATATTCGCGCGTGCGCAGCGACAGCACCTCGCCGCGCACGAGGCGGGCGACCGGCGGCCAGCTCACCACCGCGATCGAGGCCACGATCGAGTAGATCGAGGGCTGGAGGATCGCGACCAGCACGATCGCGAGCGCGAAGCTCGGAATGGTCTGGAAGAACTCGGTGAAGCGCATCAGGGCGTCGTCGACCTTGCCGCCGAAATAGCCGGCCATGGCGCCGATGGGAACGCCGACGACCAGCGCGACCAGCGTGGAGACGAGACCCACCAGCAGCGAGACGCGAGCGCCAAAGATCATGCCGGCGAACACGTCGCGGCCGAGCGCGTCGGTGCCGAGCGGCACGGTCGAGAGCGTGAAGGGCGGCAGGAACGGCCGCTGCACCATGCGCCAGGGTGAATTCGGGAACAGCATCGGCCCGAACACCGCGATCGAGATCGCAAGGACAAGGATGACGAGCCCGACGACGCCGCTCGGGCTCTTCAGCATCGATTTCCAGAACTGTTTCATGAGGCGAATTCGATGCGCGGGTCGACCAGGCGGTAGACGAGGTCGGTGATGAGGTTGAAGATCAGCACCATAGCGGAGCAGATCACGAAGACGCCGAGCAGAAGGTTGTAGTCGCGCTGGAGCAGCGCGTCGTACATCAGACGCCCGATGCCGGGCCAGGCGAACACGGTCTCGGTGATGACGGCGCCGCCGATCAGCGTGCCGGAATGCACACCGGCCAGCGTCACGACCGGCAGCAGCGCGTTGCGCAGCACGTGGCGGCGCTGGATCACGGCATCGGAGAGGCCCTTTGCGCGCGCCGTCTTGACGAAGTCGAGGCGTTTCACCTCCAGCATCGACGCGCGGGTCATGCGGGTGTAGGTCGCCATGAAGAACAGGCCGAGCGTCATCGCCGGCATGATCAGATGCTTTGCGACGTCGACTGCGTGGGCAAGGCCGGTGAGGTTGGCGCCGACCGTCTCGTAACCGAAGCTCGGCAGCCAATCCATGGTGACCGAGAACAGGAGGATTCCCATCAGCGCCACCCAGAAGATCGGCATGGCGTAGAAGATCAGCGCGAACACGGTGATGGCCGTGTCGAGGAAGGTTCCGGCAAAGCGCGCGGCGAAGGTGCCGAAGAGAACGCCGAGCATGAGCGAGATCGCGAATGCGGTCAGTGTCAGCAGCAGCGTCGCCGGCAGCCGCTCGCCGATCAGCTTCACGACCGGCGCCTGCTGGCGGAAGGAGAAGCCGAGGTCGAGCGTGACGACGCCCTTGACGTAGATGAAGAGCTGCTCGGGCAGCGGCTTGTCGAGGCCGAACTTTTCCCGGAGCTGCTTGACGAAGACCTGGTCACTGGCGCCGGCCTCGCCCGCCATCACGACCGCGGGGTCGCCGGGCGCAAGCCGGATCAGGAAGAAATTGAGGACGACGATCGCGAGCAGGACGATCACGCCCTTCAGGACACGCTGAGCGACGAAGGAGAGCATATTAGAGAGTCATCTCTTGTAGCGTGACCTGGAGCCACGGAGACAGTGAGCTCCCTCGCCCCGCTCTTGTCCGCCGAAGCCTCGGCGAAGGCGGATGCGGGGAGAGGGTTGGGGTGAGGGGGACTCTCCGCGGGGACGGTGATAGTTGGGCTCGCGGAGACTCCCCCTCACCCGAATGTGCGCTATGCTCACATTCGACCTCTCCCCGCGAGCGGGGAGAGGTGAAGAGGGCAGCCATCACTTGTCCAGCCATGCGTCCTTGAAGCCGTCATTGACCCCGATGCCCGTGGTGATCAGATTCTTGACCTTGCAGCGGGTGATGGTCGGGAATTGCAATTCCAGCATCCAGGCCACCGGCACGTCCTCGACCAAGATTTTTTGCGCCTTCTCGTAGATCTCCTTGCGCTTCGAGTCCGGCGTCGCGGTCGCGCCGTCGGCGAAGAGCTTGTCGATCTCCGGGTTGGAGTAGCCCTCGACGTTGTTGAAGACCTGCCCCTTGGCGATGTTGCTGGAGATATAATTGCGGCCGACGCCGAGCGCGGGATCGCCATACTGGTAGAGATAGGTGAAGGCGATGTCGTAGTCCCAGTCGCCGATCTTCTGGTTGCCGCCGGCAACGTCGGTGGCGATCGTCTCGATGTTCATGCCGACGTCCTGGAGGTTCTGCTTCACGGCTTCACCCCAGCGCTGCCAGGTCTCGCCATAGGCGAGCGGCAGCAGGCGGATCTTCTCGCCCTTGTAGCCAGCTTCCCTCAGCAGCGCCTTGGCCTTGGCAGGATCGTAAGGGTATTTCGGCACGTCGTCGGTGTAGTACTTGATGGTCGAGGCGGACGGGCCGGTCGCGACCTTGCCGAGCCCGTTCCAGATCACGTCCTTGGCGAAGTCGCGGTCGATCGCGAACATGATCGCCTGCCGCACCCGCTTGTCGGCGAGCGGACCCTGGCGGTTGTTGAGCCACAGCCAGGCCAGCGGCGAGAAGAACTCCCAGCCGGCGCCGGTGACGCAGGTGTCCTTCAGCTTGGACAGCCGCGGCACGTCGAAATTCTCGACCGAGCCGCCGGGCAGCACGTCGACCTTGCCGGTCTCGTACGCCACCGAGCGCGCGGCGGCGTCGGGAATGATCTGCCAGTAGATCTCGTCGAGATAGGGCTTGCCCTTTTCGTGGTAGTTCGGGTTCTTGACCAGGCGGATGAACGAGCCCTTCTGCCACTCCTTGAACATGAAGGGGCCGGTGCCGACCGGCGCGTTGTTGTAGGGGTTGGTCTTCCAGTCGGTGCCTTCATAGAGATGCTTCGGCACCATCGGCATCGAGCCGACCTCGAAGATGCCGAGGAACGGTCCGAACGGCTGCCTCAGCGTGAACACCACCGTATAGTCGTCCGGCGTCTCGATCTTGTCGACCTGCGCCAGATTGGTGCGGGCACGCGCATGCGTCTGCTTCAGCATCTCCATCGAGAACAGGACGTCGGCGGCGGTGAAGGGCTTGCCGTCATGCCAGGTCACGCCCTTCTTGAGCTTGAAGGTGTAGGTCTTGGCGTCCTCGCTGACGCTCCAGCTTTCGGCAAGCTCCGGCAGCGGCTCGAGCTTGGGGCTGTAGCGCAGCAGGCCCTCGAAGATGTTGCCCGAGACCATTTGAGTCGGGCCGTTCTGGACCTGCGCAAGCATCAGGCCGGGCGGCTCGGGCTGGATCACGGCGTTGATCACGCCCCCCGTCCTCGGCTCTTGCGCCAGCGCCGAGGCCGTGAGGCCGCAAGCCAGGAGGGCACCAAGCAACACTCGTTTTGGCATGTCGTATCTTTCTCAAGCGAGACCGGCCGAAAACGCTTCGCACGTCATGGCGCGCGAAGCTCCGGCCGGCCCGTCCCAGTCCCCATCCGATATCGAGGCTCACACAGTCTCATTCGGGGCCGCAAGATGAAAGTCTCGACAGTGTTCGCACAAAAAATGTACAGCGCGTCCTGTTTTCACTTGATTCATTGTCTTGTCACGGAGACAAGTCGGCCATGGACAATGCCAGCCGCTCCGAACGATCCCGTAACGCCGCACTCGAAGCGGCCATCGCGATCATCGCGCGCGACGGGCCGGGCCGGCTGACGCTGGATGCGATCGCGCGCGAGAGCGGACTCAGCAAGGGCGGCGTGATGCATCAGTTCCGCACCAAGGAAGCGGTGCTGAAGGCGTTGCTCGACCGGCAGATGGCGCATTTCGAGGAGTTCGCCACCAGCACCATGGCAAAGGTGAGCGCGACCTCCGCGAATCCCAATCTGGCGACCCAGCTCGCGACCGTGCGCGAAGCGGCCACCTCGCCGAATTCTGCCGCGCTGGCGCTGGTTGCGGCCATGGTCGAGAATCCCAGCCTGATGGCGCTGCCGCGCGAGCGCGAAATGGAGAGGATGGCGGCGATCAGGGAAGAGGCCACTGATCCTGATCTCGCGATGCTGCGCTGGGCCGGCGCGATGGGACTGCTGCTGAGCTCGTTGTTCGGCATGTCACCGCTCAGCAAGGACGAGCACCAGCGGCTGTTCGCGCGTCTGCTCGACGACGCGCAGTGGACCGGCCTCGAGCGGCCGGCCGCCAAGCGCACCGCCAAATCCGGCGGGCACTCGGCGGCGAAAGCCGCAGCGCCGCGCAAGCGCGCCTGATTCATCGTCAGCAATTTCCCGCCGATCACTGCCCAAAGCCGCGCCTGCGGCCAAATGTGTCAGACCCCCGTTTTTGAACTTTACAAACCGTCTAGTCGGTTTTATAAATCGACACACTGAGACGACCCAAGGCTTCCGAGATGGCCCCGGACGAAGCCTCGGGTTGGCACCGGTGAGCGCCGCAGTCGCGTCTGGTCCCGTACGCGGCTGCGGTCGCCATTGCCTTGGCAGCAAGCCGCTAGAGGAGTCTGGAATGAATCGCTCGATCGCCCTGCGCGGTCTGGGAACGCTGCTGCTCGGCGCAGCCGTCGCGGGCTGCGCCACCGTCGCGCCCGTGCCGTATTCGGGGATGGCGTCCTCAGCCTACATGGCTCCGGACAAGTCGGACGCCTCCGGCCGCGTGCCCTACCGCTATTCCACGCCGGTCGACTGGCGCGCTTACAATAGAGTCATCCTCGAACCGGTCGTGGTGTATCGCGGCAGGGATCACCAGTTCGGCGACATGTCCGACAAGGACAAGGCGACGCTTGCCGCCTACATGCAGGCCCGTTTCGCCGAGGGTCTGCGCGGCCGCTTCGCGCTGGTGCGCGAGCGTGGGCCGGAGACGCTGCGGATCAGGCTGACACTCACCGGCGCCGTCGCCAACACGCCGGTGCTCGGCACGCTCTCCCGCTTCGACGTCGCCGGCGCCGTCTACAACGGCGTGCAGGCCGCGCGCGACGGCGAGGGCACCATGACCGGCTCGGTCATCTACGGCATCGAGATCTTCGATGCCGCCACCGCGCGCCTGCTCTCCGCCTACGTAACCAAGCAATACCCGGCTGCCTACGACATCAAGGCCACCGCCGGCGCGCTCGCCGCCGCCACCGCCGGCCTCGACAAGGGCGCCGACGCGCTGATGGCGCAACTGAACTGACGCCGCGACCCATCCAACGAAAGGTGCCGCTGATGAACATTGTCCTTCGCTTCGTGCTGCGCGTTGCGATCACGATCCTGATGATGGTGTTTGGCGGCCGCGCCGGCGCCGCGGCGCCGCCCGATCCCAGCGGCACCTGGCTCGTCCAGGACGGCCGCGCGCGCATCAGGCTGGAGCGCTGCGGGCCGTCGCGCGACCGCATCTGCGGCTTCATCGTCTGGATGAAGGAGCCGGCCGACAAGCGCGGCCAGCCTTATCGCGACAAGGAGAATCCCGATCCCGACAAGCGCGCCCGCGCGCTGCTCGGCCATCAACTCATCATGGGTTTGCAGGCGACGCCGGAGGGACAGTTTGCTGGCGAGATCTACAATGCCGAGGACGGCAAATCCTATTCGGTCTCGCTGTGGCGCGACTCCGCCGATCGCCTCAAGCTCAGGGGTTGCCTGATCAAGTTCCTGTGCCAGACCCAGACCTGGCAGCAGACCCTCGACGTGCTGCCCGGCCAGCTCGTCGGCCTCACCGGCGATCTCAATGGCCCCCGCGCCGACAAGGAATGGGCCGCCGTGCCGGCACCCAGGCCGATGCAGGCCAAAGCAAGGTAGCGGATTGCTCCTCTAACCACTCACTTGGTTTCCGGTGCGCCGACGGCTGCGCTCGCAACGACGACGTGATGACGGTCGCATATTGCGCGCCTTCGAGATTTGACCGGTTGTTCGCCAAAAGCTATCCTTCCGTCCCGCTGGTTCGTCCAATCTGAATTTGCACGCGCGAATTCCTCGTTCCGGGGGCGCACCTATGGAATGGTCAGCCAAGCCCTC
Source organism: Bradyrhizobium sp. LA2.1 (assembly GCF_040547725.1). Lineage (NCBI taxonomy): Bacteria > Pseudomonadati > Pseudomonadota > Alphaproteobacteria > Hyphomicrobiales > Nitrobacteraceae > Bradyrhizobium > Bradyrhizobium sp. LA2.1. The sequence goes on from NZ_JBEPQI010000021.1 coordinate 151,435, forward strand.
TCGTGCCGATCAGCCCTTCGGCAGTTGGGCCGACGATCTCGCTGCAGCCTTTGTCCGGCTCGAGCCGCGTAAAATCGCCGACCGTCCCTTCGAAGGTTCGATCGCGCGTACCGACGCTGCGTCGGTCCAGATTTCGCTGGTGAAAGCCACAGGGCACTGCGTTCTCCGGCTGCGGCCCCATATTGCGCGAAGCACGGACGATCTCTGCTTCGTCAATCTCCAGCTCGAGGGTCTGGGCCGCACGACGCAGCGGGGACACGAGCAGGTCTGTGCGCCCGGCGACCTCGCGGTCGCCGATACGACCGAGCCGTTCGAGATTGCCAACGGCCGCGACTTCCGCCTCTTTTGCTTTGCCGTGCCGCGGCGGCACCTGCCAAAGAGCTTTGCGGATTTTCCGCGGCTTGCGTTGTCGAGGACGGAAAATGGCCGCGCGTTGTCGCGCACGCTCGCGGGCTATGCCGAGCTTTGCCTGGCAGCACCCGCCGTTGCGGCAAGCAGCGGCACGCATGTGGTCGAGCTGATCGCGCATGCACCGGAGATGCTGGGTGAAATGCCGGTTGCACGCGTGAATGCGCCCGTGCTGCTGTCGATGATGCTCGACCATATCGACCGCCACAGCGGCGATCCCGGTCTCGATGCCGAATTGCTTGCCCGGAAGTTCCGCTGCTCGGAGCGCTATGTGCACCGGTTGTTCGTCGCGACCGGCCGCTCCGTCGGCGAGCATGTCAGCGATCGGCGGATCCTGATCTGCGCCCGCGACCTACTCGACGCGCAGCATCGTCACAAGACCATCTCCACGATCGCGTATGAGGCCGGCTTTTCCGACATCTCGCACTTCAACCGCCTCTTCAAGCGCAGCCACGGCCTCGCCCCGCGCGAATTTCGCAGGACGAAGGGGAAGGGCGAGTAGTTCACCTCCAGCCAAGAATTAGGTCGCTGCCGACCAAGATTTTCCGCCCTCGCTCGGCTCACCCTGGTGACCTGCCGGAGCGAGGGAGATGTTCGATGGCGATTGATTTCACGCTTTCACCTGCGCAGCGCGCGTTGCAGCTTCAATCGCGAAAATTCGCGGCGGAGGTCTTGGCCGGCGCCGGCAAGGCGGAGTTGCTGGCGACGCCGGAAGAGCGCTTCCTCGCGACGAAGCCGACCTATGAGGCGATGATCGCTGCCGGTTATCTGCGCAAATGCATTCCGGCGCCGGCGGGCGGCGACAATGCCGGACTCATCGACATGGCGATCCTGGCGGAAGAATTCTACGCCGTGAATCCGAGCGTGACGCTGACCATGCTCGGCACGGTGCTCGGTCTGCTGCCAATTCTGCTTGGTGGCACCGCGGAGCAATGCGCCCGCCTGCTTGCACCGTTCCTGAAGACGAGCGGCGCTCCGCTTGCGGGCTTCTGCTCCTCGGAACCCGGCGGCAGCGCCAATGCTGCCGCACCGCCGCCGGGCGAGGGCGTGCGCACCACCGCAAAACGCGAGCTCGGCAATTGGATCATCAACGGCCGCAAGAAATGGGTGTCGTCCGCCACCGGGTGGGATCGAAATGGCGCCGACGTGTTGTGCGTGGTGTGCCGGACCAATCCCGCCGCGCCACCGGAGCAGGGTGTCTCCATCATTGCGGTCGAAGGCCCGGTGCATGGCATCGTGTTCGAACGCGCCATTGATTCGATCGGCCACCGCGCTCACCTCGTGCCGGAATTCAGCCTGCGTGCCGTCACCGCGCCGCACGGCAATCTGCTCGGGCAGGAGGGGGGCGGCTTGATGCTGGCGTCCGCCGCCTTCACCGGCACGGCGGCGCTGGTCGGCATCTTCGGTGTCGCCCTGATGCGGGCCGCCTTCGACTTCGCATTGCATTTTGCCCGCACCGAGAAACGCGGCGGGGTACAGGCGATCATCGAGCATCAGGCGGTCGGCTATGCACTCGCCGATGCCAAGACCACTATCGAAGCCGCGCGCTACCTGAGCTGGCGGGCCTGCCATGCGCTCGATACGCAATCACCGGGCGCCGACGAGCTCGCGGTCCAGGCCAAGATCTTCGGCTCCGAAGCCGCGGTGCGGGTCATCACCGACCTGATGCGCGTGGTCGGCATCGACAGCTATGATCACGCGGCGCCGTTCGGCCGCTTGTTGCAGGACGCGTTGGCGCTGCCGATCTTCGACGGTGGCAACATGGGCATTCGGCGGCGCCAGCTCCACGCGATGCTGATGCGGCCCGACTACGATCCACTGACCGCGTGCGGAGGAGCCTGAGACGACGCGTCGTATCTGCATCCGCCCTTTGCGCATTTGCGGGGAGAAGGGAGTTCTCTACCCCAACCCCGCGCGCCGGAACCCCTCCAGATAGTGCTCGCGATCGGCGTCACTGGCCCATGGCAGCTGCGTCGCGATCCAGTGCAGCGAGATGTTGGGCTGGGTACGGCGGAGTTCGCCCAGCGCCATCTCGGCCAGCGCGCCGTCGCCGGTCATGCCGGCGGACACCGCGAGCACGCGGTAGGCACCGGTGAGGTCACCGCGATGGCGGATCGCCTCGCGCGCCAGCGCGATCGCCTCGTCGTAATGCCGTTCGGTGAAGCGCGCATAGCCGGCAATGCCGTAATAGATCGCCAGCGACGGATCGCGCGGCGAGAGCCGGATCGCCCTCTGCGCCGCATCGAACGATTCCCCGGAGCGGCCGGCGTAGGACAGCGCCAGGGCGTAGTAGCCCTGCGCCAGCGAGAAATTCGGGTTGAGCGCGAGCGCCTGCTCGAACTCGGACAGCGCGTCGGAAAGCCTGCGCGTCGAGAAGAAGACGCTGCCGAGCGCGGCATGCGCCCAGGCATCCTCGTGGTCATGACGCACCGCGGCGAGAGCGGCGGCCTCCGCGATCGGCACCGTCGTGGCAAGCTCCGCCCAGCCGAGATGGACGCCGAACATGTGGCTTGCCGCGAGCACGGACAGCGCCTGACCGTAGTTCGAGTCGATCGAAATGGCGCGTTCGAGCAACGCTTGCGCAGCCTTGTGGTCCTGCTGCGTCACCCGCCAGTAATGCGACAGCGCGCGCATCAGCAGGTCCCAGGCATCGAGGCTCGCGGGCGGCTTGCGGTCGGCGCGAAAATTCTCGGCCGCGTGGATCTGCGGCTCGATCGCCGCGACGATCGCATTAGTGATGTCGTCCTGCACGGCGAAGACGTCGACAAGCTCGCGGTCGTAGCGCTCGGCCCAGAGATGGCTGCCGGTGGTGGCGTCGTTGAGCTGCGCGGTGATGCGCACACGGTTGTCGACCTTGCGCACGCTGCCTTCGACGATGTAGCGGACGCCGAGCTCCTCGGCGATCTGCCTGATATGAACCGAGCGCCCCTTGTAGGTGAAGGACGAATTGCGGGCGATCACCATGAACCAGCGCTGCTTCGACAGCGCGGTGAGAATGTCCTCGCTGATCCCGTCGCCGAAATATTCCTGCGCGGGATCGCCGCTCATGTTCTCGAAGGCGAGCACCGCGATCGCCGGGCGGTCCGTCACGGCGCGCACCGGGGCTGGGCCGGGTTCCACGGGCGCAAGCGTCGCTGCCACATCTTCCCGGACTTCGCCGACGAAGCGAAAGCCCTTGCGCGGGATCGTCTTGATCAGCCGCTGCGTCGCGCCGTCGTCGCCGAGCGCCTTGCGCGCGGCATTGATTCGGCTGTTCAGGGCGGAATCCGAGACGATCCGGTCGCTCCAGATCTGGCTGATCAGGTCATCCTTGCTGACCACACGGGCGCGTTGCGCGACCAGATAGAGCAGCAGATCGAACACCTGCGGCTGCAGCGGCACGGCTGCGCCGCTGCACGTCAGTTCCCGCAGGTCGCCGTCGAGCACGTTGTTTTCAAAGAGAAATCGCACGTTTCTGTCGTCTCAAGCAAAAATCAAAGTGGTCTCAGGCGAAAATCAACCGTCCGTGAAAGTCAGGGGGTGTCCGATCCGGCATGGTGCGAACACTAAACAGTGCCGATGCCTCGGCACAACGGAGCGTTCTATGACCCAACTTGATCACCAGCTTCATTCCATCGGCCCGGAGGTTGCGGGCTCACGCATTTTCAAATTCATCGGCTTTCTGTACGGAATTGCGGCATATCTCGTGTTTTTCGTCACCATTCTCTACGCCATCGGCTTCGTCATGGGGCTGGTGGTGCCGAAGACCATCGACACCGGAACCGACACGCCGACGGCCGAAGCCGTCATCATCAATCTACTGCTGATGACGCTGTTCGCCGTTCAGCACAGCGTGATGGCGCGCAAGCAGTTCAAGGCGTGGTGGACGCAGTTCGTCCCCAAGCCGGTCGAGCGTTCGACCTACGTGCTGTTCGCGAGCCTGTCATTGCTGCTCCTGTTCTGGCAGTGGCGTCCGATGCCTGCAGTCGTATGGGATGTCGGAAACCCGGATCTCGCCGTGACGCTGGTCACGCTGTCCCTCGCGGGCTGGGTGCTGGTGTTCGCCTCGACCTTCATCATCAATCACTTCGAATTGTTCGGGTTGCACCAGGTGACCAACCATCTCGTGGGCAATGAGGCGGCGCCGCCGCGCTTCAAGACGCCGTTGTTCTACAAGTTCGTTCGTCATCCGATCTATCTCGGCTTCATCATCGCGTTCTGGGCGGCGCCGGTCATGACGGCGGGCCATCTGCTGTTCGCGGCCGTGACCACGCTCTACATCTTCGTCGGCATCGCGCTGGAGGAGCACGACCTCGTCGATCTCTTCGGCGACGAATACCGGCAGTACAAACAACGGGTGTCGATGCTTATTCCCTGGCGCAGATCGGTATAGCCGTAGCATCTTTCCGCCGCGTCCACCGAAAGGAGGACGCGCGGCGGAACCGAAGCGCGTAACGGACGTTGCCGGCCTCCAGCCCTCAACGTCCCTCGGGGTGATTCCCTCCGCTCCGACGCCTCTCCCCGCATCCGCCTTTGCCGGTTTATCGGCGAGCCGGAGCGGGGAGAGGAATTTCAACCTTCATCCAACGGAGACGACCCAATGAAACATGTCGGAAACTGCTTCTGTGGCGCGGTCACGATCGAGGTCACGGGCGAGCCGGCGGCGATGGGCTATTGTCATTGCCGCTCCTGCCGCTCGTGGTCGGGCGGACCGGTGAACGCCTTCAGCCTGTGGAAGCCGGAAGCCGTGCGCATCACCGAAGGCGCCCAGAACGTCGAGACTTTCGCCAAGACGCCGCTCAGCCAGCGCAAATATTGCAAGAAGTGCGGCGGTCATCTCATGACCAACCACCCGCCGCTCGACCTGATCGACGTCTTCACCGCCACCATCCCCACGCTCGGATTCACGCCCGGCGTCCACGTCAACTACGCCGAGACGGTGCTGCCGATGCGCGACGGCCTGCCGAAGCTGAAGGACTTTCCGGCCGAGTTCGGCGGCAGCGGCGAGATGATGCAGGAGTAGAGGTGCTCTTACCCTCCCCTGGAGGGGGAGGGTCGATCGCGCGAAGCGCGAGCGGGGTGGGGTGATCTCTCACACAGGCAGTCTTCGTTGTGGAGAGACCGTCACCCCACCCCGTCTCTCATCTTCGCTGCGCTCAGATACGAGCCGACCCACGGGCGAGCTACGCTCGTCCCGGACCGCTCCAGGGGAGGGTAAACAGCATCACCTCATTCCCGCGCGCCGAAACCCCTGCAGATAGTGCTCGCGATCCTCTGCCCGCCGCATCGGCAGCTCGCGCGTGAGCCAGGCCAGCGAGATGCCGGGCTGGGTGCGTTGCAGGCCCCGCAGCGCGTACGCCGCGAGTTGAGGATCGCCCAACATGCCGGCGGCGGCCGTCAGCACGCGATGGGCGCCGACGAAATCGGCGCGCTGCCGCATCGATTCCCGCGCCATCTGCACGGCGCCCTCATAGTTGCGGCCGATGAACTGGGCATAGGCGGCTACGCCGCAATAGATCGCCGCGAGCGGATCGCGCGGGCTCAGCCGCAGCGCGCGGCGTGCGGCGGCATCGCCGTCTCGCCATCTCCCGGCGTAGCACAGCGTCACGCCGTAGAAAGCGTGCGCCATCGCAAAATTCGGATTGAGTTGCAGCGTCAGCTCGAACTCAGCCAGCGCGTCGTCGAAGCGGCGGCGGAACAAATAAGTGTAAGCCAGACCGTGATGGGCCCAGGCGTCCTCGCGATCGGCTTCCACCGCCGCGAGCGCCGCGCGTTCGGCGACCGGCACGGTCATGGCCATGTCGGCCCAGCCCATATGCGCGCCGAAGATATGGCTGGTCGCGAGCAGGCCCAGCGCCTTGCCATAGGCGGGATCGATCGCGGTCGCCTGTTCCAGCAGTCCTTGCGCGGCGGCGTTGTCCTCGCGCGTGATGCGCCAGTAATGCGACAGCGCACGCATCACGAGGTCCCAGGCGTCGAGGCTGCCCGGTGGCTTCTGCTGGGCACGAAAGCTTTCGGCGGTATAGAGCTGCGGCTCGATCGCGGCGACGATCGCCTCGGTGATCTCGTCCTGCACGGCGAAGATGTCGGCAAGCTCGCGGTCGTAACGCTCGGCCCAGAGATGGCTGCCGGTCGAGACGTCGTTGAGCTGCGCCGAGATGCGCAGGCGATCGCCGCTGCGCCGCACGCTGCCTTCGAGCACATAGCGTACGCCGAGCTCGCGCGCGACTTCGTGCATGTGAACGGCGCGGCCCTTGTAGACGAAGGAAGAGTTGCGGGCGACGACGAAGAACCAGCGCAGCTTCGACAGCGCCGTGATGATGTCCTCGCTGATGCCGTCGGAGAAATAGTCCTGCTCGCGGTCGCCGCTCATATTGGTGAAGGGCAGCACGGCGATCGCGGGACGGTCGGGCAGCGCGAGCGCCGCCTGCGGCGCCTGGGCGACACGGCCCGGCTCCGGCAAGGCCGCGCCGCGCTGCGTCTGGACAGCGCCGACGAAACGAAAGCCCTTGCGCGCGATGGTGCGGATCAGCGCCTGGTTGGCTCCGCTGTCGCCGATCGCCTTGCGCGCCGCGTTGATCCGGCTGGTCAGGGTGGATTCGGAGACGCTGCGCCCGTGCCAGATCTTGTCGATCAGCTCATCCTTGCTGACCACCCGGTCGCGGTTCTCCATGAGGTGGACGACGAGGTCGAAGACCTGCGGCTCCACGGCCACGGGAACCTGCTCGCGGCTCAGCTCGCGCCGGTCGGTGTCGAGAAGGTGGTCCCGGAACATAAACTGCACGTCGAAAACTCAACCCTCGCAATGACATCAGGCAATGATGAAATCAGAATGGATTTCGACTCTAAGACTGTGAGTCCGCTGAGCGGCCTGCCGGGTTCACCACGATCGCGTGATGGCTGCTATGCCGTTTTCGGATAGGAATGCAACTTGAATGAGAATGTGGCGGGTCTGGTGGACTGTCGCGGGCTGCGCACATAGCCCGATCTTGCCGCGCGCACAATTTATCCCGTCCCCCTGAAGTGGCCGCCTTGTCACGGCCCTCGAAGGGCGACGGCCCGGCTGCATCGCGGCCGCTCATCACTTCGAGGCGCTTCGTGCGCCGCTGCGCGTCGCACGCTTCGCATCTCAGGATGACGGGGTGATGGAGCGATGCGCCGTCGTAATGTCGTCGTACGGCATCGAATGTGTGGCGAGCCATGAATGTCCATTGCCGAACAGCGCGGCCCGCGTAAGCTGCTCTCACACAAACGCAAACCATAAAGAAACGCCCATGCCCGCTTTTCCCGCCTCGACGACCGTGCTCGATTCCATGCTGTTCCGCGACGCCTTCGGCACGCCCGAGATGCGCGAGGTGTTTTCCGATGTCGCGCTGGTCGGACGCTATGCCGAGGTCGAGGTGGCGCTGGCGAAGGCGGAGGCGAAGTGCGGCGTGATCCCGCAGGAAGCCGCCGACCAGATCGCGGCGCGGACCGACGTCGCCGCATTCGATTTCGATCTGCTGCGACAGGAGACCGACATCGTCGGCTATCCGATCCTGCCGCTGGTGCATCAGATGGTGAAGCAGTGCGGCGAGGCCGGCCGCTATGTGCATTGGGGCGCGACCACGCAGGACATCATGGATACCGCGGTGGTGCTGCAATTGCGCGCCGCGCTCGGGATCGTCGAGCGCGACATCGCCGAGCTGCGAAACATCCTCGCGGACCTCTCGAAGCGCTACCGCGACACGCCGATGGCCGGCCGCACCCATCTCCAGCAGGCGCTGCCGGTGACGTTCGGCTACAAGACCGCGATCTGGCTCGCGATGTTCGACCGCCACGCCGAGCGGCTCGTGCAATTGAAGCCGCGCGTGCTGGTCGGACAGTTCGCCGGCGCCGCCGGAACGCTGGCCTCGCTCGGCGGCAAGGGGTTCGAGGTGCAGGAGGCGCTCTGCGCCGAGCTCGAGCTCGGCGTTCCCGCCTCGACCTGGCACGTCGCGCGCGACGGCTTTGCCGAGGCCGTGAATTTCCTCGCGCTCGTCACAGGCTCGCTCGGCAAGATCGCACTCGACATCATGATCATGGCCTCGACCGAGTTCGCCGAGGTCTACGAGCCCTTCGTCAAGGGCCGCGGCGCCTCCTCGACCATGCCGCAGAAGCGCAACCCGATTTCCTCGGAGCTGATGCTCGCGGCGTCCAAGGCGGTGCGCCAGCATGCCGGTCTGATGCTGGATGCGATGGTGCAGGATTTCGAGCGCGCCACCGGGCCCTGGCATGCCGAATGGATGGCGATCCCGGAAAGCTTCGTGCTGACCGCCGGCGCGCTGCACCAGGCGAAGTTTGCGCTAGCAGGCCTCATCGTCGATGAAAGGAAGATGAACGACAATCTCGCCATCAGCCGCGGCCTGATCGTGGCCGAAGCGGTCATGATGGGGCTGGCGCCGCAGATCGGGCGGCAGGAGGCGCATGACGTGGTCTATGATGCCTGCCGGCTCGCCAATGAGAAGGGTCTGACATTGGCGGACGCGCTCTCGTCCGACGCCCGCGTCTCCGTCAGGATCGACCGTGCCACGATCGAAGCGCTGACTTCACCGAAAAATTACCTCGGCCTTGCGCCTGCCATGGTCGACCGGGTGCTGAAATCGGCAACGCGTTGAAAACCAAAATGCGCGAAACTCCGTATCTCTCCGTGTCGCAAGGCGCTCGCGCACTTGCGCCTTGCGATGCTAGACTTAGATTGAACGAGAGAGCTTCGGCAGAGGACCCCGCATGATTGATCACCGCAATTCCGCCGTTCCCATCGATCCCGTGAAACTCGACCGGCTGGCCGAGGTGGCGGTGAAGGTGGGCCTGGGCTTGCGGCCGGGACAGGATCTGCTCTTGACGGCGCCCGCGATCGCGCTGCCGCTGGTGCGGCGGATCGCCGTGCACGCCTACAAGGCCGGCGCCGGTATCGTGACGCCGATCCTGTCGGATGAGGAGATGACGCTGGCGCGCTACCGCCACGGCCAGGACAACAGCTTCGATCGTGCCGCCAACTGGCTCTATGAGGGTATGGCCAAGGCGTTCTCCGACAACACCGCGCGGCTCGCCATCGTCGGCGACAATCCGATGCTGCTGTCCGGCGAAGATCCTTCCAAGGTGGCGCGCGCCAGCAAGGCCAATTCGATAGCCTATCAGCCGGCGCTGGAAAAAATCGTCAATTTCGACACCAACTGGAACATCATCGCCTATCCGAGCCCGTCATGGGCCAAACAGGTCTTCCCTGATGATCCCGAGGACGTTGCGATCGGCAAGCTGGCAGACGCGATCTTCGCGGCCTCCCGCGTCGACCGCGAGGATGCGATGGGCAATTGGGCGAGCCACAATGCGGTGCTGCGCGAGCGTACCAACTGGCTCAACGGCCAGCGTTTTCGCGCGCTGCAATATTCAGGTCCCGGCATCGACCTCTCCATCGGGCTGGCCGACGGACATGAGTGGGAGGGCGGCGCCTCGCTGTCCAAGAACGGCATCAGTTGCAACGCCAATATCCCGACCGAAGAGGTTTTCACCACGCCGCATTGCCGGCGCGTCTTTGGCCATGTCGTGAGCTCGAAGCCGCTGTCCTACCAGGGCACGCTGATCGACAACATCGCGGTGCGCTTCGAGGACGGCAGGATCGTCGACGCAAAGGCCTCGCGCGGCGCGGAGGTGCTGAACAAGGTGCTCGACACCGACGAAGGCGCGCGGCGTCTCGGCGAGGTGGCGCTGGTGCCGCATTCCTCGCCGATCTCACAGAGCGGGCTGTTGTTCTACAACACGCTGTTCGACGAGAACGCGGCCTCGCACATCGCGCTCGGCCAGTGCTATTCGAAATGCTTCGTCAACGGCGCGCAGCTGACGCCGCAGCAGATCGCCGCGCAAGGCGGCAACCAGAGCCTGATCCATATCGACTGGATGATCGGCTCTGCCGAGACCGACATCGACGGCATTCTCGCCGACGGCAGCAAGGTGCCGGTGTTCCGCAAGGGTGAGTGGGCGAAGTAGTCCGCTGCGGCTCGTCATGCCCGGGCTTGTCCCGGGCATCCACGTTCTTTGTGCCGCTAGGCGTGGATGGCCGGGACAAGCCCGGCCATGACGATGATGGTGGAAGGTTCAAGCCCCAGCGCTGGCGTCACGTTCTTTCACGCCGCCGCGTTGCGCAGCATCCGGTTGTTGTCGATGCTGAAGCGGTTGAACAGCGTCGTGAACGGGCTGCCGTCGGTGGCCCGCACGATGGCGTCGGACGTGGCGACCGCCTCGTAAAGCGCACCGATGGGATCGTCCGCCTCGGGCAGGTCGAGGCCGCCGCGAATTTCCTCGCGGGCCGCGTTGACGTCATCGTCCTGGTCGAGTGTCGCCTCAAGCGCATCCGCCGCGCGCCGCATCTCTGCGAGATCGCCGCCGGCGGAGAATTTGAGGATGTCCAGCCAGTAGGGGTGGGCGACAACGAGCTGGATGAAGGCTTCGAACGTGCCGGCGATGATTCCTGCGCGGCCCTCCGATGAGACGTAGAGCACATTCCGCGATGGCAGCAGGACGAAGGTGCCGCCGGAGCCGTCGCTGCCGATCTGCCGGGGGTTTTCGACGCCATCGATGGTGAACCAGGGCTCTTCTTCGGCTGCGAAGGAAACATCGAGGCTGCCAAGCCAGGCGACGACCTCGCCTTGGGCTGTCAGAACCTCCGGGGTGAGGGGCATCGGTGTGGGCTCCTTCGCTGGTCACTTTCGCGCACTTTGTCGCACCCCGGAAAAAATGGGTTCATGTGCGCGAATTTGCAGGCAAATCCCGACGTTAACCTCTTCGCACTGCAACTTGCGGCTGATTGTCGGCGCCTGCGTAAGAAAGAATTAAAAACCGGCTACTAGCGTTCCAACATCTTTGGAAACAATCCGGGCCCAGACCCGGCCATACATATTTTATTCCCTGGGGAAGCAGATGTCGCCGTCATTGATTGAAATCAGTAGTTGCAACGTGGATCTCGAGCTGCGACCGATCGAGCCATCCTGGATTATCGAAGGCAATCCGGTGTCGCGCTCGCACATCCTGTCCACCAGCGCCGACGGTACCGCCTCGACCATCATCTGGCAGTGCACCGAAGGCCGCTTCAACTGGTACTACGACATCGACGAGACGATCATGATCATGGAAGGATCGATCGTGCTCGAAAGCGACGGCATGCCGCCGAAGCGCTATGGGCCCGGCGACGTCATCTTCTTCCGCGACGGCGCGCATGCCAAATGGCATGTCGAAGGCCACGTCAAGAAGATCGCCTTCTGCCGCAAGACCAATCCCGTGATGATCGGATTCCTGATCCGCGTCGTCAACAAGCTCAAGCGGATGTTCGTCTCCGCCGGCGAGCGCCGCCCTGCCTCGCTGTTGGGGGCTGGCTAGAGTTCAAGCATATCCAGGGACGCTTCCCAGCGGCCACGACGGAAGAGGGGCCGGGACCAACATCCCGGCCCTTCTTCTCGTTATGACGGCAGTTCGAGCCGGTAGACATCGGTCGCCGTCTGCGAGAACAGCGCCGTCTTCTCGGCCTCGCTCAGGGGCGCGGCGATACGCTTGAACGCGTTGAAGATCACCTGGTAGCTGCACTGGCCCTTGTCCGGCGGGAAATTGCTCTCGAACATCGCGCGCTTGGGGCCGAACGCCTCGATGCAGGTCTCGACATAGGGCCGCCAGGCCGCGGCAAGCTCCTCCGATGACGGGGGCTTCGCGCGCAGATGGAAGTCATAGCCGAGCAGGCACATCGCGAGCCCGCCGAGCTTCACCGAGACGTTCCCGCACTTCGCGATCTCCTGGATCGAGGCGCGCCATTGCGGAAACACCTCTTCGCGCCGCCCGGCAAAGCGACCGACGCCGGCCGGGCCGCCGCAATGGTCGAGCACGATTTTGGTGTCGGGAAAGGCGCGCGCGAGCTCGGTCAGCTCGCCGATCTGCGGGTGAAACAGCCAGGCATCGAAGCTCAGGTTCAGCGGTGCGAGGCAGGCAAAGCCTTTGCGGAAAGTCTGATCCCGCAACAACCCCTTCGGCCGGTTGGCATACATGCCGGCGACGACAGGGTCTTCGTCCCAGGCCGAGGAATGCCTGATGCCGCGGAAGCGGCCGTTGCCCGCCGCGATCTCGGCCTCCAGCACCGGCTTGGCGGCATCGCCCAGCAGCAGGTTCACGTGGCTGACGATGCCGGCGCAGATCGCGGCCGTGCCGTAGCCGCCGCTTGCGCTCATGGCGGCGACGCCGTTGGCGAACTCGACTTCGCCGACCGGCCGGAATGCCTCGGGCCCGTGCGCGCGATACATCGAACGGCAGTCGACATAGACGGTGGCGATGATGTTGTGCCCGGAGGCAATATCGGCCGCCATCTCCTCGATCAGATAGCGATGTCCGCGATTCCAGAGATGGTGATGAGGATCGACGATCGGCCGCAAGGGATCGATGATCTCCTCCTGATATTGCGCGAGCCAGTCCTCGCGCGGCTCGACGAATAGCCCGCTCGTGTTGGCAGGCACACCGCTTGCAGCCATCGGCATTCGCTCCCTTTGTTTTTTGTGGGGGGAGCCTAGCACCTCGTCTTCGCATCCAGCTGCGCGTGCTGCGCAACCGCACCCGTCATCGCGAGCACAGCGGCGCCGTCGTTAGCCCTTGCGCCGCTTCGCCCTCACATCGACCACAAGCCGCCAATCGGCTGCTGCTGCCGGCTTCACTTCGCCGAGCCAATGGAAGGAATCATCGGTAATCTCTGTGAAACTCCAGCGTGTCAGGTCGCCCGCATCGGTCGTGCCTTCCTGCACGATGTCCGCGCCGCGCGGGCGGCCGATCTGCCGGCGGAATACGCTACGACCGGGATCGAACCAGGAAATCCGCCACGCGGAAATGGAGGGGTCGTAAACGCGCAATGTCGTGCCGTACCAATTGCCCGCGATCGGAAAGGCCGGGCTGTCCGCTGGGCGAGGGATGATCCAGACATCCTGGACGGCGCGGCCTTCCAGCACCCAGCCGAAATGGATTTCGCCGGGCGCGGTGTGCTTGGTTTCGTCGGGTCCATGTGCGGTGATCCCGGCATCCCAGTCGCCGACGAAGCGGCCGTAGAGCTGGAGCGCCGCCGCGTGCTCGGGGTTCGGTCCGTCCGCGTGCAAAAGTCTGGCAAAGTCGGTCATGTCGATCTCCTGTCGTGAGGAGATCAGCACGACCGACCGGCAATCGACTTGGAGAAAATTGCGCGTCAGACGCCGTCGAGGATGATGACCGTCGGCGTCGTCGGCAGCGCGTCCCGCGACATCCGGAAGGAGCGCTCGCTGCGCCGGTCGATCTCGAACTGCCGGCCGATGAGGTGCATGAACTCGTCGAGCGGGGTGGCGAAGCGGTGCATCGGCAGCACCACAGAGGCGCGCAGCCGCTTGGTGATCTCGGAGACGCCGTCGAGCGACATGGTGTAGGTGCCGTCGATCGGCACCATTACGATGTCGAGCCGCCCGATCTGGGCGAAATGGGTTTCGTCGAGCTTGTGGTGGAGATGGCCGAGATGGCCGATGCAGAGGCCGGCGACCTCGAAGATGAAGATCGAATTGCCGTCGCGGATCATGTCGGTGCCGGAATCGTCACCGAAATAGCGGCGGATATCGGTCGTGACGTTGCGGATGAAGGTGTCGCCGATGCGCTCCGACACGACGGCCGGCTTGCCGTCCTCGCCCCAGCCGTGCAGCACATGGGGAATGCGCTTGTCGGGAAATAAAGAGTAGTGGGTGCTGTGCGCCCGGTTCATGGTGACGACATCGGGCAGGCGTCCGACCTGGTAGGCGCCGCTGTAGTCGGTCGCGATGCGCAAGCCGCCGGGCGTGTCGATGAAATAGGTGGAATGGCCGGCATAGGTGATCTGGACTTCAGCCGAGCCTGCGGCCTGCCGGAATGCGGCCGGCATTGCGCGGGGCATGGCGTTTGCCATCGCCAGGCATTCGCTCCGCTGAGGTGGCTGCTGAGCGAGAGCAGGAGAGAGGAATGCGCCGAACAGCGCCAGAGCCGCTGAAACCAGTCGCCGCATGGATCCGTCCCCGATGACTTCGGAAGAAGTCTAGCGTGCCATGCAGCGCGTGGCCAATAGGCCGCGATCAACAGCGCGTCAGTGTCGCAGCCTTACTCCCGGCTTTTAGTTGCGCCTTGGGCTGAACTTCCAGGTGATGGCGATGAGGCCCGCGGTGATCAGGCCGCTGATGAGGCCGGCGATGGGAAGGGCGAGCAGCAGCGCTGCGCTGGCGGCCCAGCCGATCGAGGAGAAGGCTTCGGCGAAGGTCGCGAGCCGCGACGAGGTCTGGCGGCGGCGGAATTGGCTGCGCCGGGCCTGCACCCGGAACCAGAGCTGGATCGCAGTCGCGGATGCCGCGCTGATGATCACAGCACCGGCACTGACCGCGGCCTGGAACGGCGAGGCGAAGGCGAGTGCTGCGACCAGCGGGCAGAAGATGGCGGCGATGGCGATCAGCACCACCTCGATCTTGGCGCGGGTGACGCTGGACGGCGTCAACGGCGCGGTCGCGACCAGGTCGGGGGCGTCCTCGCCCGAGATCGTCAGCCAGGCGAGCCCGCCCGCGAGCTGTCCCGCCGCCATCACGATGACCGGTGTGATCAGCGTCAGCGCTGCGGAGCTGTCGGCAAAGTTGCGCCAGAGCAGCAGCGCCGGCGGCACCAAATAGAGCAGCTGCATCAGCGTCTGCGAGATCAGCCAGGGATCGCGCCAGAGCAGCGAAAATTCCTTGCGCCGCAGCGCCTGTTGCCGCGATCCGCCGCGGAACGGGCGCTGCTTCGCGGCCTTGCTGCCGGAGGCGCCGAAAGCGGCGGCATCGATCGCGGTATCGGCAAAGCGGTGCGAGAAGACCGCCATCACGCTGCCGAGCAGCACGAGCCCGAGCGCGAGGAGCAGCAGCAGCGCCTCGCTGTCGCCCATGGCCGCCCGCGCCGGCCACCACCAGATGCTGTCGGCGTCGGGCGCGTAAGCGGCGAAGCTGCCCGAGGTCAGGATGGTGAAGCGCGACAGCGTGCCATAGGACATGATCGCGGCGACCTGGAGCGCGATCACGAAACCGGCGCCGATCATCGCGGCGAGGACCTGGGCGACGAAGCGCGTGCGCGCCGGGCCGATCAGGCGGAACAGCAGGATGGTGATGGCGATCGCGATCGCCGCGGCCGAGAGGCCCATGGCGACGACGACGCCGAACGCCGCAAGCCAGCGCGCGCCGCCGCCGATCACCAGCACGTCGATGAACGGCGTCGAGAACAGCAGCGCCATCACGGTGACGGCCAGTGCGATCGCGGCGATGCGCACCGAGAACAGATTGGCCAGCATCGCGGGCGAGGACATGATCAGGTCGAGATCGGCGCGGGCGTAAAACACCCGCGTCACCGATTCGATCGCCTGCGACAGCATCAGCGTCCAGGCCAGAAAGATCGTCGCCGAGATCACGATCAGCGAGGATTTGTCGAGCGGCAGCTGCAGGTCGGCGAAGCGGCCGATCACCGCCCAGGCCGGCACGTGCAGCAGCGCCGCGAAGAACAGCAGGCCGATGACCGCGGCGCGCGTCCGCTTGCGCCGGCCGCCGGTCATCATCGCGAACCATTCGCGCCAGGCGAGCCGGAGCTCGTGGCGGGCAAACCAGGACAGTGCGGTTGCCGAGCTCATGCGGCTTCCGGAAGCGTCACCAGCGCGATGAAGAGATCTTCCAGGCTGGTGTCGGCATGGCCGTTCTGCTGGCGCAGCTCGGTCAGCGTGCCCTCGGCGACCAGACGGCCCGAGGCGATCACACCGATGCGATCGGCCATCCGTTCGGCAACCTCGAGAATATGCGTGGTCATGATGACGGTGCAGCCGGCGCGGACGCGCTCGCTCAGCAGACCCTTCACATGGCGGGCGGAAACCGCATCGAGGCCGGTCAGCGGTTCGTCGAGGATGATGAGGCGGGGATCGTGCACCAGCGCGCCGGCGAGAGCGACCTTCTGGCGCATGCCCTTGGAAAAGCCTTCGCAGCGTTCGTGCCGGTGCGGCTCGAGCCCGAGCGAGGTCAGGAGGTCCTGCGCGACCGGTTCCGAGACCGACGGCGCGATGCCCCAGAGCCCGGCGACGAATTCGAGGTACTCAAGCGGCGTCAGCTTGTCGTAGATCATGGGCTCGTCGGAGACCCACGCCATCACCTGCTTGGCGGCGACGGGATTTGCGAGCGCATCGATGCCGAAGATCGAGACCGCGCCGGCGTCGGGCCGCAACAGGCCCGCGACCATGCGCAAAGTGGTGGTCTTGCCGGCGCCGTTGGGGCCGACCAGCGCATAGAATTCGCCGGCGTGAATGGTGAGATCGAGGCTGTCGACTGCCAGACGGTCAAAACGCTTCGTTAACCCCAGGACTTCCAGCGCCGATCTGTCCGGCTTCATGACGGCCATACCATCCGGTTTTGCATCGCTCGCGACCATGATCCCAAGATGTTTCGGCACCGTGAATCTACGGCCCACAAATTCCGCCATCCGGTTGCTACTAATGGCAAGTCACCGTTTGTTGACAGCGCTGGACGGTTCAGGCTGAATTGCCGCCGGGACAAATGGCGCTAACGCGGCGAAACGACCGCGTAGCGACTGGACACAAGATGCAGCAAGGCGGTCACGAAGAGCCGCTGGTTGTATCGGGAGGAAGCGCGGCGATGCTGGATTTCGTTCAGCAGCTGGTCAGCGGTGTTGCGCTCGGCTGCGTCTACGGCCTGATCGCGCTCGGCTTCGTGCTCGTCTACAAGGCCACCGAGGTCGTCAATTTCGCCCAGGGCGATTTGATGATGCTGGGCGGCTTCTTCGCCTTCACCTTCATCGGCATGATGGGACTGAACTACTGGATCGGCTTTGCCGGTGCGGTGGCTGCCATGGCGCTGTTCGGCATGCTGGCCGAGCGCGTGGTGGTGCGGCCGATCCTCGGCTATCCGCAATTCTCCATCATCATGGCCACCATTGGCCTCGGCTACTTCCTACGCTCGGTCGCCGGGATGATCTGGGGCACCGACGATTTGAAGATCGAGACGCCGTTCAGCCACGGCGTGCTGCGCGTCGGCTCGCTGGTGCTGGCCTATGACAAGCTCTCGGTGATCGCCGCGACAATGATCCTGTGCGCGCTGCTCTGGCTGTTCTTCAACAAGACCACGCTCGGCACCGCGATGCGCGCCAGTTCCGAGAACATGCTGGCGGCCTATTACATGGGCATCCCGGTCAAGCGCGTGGTGTCGGTGGTCTGGGCGATCAGCGCGGCGGTCGCGACCTGCGCCGGCGTGCTGCTGGCGCCGATCACCTTCATCCATTCCAATGTCGGCCTCGTGCTCGGCCTCAATGCGTTCCCCGCCGCAGTCCTCGGCGGCTTCGGCTCGATCCCGGGCGCGGTCGTCGGCGGCGTGCTGATCGGCGTGATCGAGAGCATGGCCGGCTTCTATCTGGCGGAGGGCTGGAAGGACGTCGCGCCCTACCTCGTGCTGCTTGCCGTACTACTCTTGAAGCCTGAAGGCCTGTTCGGCCTCCACGTCCGCAAGAAGGTCTGAACACCATGCGCTTCCTGTTCAAGACCGACTATGAGGACGACATCAAGCTGTTCCCGCATTCAGGCTACGTCGTCTCCTACGGCATCCTGCTCGCGCTGCTGCTGATCGCGCCCTATGTGCTCTCCAGCTATCTGATGAGCCAGCTCGTCTTCGTCTGCATCTACGCGACGGTCGGCGTCGGCCTTCTGATCCTGACCGGTTTTACCGGGCAAGCCTCGCTCGGCCACGCCGCGTTCCTCGCGATCGGCGCTTACACGGCGGCATACTTGCAGAAATACAACGTGCCGTTCCCAGTCTATTTCCTCGCTGCCGGTGCCCTGACCGGGTTGATCGGCGCGATGGTCGGCTTTCCCGCCCTGCGCCTGACCGGCATCTACCTCGTCATCGCCACCATCTCCTTTGCCCTGATCGTCGAGGAGATCCTGGCGCGCTGGGAGAGCGTCACCAACGGCAACGAGGGCATGCGGGTCAAGACCCTGTCGCTGCTCGGCGTCACGGTCCCGCGCGACAGCCCGACCTTCTATTTCCTCTGCCTCGCCGTGCTGGTCTTGACCATCGTCGGCACGCTCAATCTGCTGCGCTCGCCGACAGGGCGCGCCTTCGTCGCGATCCGCGACAGCGAGACCGCGGCGCGCAGCATGGGCGTTAACGTCGCGCTGTACAAGGTGAAGTCCTTTGCGATCTCGGCGGCGATCACCGGCTTTGCCGGCGTGCTGTTCGCGCACAAGCTCTCCTTCATCTCGCCGGAGATGTTCACGCTCCAGCTCTCGATCGAGTTCATCATCGTGATCCTGATCGGCGGCACCTTCAGCCTGCACGGCGCGGTGCTGGGCGCGATCTTCATCGTGATGATCGACCCGTTCCTGACCTATCTGAAGGACGATTTGCCCGGCATCATCGCCGGCATTGCCGCGACGTTCGGGGCGGGCCCGGCGACTGCGGGCAATATCCAGTCGAAAGTCGCGGCGTTCGCCTCGCTCAACGGGCTGAAGGGCGCGATCTACGGCATCATCATCGTGCTGTTCGTGCTGTTCGAGCCGCTCGGGCTCTACGGCCGCTGGCTCAAGATCAAGCTCTTCTTCCAGCTGTTTCCGCTCTACAAGCGCGCCACCTTCAAGCGGCAGAAGATCTACGTGAAGTCGGAGCGCAACCGATGAGCTATTTTCGCGCGGAGAACCTGTCGCTGCATTTCGGGGGGCTGAAGGCGGTCGATGCGGTATCCTTCGCGGTCGAGAAGGGCGAGATCCTCTCGATCATCGGGCCGAACGGTGCCGGCAAGAGCTCGATCTTCAACCTGATCTCGCGGATCTACCGGCCGACCACGGGCCGCATCTTCTTTGAAGACCAGGACATCACGGAGCAGCCGCCCTACGACATCGCCAGGCTCGGCATCGCCCGCACCTTCCAGAACATCGAGCTGTTCGAGAACGCGACCGTGCTCTCCAACCTCCTGGTCGGCCGCCACCGTCACTCGACCACCCAGCTCTGGCAGGAGCTGCTGTTCCTGCCGAGCGTGCGGGCGAACGAGAAGGTGCATCGCCGCAGGGTCGAGCAGGTGATCGAGTTCCTCGATCTCGAACCCTATCGCGACAAGCTGATCTCCGGCCTGCCCTACGGCGTGCGCAAGGTGATCGAGCTGGCGCGCGCGCTGTGCTCGGAGCCGAAACTGATCCTGCTCGACGAGCCGTCCTCCGGCCTGAATGTCGAGGAGACCGGCGACATGTCTTTCTGGATCCGCGACATGAAGAACGAGCTCGGCGTCACCGTGCTGATGGTCGAACACGACATGTCGCTGGTCAACCGCGTCTCCGATCGCGTCATCGCGCTGAACTACGGCCGGGTGCTGGCGATGGGCTCGCCCGCCGAGGTGCAGCAGCATCCCGATGTCGTCGCCGCGTATCTGGGAGCCTGACGCATGGACGCCGCCGTCACGCCCGACATTATCCTGAAACTCTCCAACATCGAGAGCTATTACGGGCCGATCATGGCGATCCGCGGCATCTCGCTGGAGGTGCCGCGCGGCCGCATCGTCACCCTGCTCGGCGCCAACGGCGCCGGCAAGACCACGGTGCTGAAGACGATCTCGGGCATTCTGGATCCGCAGAAGGGCACGATCGAATTCATGGGCAGGTCGATCCAGCGCATGGAGGCGGACCGGATCGTGCGGCTCGGCCTCAGTCATGTGCCGGAGGGGCGCGAGGTGTTCCCGTTCCTCTCGGTGCGCGAGAACCTGATGATGGGGGCGTATCCGCGCCGGGATCGTGATGGCGTCGCGGAGGATCTGGAGCGCGTCTACGGCTATTTCCCGCGTCTGAAGGAGCGCATCAACCAGCCGGCCGGCCAGCTTTCCGGCGGTGAGCAGCAGATGCTCGCGATCGGGCGCGCGCTGATGAACCGGCCGACCTTGCTGTTGCTCGACGAGCCCTCGCTCGGCCTGTCGCCGCTGCTGGTGAAGGAGATTTTCACCATCATCCGCCGCGTCAACGAGGAGCAGGGCATGTCGATCCTGCTGGTCGAGCAGAACGCCAAGGTGGCGCTGGAGACGGCGCATTACGGCTACGTGCTGGAGATCGGCCGCGTCGTGATGAACGACACCTGCGACCGCTTGATGCATTCCCAGGACATCCAGGAATTCTACCTTGGCGCCAAGGAGGCGGGCGCGCGAGGCGAGCGGCGCTGGAAAAAGAAGAAGACCTGGCGCTGAAGATTTGGCGCCGAAGACTTGGCGCTAGGGGAAGGCGTTAAATGGATTGGCCCATCCGCAACGACAGACCGCCGGCAAGGCAGGCAGCGGAGGGGAGAGCGACAAGGAGGAGACGCGCATGGCCCGACCGGCGCTGCTGACGGTCGCTGATACGATCGCGAAGAGCTTCTTGCGCGCCGCCGAGACGCGGGGCGACAGGCCGGCTATTCGCGAGAAGAAATTCGGCATCTGGCAGCCGACCAGCTGGCGCGAGTGGCTGGAGATCTCGAAGGAGATCGCCTACGCGCTTCGCGCCTCCGGCTTTCTGCCCGGCGACGTCGCCTCCGTCATCGCCAATGCCGTGCCGGAATGGGTTCATGCCGACATGGGCATTCTGTGCGCCGGCGGTGTTTCCTCTGGAATCTATCCGACCGATGCATCCTCCCAGGTCGAATACCTGGTCAACGATTCCCGGACCAAGGTGATCTTCGCCGAGGACGAGGAGCAACTCGACAAGGTGCTCGCCTGCCGCGCGCGCTGTCCGTCCCTGCAAAAGATCATCGTGTTCGACATGGAGGGCCTCAGCGGCTTCTCCGACGACATGGTGATGTCGCTCGACGAGTTCCGTGCGCTCGGCCGCAACCACATGGTCGGCCGCGAGGCGCTGTGGCAGGAGATGATCGACAGCCGCAGCGCGGACGACCTTGTCATCCTCGTCTACACCTCGGGCACCACCGGCCCGCCCAAGGGCGCGATGCACGCGAACCGCAGCGTCACGCACCAGATGCGGCATGCCAACGATTTCATCTCGGCGCGGGAGGACGAAGACCGGCTGATCTTCCTTCCGCTCTGCCACGTCGCCGAGCGGGTCGCCGGCTACTACATCTCGGTCGCACTCGGCTCGGTGATGAATTTCGCCGAGAGCCCGGAGACGGTGCCGGACAATCTGCGCGAGGTGCAGCCGACCGTCTTCTTTGCGGTGCCTCGCATCTGGGAGAAGTTCTATTCCGCGATCACCATCGCGCTGAAGGACGCGACGCCGCTGCAGCAATGGGTCTATCGCCGCGCCATCAAGGTCGGCCATCGCATGGTCGATTGCCGGATCGAGGGCAGGGCGCCGCCGCTCTCGCTGCGCATCGCCAACAGCATCGCCTACCGGCTCGCGTTCCGCAACATCCGCCGCATGATCGGGCTCGACCGCTGCCGCATCGCGTTCACCGGCGCTGCGCCGATCGCACCGGAGTTGATCCGCTGGTATCTCGCGCTCGGCATCGACATGCACGAGGTCTATGGCCAGACCGAGAATTGCGGCGTCGCGACCATGATGCCGGCGGAGCGCATCAAGTTCGGCTCGGTCGGCACCGCCGTGTCCTGGGGCGAGGTCGCGCTGTCGCCCGATGGCGAGATCCTGATCAAGGGCGACTTCCTGTTCATGGGCTATCTGAATCAGCCCGAGAAGACCGCCGAGACCATCGACCATCGCGGCTGGCTGCACACCGGCGACGTCGGCACCATCGATAACGAAGGCTTTGTCCGCGTCACCGACCGGATGAAGGACATCATCATCACCTCCGGCGGAAAGAACGTCACGCCGTCCGAGATCGAGAACCAGCTCAAATTCTCGCCCTACATCTCGGATGCCGTGGTGATCGGCGACAAGCGGCCTTATCTCACCTGCCTCGTGATGATCGACCAGGAGAATGTCGAGAAATTCGCCCAGGACCACGACATCCCCTTCACCAATTATGCGAGCCTGTGCCGCGCAGCGGAGATCCAGGACCTGATCTGGCGCGAGATCGAATGCGTCAACGGCAATTTCGCCCGCGTCGAGACCATCAAGAGATTTTACCTGATCGAGCGCCAGCTGACCCCGGAGGACGAGGAGCTGACGCCGACCATGAAGCTGAAGCGCGGCTTCGTGAACAAGCGTTACGCTGCCGAGATCGAGGCGATGTATCGCCAGCGCGCGGTGGCGTGACGAGCCTGCCAGTTCGAGAAAGCGAAGGAGCTGTGGCCCCCGCCCTTCGCACCATACGGGCCCAAAGGAAAGGAGACGTCAATGTCGAAATCGTTCAGCACGCTCGGCCTTGCTGTGAGCGCCGTGGTGCTCACCTGTCTGCCGGCCGCGGCGCAAACCAAGGTCACCAACGATGGCATCTCGGCATCCGAGATCGTCATCGGCACCCATCAGGACCTGTCGGGGCCGATCAAGGGCTGGGGCGTGCCGGTCTCGAACGGCATGAAGATGGCGGTCGAGGAGATCAACGCGGCGGGCGGTGTCCAGGGTCGCAAGATCAAGCTGGTCGTCGAGGACTCGGGCTACGATCCGAAGAAAGCGGTGCTGGCTTCGCAAAAGCTGATCGAGCGCGACAAGATTTTCGCGATGGTGGGACCAATGGGATCGCCGACCGTGCTCGCTGCGCAGGATATCTTGCTCGACGCCGGCGTGCTTCAGCTCTTCCCGCTGACGGCGGCCGAGTTCACCTTCAAGTTCGATCCGGCCAAGCCGCAGGAGCGGCTGAAGTTCAACAACCTCCTGCCCTATGTCGAGAGCACGCGCGCAGCGCTCAAATACATGATAGAGGCAAAGAATTTCAAGAAGCCGTGCATCCTGCATCAGGACGACGAGTACGGCAAAAACGTGCTCGACGGCTTCAACCAGCAGCTCACCGCCATGAAGCTGCAGCCGGCCTCGATCACGAGCTACAAGCGCGGCGCCTCCGATTTCAGCGCGCAGGTCGCCAAGATGAAGTCTGACGGCTGCGACCTCGTCGTGCTCGGCGCGGTCCTCCGTGAGCCGATCGGCACGATGGGTGAAGCGAAGAAGCTCGGATGGGACGTCACCTTCCTCGGTGCCACGCCCGTTAACGTGCTCGAAGTGCCGGCGCTCGGCAAGGAAGTGGTGGAAGGCTTGTACTCCGCCTCGAACTTCGAAATTCCCTACGAAGACACCGCGAAGGGAAAGGTGAAGGACTGGCTCGTCAATTACAAGAAGATGTTCAACGCCGACGCCAACACCCAGGCGATCATCGGCTACAATGCGGTGATGACGTTCGCGCATTATGCCAACAAGGTTGGCAAGGATCTCACTGGCCAGAAGATGCTCGACGCGCTGGAGTCCGGCGACAAGTTCCAGGATATCTTTAATTCGCCGCCGACGGTGTTCTCGAAGACCAACCATCTCGCCACCACCGTCACCCAGGTGCAGCAGGTGAAGAACGGCCCCTGGGTGCTGGTGAAGGATAATCTGATGTTTTGATCTCTCCGCTTTCACCCTCCCCTGGAGGGGGAGGGTCGATCGCGCGTAGCGCGCGGCGGGGGGGGGGGTTTAGCGAGACGGGGCGTGTTTGTGGTGGGGGGTGCGGGG